>CAYYPX010000124.1:0-4521 GCA_964473655.1 uncultured Micavibrio sp.
ACTGTCTCAGTTGCCTTTAACGAAAATATCCTTATTTTCCGGCATATCGAGCACGATCTTGGTATCTTCGCCGTCATGGTCGTCCGACACCCGCTTGAGCGGTTTCTTGTAGGCGTCGCGAAGGCGCAGCATCATGGCAGGAAGATCCACCTTACCCATTTCTTCGCGCGATAATTCCGCATCTAGACGAGAGGCACTGGAGATATCGGTGATGAGGCGGTCAAGGCGGGCCACATCGTGCTGCACTATTTCCATCAATTTGCTGCGCTTGTCTTCATCGGTAATGCGGCTTGCCGTTTCAACCGCGCTTCGCAAACTGGTAAGCGGATTTTTGATCTCGTGGCTTACGTCCGCCGCAAAACGCTCGATCGTATCCATGCGGGTGAAGAGGGCATAGGTCATGTCGCGCAGAGCGATCGAAAGATCGCCGATTTCGTCGTTCCTGTGTGACATATCCGGAATTTCGATGTTGCGCCCTTTTCCTTGCCGGACCATTTCCGCAGCATAGGCCAGCCTTTGCAAGGGCCGCGAAATAAGACCTGAAAGATAGATCGAGAGCATAACGGTGATCCCGAGCGAGCCTAGGAAGACGCGGAAGACATCGACACGAACTTCGGCGATCGAGCGTTCTAGCTCTGTCCCATCGCGCAGCAAAAGAACAACGCCCATCACCTGTTTGCCTTTTTGGATGGGGGCCGCAACCGTGAGGGCTATGCGGCCGCCCTTGTTCTTCCATGCGCTGGCCTGCACAACGCCGGAAAGCGCGGCTTGCGTATCGGGGAATGTGTAGATGTTGCCAAGCTGGGTTGCTGGAAAGGGTGTCAGCTGGGTTTTCATCGGAATTAGATCGAGAAATCGGCTGGCTGATTGGGTGAAAAGAGAATCGAACGTCACTCTTTGCGGCGTGGGCAGCAATGTTTCCATTTCCACCTCGTCACCACCGGATGAGAGCTGGTGCGAATCCGCCAATACAGAGCCGTCGATTGCGTAGAGGCGGATACGGCTGGAGCCTATTTCGCCAAGGCGGCGTACCATGCGGCGGGCGAGCTCTGGTTTGATGGCTTCGATTTGCTGCGGCTGATCGAACGGCGTTGACGACATCTGATAGACCGGACGGACGGCCCCTTCGGAAATAGCCCCCGAGAAAAGCTGAGCTTCGGAGCGAAGGCTGGCAATCTCCCCTTGCACAAGAGAATCCGTGTATTGGCCAAGGTAAAGAATACCAAGACCAAGAATCATGATGGCGATGATGTTGACGGCCAGAATGCGCAGCGTCAGGCCGCTCATCTGATCGGGATTGCCGCTGGGGTCGAATTCTAATCTGTTGCGATTTTTTTTGCGGCGGATCAATCGCAGCAAAAGCCCCACAGGCTGAAAGACAGCACTATTCTTTATAGCGATACCCAATTCCGTAAAGGGTTTCGATATGGTTGAATTCGGCATCCGTTTCCTTGAATTTTTTGCGGACCCGTTTGATGTGGGAATCGATGGTTCTGTCATCGACGTAGATATTCTCACCATACGCCATATCAATCAACTGATCCCTGTTCTTGACGTGGCCGGGACGCTGAGCCAGTGCCTTGACAAGCAGGTATTCCGTGACGGTCAGGTTGACTGGTTTGCCTTTCCATGTGCAAAGATGGCGGGCATCGTCCAGTTCCAGATGGCCGCGCAGCACACGCTCGCCGGCTGTTTTCGGGCCGTCCTCTTTTTGTTTCAGCAGATCCTGACGGCGCAGCAAAGCGCGGATACGTTCTATCAAAAGACGCTGCGAAAACGGCTTGGTGATGTAATCGTCCGCGCCCATGCGAAGGCCTATCACCTCATCCACCTCATCATCCTTGGAGGTCAGGAATATGACGGGAATGGCGGATTGTTCACGTAGCTTGGAAAGGACTTCCATCCCGTCCATACGCGGCATCTTGATGTCGAGCACGACCAAATCAGGCGGCGAGGCGACAATGCCTTTGAGGCCCTCTTCACCATCATTGAAGGTTTTCACCCCGAAACCTTCGGCCTCTAGGGCCATCGAAACGGAAGTCAAAATGTTACGGTCATCATCAACAAGAGTAATTTTATGAGTCATTTCGAAATCCTTTAAATACCCCACCAGATGTAGAGGGCAAAAGCTACGGGATCAAGGCGCAAAAAGGAAAAGAATGGGGCAGATAGTTAATAAATTAGCCGATCACAAGGGGGACATATCGAATCGAGAGCGCACCAAATTGGCTTGGGTAAGTTCTGAGCTGCCTGTATCGTGATTGCGACTCACAGAATCATAAAGTACTGGTTGGAAGCCAATACTTGTTCTTCTCCAAAGAATGTTGGATGGGTTCATATCTGGAAGCGGGATATAACGTGAGTCTTGCGAATTCATTTTTTCACTAAGTTTGAGCATGGCAATACTTGCTTCGCGAAAAGCATCTAAATTAGGTAGCTCTTCAACATTTAAGTCTGATTCTGGCTTCATGAAGAAATTATGCAGTTTGGCTATCATGCCCGCTTGATATTCGATCTCTAATTTACGCTTGTTTTCCAAGTCGGTAATAGGCTCGCCGGCACTCAGCTTGGCTTTAACTTCCTTGTATTCTGCTAGAACAACAGCGTGACCCGGAGTTTCCAGTCTTTCGATACAAGAGATATGGTCCCCGCATTTAAGCGTCTCTTGGCCATATACGATTGGGAAATAAGGATTGCCTTCGTGGGCTTTGGCCATTTTGAAATATTCAGTAGAGCCTAACGAGTCTCTAGAAATGCGAATAACCTGCTCTGCTTCAGGCTTTGTCCATGCAGCAGCATCGTGACGGCGACCAAGCTGATAAAATCCTTGATTGTGAAGTACTTGCTCTGCATAGAAGCCCGTCGGCGCACCAACAGCCACCTCAAAAGCACCTAACAATTTGTTTACAGGAATAATCATTGTTATGGATAATACAGAATAATTGCTAAATTACAAGTTAATTCTTTGATTTATTTATCAAAGGCCAGAATATTCCCCATAAAGAAAAGGGAGCCGGTTAGCAGGATTCTGCCATTTTTGGCCTTTTGATCGCTGATCTGCTGGATAGCGGTTTCCGCCGTCGGGGCGGTGGCTACATTTTCAAATCCGAGCGTACGTGCGATGGCTGCTAAATCGTCGGAAGCGTACGTCGTAGACTCGCCTTCAATCTCTGTCACCGTCAAGCTTTTCACATAAGGCAGGAGAGGTTTTAGGAAGGCGATGGGGTCTTTGCGTTTGACCATAGCAACGACCAAATGAAGGGGGCGATCATCTTCCGCCCGCCATTGCTGCATTTGTTCGGCAAGAACAATCCCCGCGCTATCGTTATGCCCCCCATCAATGATGACCTGCCAATGACCCGGTACCAGTTCATTGAATGGATGGTTTGTCAGAGTCTGTAAGCGCCCCGGCCATTCAATTTGTCCCATCGCTGTGGATAGAATTTCGGGCGTAAAATGATCCGGCGCGATGCTCCGGAATGCGGCAAGGGCAGCACCAGCGTTCCAAAGCTGATGATTCCCAGTGAGTCTCGGACGCGGCAGCGTAATAGAGTCATTTCCGTAGCGAAACAGCATCGCATTCGATTCCGGTGCGGTGGACCATTGCGCGCCGAATTGCAGGATCGGCGCTTCTGTGGGCAAGTCTTTGGATGCTTTGGTGATAACATCCATCACACCGCCCTTAATCGCCTCATCGAATTGATAGCCGACAATGCAAGGAACGCCTGATTTTATAATGCCGGCCTTCTCATAGGCTATCTTCGCCAGTGTATCGCCCAAAAAGCTTTGGTGGTCGTAAGATATTGTGGTGATTACAGTTGCTGCTGGGTTGTGCAAGACATTGGTGGTATCGAGCCGCCCGCCCATGCCGGTCTCTAGCAAAAGCCAGTCGGCAGGGGTTCGTGAGAGAGCCAAAAAGGCGGCGCAGGTGAATGCTTCGAAGAAGGTAATCGGGTCGCCATTGTTGATTTCGATACACTCATCCAGTACCTCGCAAAGTGCTTCTGAGTCGATCAATGCCCCAGCGAGACGGATGCGCTCCGTTGGATGGACTAGATGCGGTGACGTGTAGGTATGAACCGAATGACCCGATGCTTCAAGAAGCGCGCGAAGCGTTGCAATTGTTGAGCCTTTGCCGTTGGTTCCGGCCACGTGAACCGTCTTGGGCAAAGCCAAATGTGGATTGCCGAGCTTCTCCAAAAAACGATACGTCCTGTTCAGAGATAGCTCAATCGGAGTGTGGTAGAAGGTATAAAGATGCTGGAGCAGAGCCTCTAAACGGGCCTCTATGGCGGGGTCAGTCGATGCACCCGTGAACCGGTTTTGCACCGTTCTAACGGGCGGACGATTTTCTGGTTTTGACATTCTGTGCCGGTTGGTTTGCTGGTTCACCCGCAACCTTTGCGACGTCGTCTTTCAGAATCGCAACCGTGCCGGCGGCAACCTGTTTGTTTTGTTTTGCCGCGAGCTTTCCATCCCCGCCCAAAAGTTTTGTGCCTGACCCGCCTTTTGAATCACCGC
>CAYYPX010000125.1:0-4196 GCA_964473655.1 uncultured Micavibrio sp.
TCCGATGAGCGTGGTACGCGTGAATACAACATCGCTCTTGGCGATCGTCGTGCAACGGCCGTTAAAAACTACCTGTCTTCGATGGGTGTTTCCGCCGCGCGCATTAACACGATCAGCTATGGTAAGGAACGTCCAGCCGTTGTTGGCTCTGACGCTTCTTCTTGGGCGCAAAACCGCCGCGGCGTAACGACCGTTCAATAATGACGGCAAACGTTTCCACGTTTAAAGACAATGCACGGGCACAAAGGATAATTCCTTTGTGCCTATGTGGTTTTGTGGCGATGGGATTGTTTGTCTCATCCGCCCATGCGCAATCGAGCGACACGCTAAACCGCATCAAGCGTCTTGAAAACGAAGTGAACACATTGAACCGCGCGGTTTATAAAGGCGAAGTTCCTGTGGCCGCCGTTCAAGGGTCGGGCAGTGGTGATTTGGAAGTGCGTTTGGGACAGTTGGAAACCGATCTTCGTAACCTCACCGGCAAGATCGAACAACAAGCGTATGATACGCAACAATTACAGCAGCGCACCGATGCGTTGGAGCAAGAGCTTCGTCGCCGTATTGAAATTCTAGAACAAAGCGGTGCGCCCGCAGCATCGCCTGCACAAAATCCAACGCCCGATGTTCCGCCGCCGGGTTTGAGCGGAGCGGATACGACGCCAGCACCATTACAAGGAACGCCAATTGCCAATGATCCGGCCACGAATGTAACGGGCAGTGAAACGGGAGCGGTCGCTGCTGATGCCGCCGGCCTTTACGAGCAAGGCTTTGCCGAAATCAAACGCGAAGATTATGCGGCCGCCGAAAAAACTTTTGCCGCTTTCATGAAGCAATATCCGGATCACGCGCTGGCGCCCAATGCGCTTTACTGGCTGGGCGAGACTTATTATGTGAGAAAAGATTACGATAAGGCGAGCCGTACATTTGCCGAAGCCTATCAGAAATATCCGAACGGGCCGAAGGGCGCGGACAATTTGCTGAAACTCGGCCTATCGCTCGCGGCGAAGGGGCAAAAGGACAATGCCTGTATCGCGCTTGGCCAGTTGAAAAAGGAATATCCGAAAGGACCTGCGCCTATTTTGGAGCGCGGCGAGCAAGAGCTTACGACACTCGGCTGTAAGTAAGATAATGTTGACATAAGCCAAGGGGCAGTGCTATCGCTCCGCCTCTAGAGTATAAGGAGTTGAATATGTCTGGATTGGATAGATTGATTATTGATGGCCTCTCGCCCAGCCGCCCTTTCGGTGTCGGACTGAACGCATCGTTTGAAGGTGCCGTTACAACCCCTGCAACATTTAAAGATTATCTTTCGCCGGAAGCACTTCGCGCGGCGGAAAAAGCGTATAGCGAGGGCAATGCCGAGCAACGCGCCGATGCGTTCATGAAAATGGTTCGTCATGAGGCTTTTTTGAAAGGCCCGAAATAGGACTGATCATCCAAGTCCCTTAACACAACGCCATAATCCTTCTATAAAGGGATATGGCGTTTTCTTTTGCAGATTTTGAAACCACGATGGCAAGGCTGGGCGATTTTGCCAGTGCCAAGAACATTGCCGTCGGCGTTTCCGGCGGGCCAGATTCCATGGCGCTTTGCTGGCTGCTGTCGCAATGGGCAAAGAAAAACGATGCGCAGGTGTTTGCCTATACCGTCGATCATGGATTGCGCATCGAGTCCGCCGAGGAGGCGAAGAATGTCGGCGCATGGATCAAAGACTGGCCGAGCGTCACACATGAAATTTTGAAATGGAAGGGCGAGAAGCCCGAGACACGTATTTTGGAAGAAGCCCGCAAAGCGCGATATGATTTGATGATCGAGGCGATGCGCGGGGCAGGCGCGCAGGCGTTGTTTTTAGGGCACCACCAAGACGATCAGGCTGAGACTTTTTTAATACGTCTATCCAAAGGCAGCGGGCTGGATGGTCTGGCCGGTATGAAAGAAGTTCAATATTTGCAGGATCATATTCATTTGGTGCGGCCATTATTGTCCGTATCAAAAGACGATCTGATTACGATCTGCAATGATAACAAAATTCCTTTTGTGAAGGATCCGACAAACGAAAATGAAGATTACACGCGCTCGCGTCTTCGCGCTGCAAAGGCTGTGCTCGAAGAAGAGGGGCTAACGTCAAAACGTTTGGCAACGACGGCAAAAAGATTGGCGCGGGCCAGAGAAGTGCTGGATGATCTGGCGCATGATTTATTTACGCTCTCACTCAAAGAACAAAAAGACGATGGATTTTTGTTCGATTACAGATCGCTTCACGCGGCGCATGAAGAATTGGTTTTGCGCGTTTTGTTGAATGTCATGGACCAGCTTCGTCCCGATGCGGATTACGGCCCACGCATGGAGCGTCTCGAAAATTTGCTGGAGCGGATTTTGAAAGAGCCTAATTTCAAGGGCGCCACGCTCGGCGGATGTCAATTTGCGCTGGACCGTAAAAATGAGACATTATGGGTGGGGAAGGAATAGGCTTTGCGCTTAATCATATCATCCCTGCTTTTGATCCTGATCGCCGCGCCAGCCCATGCGGAGGGTATTTTCCGTGGGTTTGTGTGGGGTGTGACCAAGCAAGACGTCCGTCAGTTCGAAAAGGCCGCGCCCTATAAAAGCGAAGAAAACCGTCTTGTTTTCCTTGAAAAGCCGGATCGGTTCCGCCGCATGATCACGTATGATTTTCAGGATGGAAAACTAATCGGCGCAAAATACGAATATCTGGAATTTCATTACCCCCGCGCCGGTCAAGTTTTGAACGATTATGTCGATTTGAAAAACAGCCTATCCAAAATTTACGGCGACGCACCGCAAGAAGAAATGATCTGGAAGGATCGTAGTTATAAAAATTATCCGGAGTTCTGGAGCCGTGCGCTTCTTTCTGGCGATCTAAAATTCCGGACAACTTGGAAGCTGAAGAAAACCCAAATCGTTCTTGAATGCTATCGATGGGGCGACAATTACAAGATGTTCTACACAGTGGAAAAAATCATGCCATCGCAGCGCAGCGATGCCGGTTTGCTGGAATTACCCGCACAAAGACCAATAGAGCCATAATTCAGCCTGTTTTATCACGGAATATGGAAGCTGGAAGGCTTGTTTGTTTGGACACAGGCCCTAATTCCTCCTAATATGCATTTGATAGTAACTTAGAGAATTCAAGGGATTTTAGCGTGAACGGTTTCGGTCGCAATTTGATGTTCTGGCTCGCCATCGGTTTTATGATGGTGTTTTTGTTCAACGTGTTTCAAGGCACACAAGGCAAGGGTGGAAAAGCCGGTAATGCCGAAGTCATCGCCTATAGCGATTTCATGGCCGAAGCAAAAGCGGGCCGCATTTCCGATGTCACGATCAAGGGCCAAGAAATTTCCGGTCATTACACATCGGGCGGCGAAGCATTCAAAGCACGTTTCCCCGTGGGTGAGAACGTTATCGACCGTTTGTCCGGCACAGGTGTAAAAATCACCGCCGAAGCGGAAGACCCTGAAAAGCCAAGTCTTGCCGGTATTTTGATTTCATGGTTCCCGATGTTGCTGCTCATCGGTGTGTGGATTTTCTTCATGCGCCAGATGCAGGGCAAGGGCGGCGGCGGCGCAATGGGCTTTGGTAAAAGCCGCGCGCGTTTGCTTACAGAAAAACATGGCCGCGTGACGTTTGAGGATGTTGCCGGTATCGATGAAGCAAAAGTCGAATTGCAGGAAATCGTCGAGTTCTTGAAAGACCCGCAAAAATTCCAACGTCTCGGTGGTAAGATTCCAAAAGGCGCGTTGCTTGTTGGTCCTCCGGGAACTGGTAAGACACTCACCGCGCGCGCTGTTGCCGGTGAAGCGAATGTTCCGTTCTTTACAATTTCCGGTTCCGACTTCGTTGAGATGTTCGTCGGCGTTGGGGCGAGCCGCGTACGCGATATGTTCGAGCAGGCGAAAAAATCTGCACCTTGCATTATCTTTATCGACGAGATCGATGCTGTCGGTCGTCACCGCGGTGCCGGTCTTGGCGGCGGTAACGATGAGCGTGAACAAACACTCAACCAGTTGCTGGTGGAGATGGATGGTTTCGAAGCCAATGAAGGCGTGATCCTGATCGCGGCGACAAACCGCCCTGATGTTCTGGACCCTGCGTTGCTGCGCCCGGGCCGTTTCGACCGCCAGATCGTGGTGCCGAACCCGGACATCAATGGCCGTGAAAAAGTGCTGAAAGTGCAT
>CAYYPX010000125.1:4206-4493 GCA_964473655.1 uncultured Micavibrio sp.
TCTGCCTGACGTAAAGGGTCGCGAAAAAATCCTGAACGTTCACATGAAGAAAGTGCCGTTGGCGCAGAATGTTATCGCGACCACGCTCGCCCGCGGAACACCCGGTTTTTCCGGTGCGGACCTTGCCAACCTTGTGAACGAGGCGGCTTTGCTCGCCGCTCGCCGTGGCAAGCGCGTTGTCGGTATGCAGGAATTTGAAGACGCCAAAGACAAAGTCATGATGGGCGCGGAGCGCAAATCCATGGTGATGACGGAGAACGAGAAAAAACTGACTGCCTATCACGAAG
>CAYYPX010000126.1:0-4402 GCA_964473655.1 uncultured Micavibrio sp.
CCAAATCTTCCAACAAGACAAAGCCTTCATGTTCGTCTTCTGCGATAATCTCCGGTACATGGATGCCGCGCCCATGAAGCAATTCATTCACCTTGATAAACGCTGATAATTTATGCCCCATTGTGGCGGTCGATATACGATCCGGCACCGCTTCCATCAATATATAAGTGTGGCCCGGCGTGCGCACGCGTAAATAACGGCGCGATGCCCAATCCTGCCCTTGCGGCATGACATCAAATTCATCGCCGACATACTCGCGCACGAAATCATTACGCTGCTCTTCGCGGCCTTCGAAAAATTCTTTGGGATTGATAATAGACAAGTTACTTGCCGGATTTGTCTTTGGAAACCATCTGGCGGATCGCGTCGATATGGCGCTGCGAGGCCTGCTGTTTTTTAATGGAAGCATTTTCTAGCCCGAACTGCGCGGGATTTCCGAGGGCTATGGCTTTTAGAATTTCCATGCCAAACTCGTCGCCCTTCCCACCTTTGCTAGCTTTTTTTGTAGGCGCAGGTGCGGCCGGAATTGGTTTTTCCTTCGTGGTGGCAACGCGGTTTACGGCGTGCGAAACGATACCTGTAATGTGCGGCGCGACCAATTCATGAAGTAATTTTGCGTCATCGAACGCTTCCGCGATAATTTGCTGGCGCGCTTTGGCAGCACTGCCTTTGCTGGCCTTCAATGCTTCACGGATACGGCGCTCGGAATAATCGCGGTTCATGACAAATCCTTGGAAGAGGTTATAGCTATAATTATAGCCTAAGCGGCCAGATCGGCCAACTGTTTCATCAGAATTTGTACCCCGCGCACCCTCTGATCCACGGAATCCCACGCTTTTACGGCCACCAGCTTCTGATCGCTGCGCAATTTCACGGTCCCGCGGGCATCCTGCAACCATTGCATAAGGTTCGGCAAATTGGGCGGTGAGTCTTTATAAAAGCCGATCACGGCTCCTTTCGGCCCTGCTTCCACCTTGTCGACGCAAGCAATTTTGCAAAGCTGTTTGATGCGGACGATATCGAGAAGATTTTCCACCTCGTCCGGAATTTTGCCGAAACGATCGATCAATTCTGCGGCGAAGGATTCAATATCGGACTCATCGACCAGATCAGCTAAGCGGCGATAGAGACTCATCCGTACACCCAAATCTTCGACGTAGTTTTCAGGGATCAGAACGGATGTGCCCAGATTGATCACCGGCGACCACGAACTTTGTGATGGTAGATCGTCGAAATCGACGCCAGCCCGCGCGGCGGCCACCGCCTCTTCCAGCATTTGTTGGTAAAGCTCGACACCGACTTCCTTGATATGGCCGGATTGTTCTTCACCGAGCAAATTCCCCGCGCCACGAATATCCATGTCATGAGACGCTAGCTGGAACCCCGCGCCAAGTGTGTCGAGCGTTTCGATAACTTCTAGTCTCTTTTGCGCTTGCGCCGTAAGTTTCGTTGTTGGCTCATAGGTCAGATACGCATAGGCGCGAAGTTTTGAACGGCCGATCCGTCCACGAATTTGATAGAGCTGCGCGAGGCCGAACATATCGGCTCTATGCACCACCATTGTGTTGGCGCGTGGAATATCGATCCCGCTCTCGATAATGTTGGTGGCGAGCAGAACATCATACTGCCCTTCATAGAACGCTGTCATGCGATCTTCAAGATCGGTTGGCGTCATCTGCCCATGCGCCGTGATGATTTTTACTTCTGGCACCAGTTCCTTCAGCGTATTTTCAACATCCTGCATATCGCTGATACGCGGACAAACATAGAAGCTCTGCCCGCCACGATAATGTTCGCGCAAAATCGCCTCGCGGATCACCAACGGATCAAACGGCAAAACAAACGTGCGGATCGCTAGCCTGTCCACCGGTGGCGTGGTAATCAGGCTCATATCCTTTACACCGGTCAACGACATTTGCAACGTGCGCGGGATTGGTGTGGCGGAAAGCGTTAATACATGAACATCGGCCTTGATTTCTTTCAGCCGTTCCTTTTGCTTTACGCCGAAACGTTGCTCCTCATCGACGATCACCAATCCCAGATGCGAAAACTTCGTTTCCTTTGCGAACACGGCGTGGGTTCCGACGACAATATTCACGCTGCCATTTTCTAGTCCAGCCCGCGTTGCATTGGCGTCTTTTGTACTGACCATGCGGGAGAGCTGTTCAACGCGAATACCTGTTCCGGCAAAACGCGCGGCGAAATTGTTGTAATGCTGACGCGAGAGCAATGTCGTCGGCACAACAACGGCCACTTGTACGCCCGACATGGCCGCGACATACGCTGCCCGCAAGGCAACTTCTGTCTTGCCGAACCCGACATCGCCGCAAACCAGTCGATCCATTGGTTGCTCGCCGGCCAAATCGTTAATGACATCGTTGATGGATTTTAACTGGTCGTCCGTTTCCTGATAAGGGAAGCGCGCGGCAAAGCTTTCATACGCGCCCTTCTCCACCGATAGCTTCTCGCCTTTACGGAGCAGACGCGCCGCCGCGATTTTGAGCAAGCCTTCGGCGATGATCATCAGGTCTTTTTTGACCTTGGCTTTTCTCGCCTGCCAGCCTGCCCCGCCGAGCTTGTCTAACTGCGTATTGCCTTCGTCGGAACCAAAGCGTGACAGCACTTCGATATTCTCGACAGGCACGAACAATTTATCTCCGCCGTCATAAATTATTTTTAGGCAGTCGCGGAGAATGCCGCCAGCCTTGAGCGTCTCTAGCCCTTCGAACCGCCCGATCCCGTGTTCGGTATGAACAACAAGATCACCTTCGTTCAGGGATGATACTTCTTTTAAGAAATTGTCGGATTTGCGTTTGCGTACACGCCGCGTCAGGCGATCACCCAGAATATCCTGTTCGGTCAGAACGGCGAGATCATTCGCGACAAATCCATGCTCAAGCCCGAGGATCACCATATCCGGCATTTGAGAAACGCCTGCATGTACCATCATGCCGCGCAGACGTTCCATCGATCCTTCGGAATAACAGGCGATGACAGTCTTTTTATTGAGTGTCGCCAGATGTGTTTTGAGGGCCCCGAACAAATCTCCATCCGGCAATGCACGGATATCGGCAAAATCACGGCCCTTACGCGCGCCGCCATCCTGCCCCACGCCTTCCGGTGCACCGAATGGTAGCAATGTCAGAGCGTCTTTCGTCGCCGCGATCCAGTCATTCTCATTAATATAAAGCTTTGATGGTGCCAGCGCGTGATAGACCGTGCCGGTTAAAGATACATCGCTGTCTTTCTTCTTACCTTTTTTCTTGAAAGATTCTTCCAGCGTTTTTCGCGCGTCATAAAAATCTTTTACTTGGCTAAAGCGTTCTTCTTTCGATTGCACCGCGTGCTGATCGAACGTCACGGCGCAATTCGGTGCGTAATCGAATAGGCTATCCAATCGCTCAAAAAATAGCGGCAGCCAGTGATCCATCCCGTTGTAACGCCGCCCTTCGCTCACTGCTTCGTATAACGGGTCACCTGCAATCACAGCTCCAAATGTTTCGCGATAACCAGAACGGAAACGCTGTATCGATTCAGAATCTAGAAAAAATTCCGTGACAGGACGCAGAACAAAATTATCGCGCTTCCCTTCCGTTCTCTGACTGGCCGGATCGAACGAACGAATGCTTTCCACCTCGTCGCCGAATAGATCGATCCGCACTGGCAATTCCTCGCCCGGCGCGAACAGATCGATAATCCCGCCGCGAATGGCAAACTCGCCATGCTCCCGCACAGTATCCGTGCGTGTGTAACCATTGCTAACCAGATATTCCTGCAAACTGGCTACATCCAATCGCCCACCGACCTTCGCCATGAACGCGGATTTTTCCAATGCACTCTGCGGCATGGTTTTTTGTGTCGCCGCATTCACGGTCGTCATCACAATACGCGGCAGATATTTATCGTCCGCTTTCCATGCCATCAATTGTGATAAAGCTGCCACACGGGCTGCAACGATTTCCGGATTGGGCGAAACGCGGTCATACGGCAAACAATCCCACGCGGGGAAATAAACCACCTGAACTTCTAGTGCGAAAAAATTCAACAGCTCACACAACTCACTCGCCCGTGTATCGCTCTCCGCGATATGCATCAGCACGCGGCGCTCGCGCGAAAGATCACGCGCCATGTCGGCCAGAACGCGCGCGTCCTGCCCTTCGGGGCATCCGAACAATACGTGTTGCTCAGTTGTCTTGGCGTAAGGGGCTGTGGTCTGCGTATTCATGGTTCAATAGTTTTTCGATTACCGGATTCATTACATTGGCTGGCACAGATTTTTGCCCCGAAACCCAGTCATACACATCGGGGTCGGGCGTATGCAAAAGCTCCTCATAGAGGTCGAGTTCCGCAATTTCCATGGCGGGCACGTGCTTTTCCGCAAAAGTCCCCATAATCAGGTCCA
>CAYYPX010000127.1:0-4296 GCA_964473655.1 uncultured Micavibrio sp.
ATGTCGATATTATTTGTTTCTTGCTGACACCTGAACGTGAAGGGGCTTCTTATCTGCGCACACTGGCGCGGACATCCCGCATCCTGAAAAATCCACAGACACTTTTGAAACTGCGCAGCGCGCAAGATGAAAAAGCGATCCAGATGGTATTGGGGCAAACAGCAGTCAGCTCGATCGCGGCTTAATAAGCAGCAGCTTCGATTCCGCCGCCACCGCCGCCGCCACCACCGCCACCGCCGCCGCCACCGCCGCCGCCACCGCCGCCGCCGCCGCCACCGCAGTCGTTTTTGTCGGTGACTTGGAGCAAAGGTGCAGAGCCGCATACGAGAGAGAAGCTAAAAATCTTTTCTAACAAAGCCGCTGGATTATCCGTTCGGAAATATTCACCGCCCGTAATCTGGGCAACAGGTCTTAATTGTCCCGGATTGTTATCAATATCGATGACATTGATTTTCAAATTTGGATACGTTGCGTGGACACTGGCGGCAACTGATGCGGGTGAAGGTCCATGCGTATTGGCACCATCGGAAACAACCACAAGAACATTTGGCCTAGCGACGGTTCCATTTCCCACACGATCTGCCATTGCTTGAATGTGCATACCCAAAGGCGTCCAACCGCTAGGACAAATCGCTTCTAACTTGGTGTCAGCCTGAGGATAGGTTGTGACAGCTGTAGATCCCAGCGAAACAGGTGCGGTCATACCCACAAAACCCGTGAAATCAGTTGTTAGTGAAGCATCCATTGTCGTTTGTTCTAATCTTGCCCGTAATGCGCGGCGCATGGCCCAAAGGGCAGAGTCCATTCTGGAGCAATTAGACTTACCAAGGGAGGCGGCCAAACCAATAGGACAATGTGCAGTCCAATCCATACTACCGCTGGTATCTAAGACATAACCCATTTTGGAAGGAAAATTCGTTGTTTCATTACAAACCTTGGCAGATTTATAGCGTACGATATCCATAAATTTATTGGTGCCTTCAGCTCCGGACTTGCTCACCGTGTTTATAAACACGGCATTGGTGCCATCGCAATTCTCGCCGGATTTTTCCGCAGTATTACAAGGACGAACTTCTTGACCTCCCAACGTGTAGGCGCCATTCTTTTCGCCGCTCGTGCTGAGCAAGACATAGACAACATTTCCGTCTTCACGGGTTGCGTTGTTGCCGCTGCCGTCCAGAACGCGAATACCCCCATTCAAAAGATTGCGCACTTCGGGCATAGCGTCTGCGTGTACTTCGGAAATCGCATAAATAAAACGGTGGCCGAAGCCATCGACGATATATTCATCGGGCAAAGCAAGGGTACGCACAGGTATCGTTCCGGTGCGCACAATCAGATCATGTTCACCCGTCGAGCGAGTCGTGCCGGGATAGTTCGTGGAGGTCATACAGTTCGAGTTCACTTCGCGGCCGAATTCTGGCGTATCGAGCCCGGCCGTCATAGAAGCCGCACAAGGATAACGACCCGTGCGCGTGATGTAAGCTTGGAGCGTTTGCTCAATGACATTGATACGCTCGGTTGTTTTTCGAATGGCGGTGCGTTCTTTCCACTGCTCGAAGAAACCGATCGCAGCGACGGACATAAGCCCAAAAATCAGAATAGCCATAGCCGTGCTTATCAGTGAAAAGCCGTCTTCTCGGGTTATGGATTTACCAAAGCGTTGTTCTCTTGACGTTTTATCCATCTTTTCTCACTATGATAATGTATTATTAATTATAAACTATCATCTATATGATAACCTATTCTTAAGGCAGAATGAAAATCAGGGCACAAAATACAGCGGGTTTTACACTAGTCGAAGCCGCGATCGTATTGGTTATCGCAGGGTTAGTAATGACCATGCTGTTCAATACCCTTGAAATATATACGAAAAACACCCGTCTTAGTAACACGCGCGAAAAACTCGAAGCCGTTAATCAACAATTACAGCTCTTCCTAGAACAAAATGGCAGATTCCCGTGCCCCGCCTCTTTGACCGACGCGTTCGATAGCACAACCTATGGCTTTGAAACCGCCTCCAACTGCTCTACGGGCGCTGTTACGGCTGGAACGTTCAGAACGACCGGTACCGGCGGACGCACAATCCGTATGGGCATGGTGCCTGTACGCACTCTCAATCTTCCCGATGAATTCGCCCTTGATGCTTGGAACAACCGCATCGTTTACACGGTCACGGAAATTTTGGCGTCTGATCCAAATGATTTCGATCACACGCAAGGTGCCATTTCGGTCGTGGATGGCGCGGGCAACAATATTTTACCCGCCGCCGGCATTGGCCACTATGTGTTGGTAAGTTCCGGTCGTGAAGACACAGGCGGTTTCAGTGCTGGTGGTGGTCAAATCGGTGATTGTACCACTGTCAACAATCTAGATCAGGAAAACTGCAACAGAGACAGCATATACAGAAAAACATTGCTCACATCGGATGCTATCAACAACGCCAGCGCGTTTGATGATTTGGTTGTCGCTCGTGCGGTTTCGGAATTTTGGCAAATCCCGCGTGACGCCATTATGGGATTCGTAGGCACCGCGTGTCCAAGCGGTTGGGTTACGACAACGCAGCCATCTTGCACGGTCAATGACCCTTCAGGTGTAATAACGACCTGCACAATTTCTCCAACGCTGACATATTGCCGTAAAACCTGATTTTCAAATCAATTATTGCGCGTCGCACAAATTCATGAAACACTGAATTCGTTCTCTTTCATCCAAGGCGTATTCTCGAACAACGATACAAGAAAACTTTATTCTGCGGTCGGAACCTTGAGGGATGTGGTTTGTTGATTTAACAACCATAGGAGATTCGACAATGCTTTCAGGCCATCCCCATATCACAAGTATCCGTGTTAGCGAAGTATTCTTGCAAGATCGCATCAATCGCCGTTTGGTCGTGGACACAGATTTGGTGATGCCGGAATCAGGCCGCATCGAAGAAAATACGCAACTGCTTGATCTGCACAACTATCTTGAGCATATCGCGGTGAATGATTTTGCGGATTTTGATGAGGTGGAAATCAGAACGCCGCGGGTAACCGAGCATCAAGAGCACCAAAATACAAAAGCGGCCTGATCAGGCCGCTTTGTCTTTGTGCCGCTGTTTTATGCGTGCTTAATGTACCGTAATCGGCAGCAAATCGTTATGGCGCATTGTTGCGATTGCCATATCCATGTTGTCTAAAACGGATAACTGTGTTCCATCCGCCGCAAAAACGCCGAACGCTTTTTCGTCGCGGCCTTCGACGCGCAATGCACGCACATAGGCAATCTCATCCATTCCTATACGAAGAAATTCATTCTTCGACATACCTTTTAGAAACTGGCGAACATTGTTTTCGTGTGAATTGTTCATCTCTACCTACTTTTCCGAGTCTATCATAAAACCGGTAAATTCGGGGTTAAATCTTACCTATTGTTTTTTGTATCGATATCAATGGCCTGATGACGATCGGTATTTACTTTACCGGAAATAGGAATTTTGCGGGCCGTGCTTTCTGGCTCGACGCGTTTCATGTCGATATGCAAAAGACCGTTGTCGAGTGACGCACCCAATATTTCAATACCATCGGCAAGAACGAAACTGCGTTGAAACTGACGGGCCGCGATGCCGCGATGAAGATATGTACGTCCCTCTTCTTCGGCTTGCTTGCCGCGAATCGAAAGCTGGTTTTTTTCATGTTCGATATCAAGATCATTCATCGTAAAACCGGCGACGGCTAAAGTAATACGCAGGCCGTTTTCGCCAATCTGTTCAATATTGTAAGGCGGGTATCCTTCTGACGTACTCTTACGCATACGGTCGATGGTTTTTTCGAACTGGTCGAAACCAAGAAATAACGGGGAATCAAAAACGGATAATCTGTTGGTCATGCCTAACTCCTCATTGAGCGAGTTTATATTCATTCAAAGGGCCCACACCGTGCAGCACCCCTTATGACTATTTATTATAGGCTTCAGGCAGGTTTTTTCAAGAAGGCGCGGCTGCAATACCAGCAATCGACGCGGTCGCGGCCATCGAACGTGTACCAAACCATGGGGTGGCCCAGCGCGCCATTGCCGCCATCGCAACGCACTTCATCAACATCGCGTGAAACTTCAACGATTTCAGGGGCTTGGCGGGATGAATGTTCGAGTGGCATGGATTAACCGTTTATTGACCAGATTTGCTTTAAATTGGCACGGGATGGTATTTTTAACAATCCCCTTGTTTTGACAAAGGAAATGCCTGTTATGGAAGCGCTTTCTTTACATTTCACGGACAGCCCCTCCATCAAAGGGCGGGAAGACCGCTATTTG
>CAYYPX010000128.1:0-4221 GCA_964473655.1 uncultured Micavibrio sp.
TATTGTTTGGTGGCAGCGTCGCCGGCGACAGGTTTGCCCATGCCGGATACTGCGCTTACGCCCAAGATTGCCTGAAGAATTTTCTGACGCTTGTCAGGTGTTGCCGTGATCATCGATTGTTGCAGTTGGGAATTGATGGAATCCAAACCTGTGATTTTTGCATTCACCACTTCCGGCGCGCCGAGAAGGAACGAGAAGATATTGTAGAAATCAGGGTGCGCCGATTGTGGGCGGTTTTTCACCTGTTCCTTGGTCATCGGCGCGGCCGCCGCGCGATCCGCCAGATTTGTGTTCATCTGGATTTTTGGCAATACACCTCTGAATTGCGTGGTCGCATCAAAGATAGAGATGTTATCGAGCGTTGCTTGCGCCGTGCCAGTGTAGGCCCCAGCGTCCTGTTCATTCAATTGCGATACCAAACCGAATGCGCCAACCGTTACGGTGCCTTGGTCAACAAGATTGTTGAAACGAACATTGTCGAGTTTGGCATTCAGGCTGGTGAAGTGGCCGAGCTTTTCATTCCACACGCCGGAGGTTGTTTGATTTCCGATGTCTGTTCTAAACATTTCACCACCGCCCGCGCCGTAGCTGGTGACAGGTGTCGGCAATGCAAAAGATACTTTCCATTCATTGTTTTCTTGCGGTGTGGCATTCAACGCCAACATACCGATTTCAGAACGCACGCCTTTTGAATCGATGTAAGTAATATTGGGCAGCGTGAAAGCGTAATAGCCACTTGCCTTTTCAACCGTCACTTCGCCCTTGGCGTCGAGCTTGCAGCCGTTCTTCAACGCCATGGATTTTTGGTTTTCCAAGAAGCCTTCGATCTGGCCTTTGAGGATTTGTGCGCGGGCATCATTGTCTTGCGCTTTTGCGGCGGGTGCGAAGAGCGTCAGGAAAAGAGCGAGAAGGGCAAATTGTTTCATTTTAAAATTCCTTTGTCCGTAAACTGTCAAAGCGGCGGTTGGTTCCGCCAATTAACATGGGAAATGTGCCTTCTTTATGGCCTTAACCGTTTGAAATTGCAAATTGTTACGGTACATCAGTCTTATGAATGTCACCAATCATGCGGTCAAGGCGGATGGGCGGGTTACGGCGGTGCTTGGCCCCACCAACACCGGCAAGACGTATCATGCCATCGAACAGATGCTAAGCCACAAGACCGGCTGCATCGGTTTTCCGCTTCGGTTACTCGCGCGTGAAAATTACGACCGTGTGGCGGAGAAGGTTGGGCGTGCGCACGTAGCCTTGGTCACGGGCGAAGAAAAAATCATTCCGCCGGACGCGCGATATTTTATGTGCACCGTTGAATCTATGCCGATCGAACAAAGTTTCGAATTTTTGGCGGTCGATGAAATCCAGCTTTGTGCCGATCCGGATCGTGGGCATATTTTTACGGATCGATTATTGAGAGCGCGTGGAACAGAAGAGACCATGTTTATGGGATCGGACACAATGCGCCATGTTATTGCTGGTCTTGTTCCCTATATCGATATTGTTACGCGCCCGCGTTTGTCGGTTTTGGAGTATACCGGCTTTAAAAAACTGACGCGGCTGAATAAGCGCACGGCTATTGTCGCATTTTCCATCGATGATGTTTACGCGATTGCAGATTTAATCCGCAGGCAACGCGGCGGTACGGCGGTTGTGTTGGGAGCATTGTCGCCGCGTACACGCAACGCGCAAGTGCAAATGTATCAATCCGGCGAAGTAGATTTCATGGTGGCCACCGATGCAATCGGTATGGGGCTTAACATGGATATCCAGCACGTTGCATTGGCCGCCACGCGCAAGTTCGATGGCGAAAAGCCACGTAAATTAACGACGGCGGAGCTCGCGCAGATTGCGGGCCGTGCTGGTCGATATAAAAAAGACGGTACTTTCGGTGTAACAGGGAATGTAAAAGACCTCGATCAGGATGTAATCGAAGCCATAGAGCGTCATCAGTTCGATTCATTACAAAATATTTACTGGCGTAATGCTGATTTGGATTATTCCGCTCCGCTGGCGTTGCTGAGGTCACTAGAAAGGTCGTCGGGTAAGACCATGTTGCAACGGGGGCGACCATCGGATGATTATCTGACGCTCGCGCATATGATGGAACGCGATGATGTTCTCGCGATGGCGCATGGTAAAGAGGCGGTGAAACTGCTCTGGGATGTATGTCAGATTCCGGATTTTCGCAAAACACTCACGGAGACACATCAGGAATTGGTGGCTGAAATCTATCTGCATTTACGCGAAAGTAATGCCATTCCCGAAGACTGGATGGAAGATCATATCAAGCGATTGGATTCCACCGAGGGCGATGTCGATACATTAATGGCCCGCATCGCCCATGTCCGCACATGGACTTATGTGACGCACCGCGCCGATTGGGTGGTCGATCCGGAGCACTGGCGGGGGCGAACTTTACGCATTGAAGATCGTTTGTCTGATGCTTTACATGAGGCCCTGACCAAGCGTTTCGTCGATAAAAGATCGACCGTTCTTTTGGGGGCTATGGAGGAGGGAGCCAAGCTTTTGGCCGGTATCAAGGCCAGTGGCGAAGTGGTCGTCGAGGGGCAAAGGGTGGGCCAATTGGCCGGTTTTCGCTTTTATCCGGACGAGACTTCGGGTAGAGAAGAGTTCAAAGCAATTATGACAGCCGCGCGCCAAGCGCTTAGACCCGAGATAGGAAACCGGATCGCGATGATTTTGAAGTCCGAAGACAAGCAATTCAAACTGGCCGATGACGGTCAGATCTTGTGGCAATCCGATATTACAAACCCGCTTCCCGGCGCGCCTGTGGGCCGCATCAAAAAGGGCGATCAGCTTTTGAAGCCGCGGGCGGAAGTGAACGACTCCAATCTTCTGGATGGCCAAGATAAAAACGCGATTGGTGAGAAGCTGCAAGAATGGCTGGATCGCCATATCCATTTCGCGCTGGAGCCGTTGTTCCGTTTGACGGGCGGAGATGATTTGACGGCGCAAGCACGCGGCATCGCGTTTCAATTGCAAGAAGGTCTTGGCATTACGCCGCGTGCGAATTTGCAAGAATTGATTACCGGTCTGGATGAAGAAGGCCGAAAAGCCCTTCGCGCCCGTAAAGTGCGTATGGGGCCATTGCTAGTGTTCCTACCTGAACTGAACAAACCCGCCGCCGTAAAATTGCGCGCGCTGATTTTGACGTTGTGGCAGGGCAAAGAGTTGCCAGCACAAGCACCAAAAGATGGTGTCGTGTCATTCACAATCGCCGATAAAAATATCGATCCTGATTATTATCGTTCGATCGGTTATCCGGTTTATGGTCCGCGTTCTATCCGCGTTGATATGTTGGACCGCGTTGTGTGCGCGGTTTATGACGGCGCGAAGGACGGGAAATTCCAAGCCGAACATAAAATGGCCGAATGGCTGGGTAGCAATATCCTAGACCTTTATGCTGTTCTGGAAGCCATGGGTCACAAGATGATCCATGATCCTGCCGCCGAAAAAGCGAAGGAAGAAGTTTCTGCAACAGAAAAAGTGGAAGAATCTGCGCCCGCTGAAACTGAAACACCTGCGGTAACCGCTGAAGTTAAAAAACCGGAACTGGCAACGTTCCGTTTGAAACGCGGCAAGGCCGATGGTGCGGAACGCCCACGCCCAGAGCGGGCAGAGCGCGCGCCGAAGAAAGAATTTGCGAATAAGGACAAGAAGCCTTTCAACGAGCGCAAAAAAGACGACAAGAAATTTTCGAAGAAAAAATCCGAGAAACCGCAACGCGATAACCGTGAAGAGCGGATTTATTCCAGCAATCCGCAAAAATTCGAAGATTCACCGTTTGCAATCTTGCAAGGTTTGAAGCTGGGCAATGAAAAGAAGAAGTAACGCGTTTTTCTGTTTTCTTTTTCTGGCAACGCTTTTTCTTTCTTCTTATGCGCAGGCCGACGATAAGGCTGGCTTTTTTTCAGGTGCTTACTTGAAAGGCCTTTGTGAAAGTGATCGCAGTGGCGGCGAAATCGTCAAAGGCGGGCATACTGCCTGTCAGGCTTACATCGCCGGTGTTGTTGATTACCACAAATTGATGAAATCTTTGGGCACCGCGCCGACAATCGATTTTTGTGTGCCCAACACCGCGCCGATGAAACGATTGCAAAATATCGTGTATGTCTATCTAGCCAAAAATCCACAGAACAATGATTTCGTGGCATCACCTGCTGTGACACTCGCGCTCTATGAATATTATCCGTGCAAAGTCCC
>CAYYPX010000129.1:0-4218 GCA_964473655.1 uncultured Micavibrio sp.
GATATCAACATACCGCCTGTATCCATTGCACTCATGAGCACGCGCGCGACAGTGCCGATAAAAAGTCCAGTGACAAATTCGATCGCCAGCATCGTAATCATCGCCCCAAACGCCGGAACCGGACTCGGTACGTTCGGCAAAATGACAGGCGTCAGTGCCAGCGAAAAAGCCAACGCAATATAAAGACGTATGTTCGCCGGAACGAAAGAGTCACCGATCCCCGGCATGATCATCATGGCCGTGCCGAAGCGCACGAAGATGATCATAAATGCAAAAACACCGGTTGTTAGAAATTCTTCGAGGATCGTCATGATCCCTATCCTATTCCGACAATCCGGTCGGCGATTTCTCTCATGAAATTTTGCATCACACCGATGAATGCCGGAAACAGGACGAAGATGGAAACGAAGATAGCTATGATTTTGGGAACGAACACCAAAGTCATTTCCTGAATTTGGGTCAATGCTTGCACAAGCGCGATGATAACACCGATCACCAAGCCCACGATCATTGGCGGCGCGCCGATGACAATGGTCAACATAATCGCCTCGCGGGCGATATCTATGATTTCGGTTTCATTCATGGCGATATTCTAGGCCGGAAATCCAGCGTGTAATAGCCTTTTTTAAGGTATTCCACCGACTTAGATCGGCATCCTCATGATTTCCTGATAGGCATTGATCATGCGGTCACGAACGGCGACAACCGTTTGCAATGTCAGGTCGGCAGCGTTTACGGCGCGTACGACATCCGGTAAAGAGGCTTCCCCGGTAACGGCCTTAGCGGACATAGTCTCGCCCGCTTTCATCGTGTTGATGGAATTGACGATCGAATCCTTCATGACTTCGCCAAAGCTCGGCATTCCGGCTTTCAGTGCGCTATCGCTGTTCGTCGTCGCGACTTTTGCCATGTTGGCATAAGCGTTTGCGGCGGCGGCTGGGTTTGCAATTTTATCGACCATATCGTTCTCCGATTCCCATTATACCATAAAACTATCGAAGCATATCTATCGTGCGGCTAGCCATATTACGGGAATTTTCCATCATCCCCAGATTGGCCTCGTACGATCTTTGCGCTTCACGCATATCGTTCAATTCCACGATCATCTGAATGTTCGGCATCTTCACATATCCACCTGCGTCTGCGGCTGGATGATCCGGCATGAACTTTAGAACGTAATCGCTTTTCTTATCGTCGGAAACATCCTTCACCTTGACCAGATCGGTCTTGTACTGCTTGTCCATCTCGTTCTTGAACGTGATGATTTTACGTGTGTAAGGCTTGCCGTTCGGTGTCAGGGCCGTTGTGCTGGCGTTTGCGATGTTTTCGGAAATGACGCGCGATCTTTCGCTTTGCGCCTTCATTCCGAAAGCCGAGGTTGTCATGGTGTTCCACATTTCGCTCATATCATTTTACTCCTTAACTGTTACGGCCAATGGCTGTTTTGTACATGGATGTTTGTTTGCTAGCGAGGTTGACCAGCATATTGTAATCCAGTTGGACCTGTGAGGCCTTGACCATCTGTTCTTCGACGATCACGCCATTTTTGTCAGGCGCGACTTCATAGGTCAGCTTGTCCTTGTTGTTTTTGGAACGCTCTACTTCATTGGCGTTTGGCAAATGCAAAGGGTTCGTAGATTCAAGTTTTACTTTATTTGAATGGACGAGGTTATTGAGAACGCTTCCGAAATCGACTTCGGTGAGATCGCGGGATTGATAACCCGGCGTATCGGCGTTGGCGATGTTTTGCGCCAGAATACCTTGGCGCGCATCAAGATAGTTGATCTTCGCGCCGATTGCTTTCATCAGAGGTAAATTGGATATCGACATTGGCTTTCCCTACCCTTTACAATTGGTAACCGGATAAGAACCTTGCAGGAACTATGCCAATGGCCGACGGCCCGGAAAACGATCCACAAAACCGATTTAAACCTTTGAATACAAAGGATAAAAAGACGCGCCAAACCGCCGTGGCCGTAAAGGATCGTACCCATGAGCGAAAAGTGCCGCAGGTGGTTGCTGCCGGACGGGGGGAAATTGCCGAGAAAATCCTGCAGCTGGCCTTTGAAAACGACATAAAGGTCAAGGAAGACGCGCCTTTGGCCGAGATGTTGGCCGCCGTCGAAATCGACTCCCCCATTCCTTCGGAAGCCTTCATGGCTCTGGCCGAAATCCTCTATTACGTCTATCGCGCGAACGGAGAGCCAAATCCGTTTGATGCGGTTTTAAAGGATGATAAGGGGCAGAAAAACTAATTGCGGAGCTTATGAAAAAATGATTGCCTTGATAAGATTTTGCAAAGGAGTTTTCTAGAATGAATTACAAAGAATTTTTCGGAAAAGCCGCGTGTTTTGTCGGCATACATTCTGATAGCGCGCCAACGAATATATATGAACATTCCTCCAGAGATGGTCGTTGGTTTAGCTCCATTGAAACTGCAGACCAATCCTGTTCGAGATGCGGCCGCTTGCGTAGCGTCTTTAAAAATTGGGGTAGTGAAAGATGGGATCCACTATCCCCACAAGCAAAGCGCGACCTGCCTTACAATTATGACCATGGCAAGCCAAAGCCAAAACCTAATCCGTGGCTCTGGTAAGTTAAATGAAAGCCGCCGAAATCCGCAAAAAAATGGAAGACCTCAGCATCTATATTCTGGATGTTGAAACGTCTGTCCGTAACGGAAAAATGATGGATATGGGTGGACTGGATCGGGAAATCGGCATCCTATGCACAAAGGCGGTCTCGCTTCCGCCGCTTCAAGCCAAAGAGCTTCAACCCGTGATGGCCGAACTGATCGGCAATCTCGAACGTCTGGGTATGTCGCTTAAGGATTTCAGGGATAATTTAAAGCATTAGGATTGCCTACGCGCCTGTGTGATGACAGGATAGCCGCATGGATCTTTATGACTACGTAAAATTCCTCGCGGCCTTCGTGTTCGTGCTCGGACTCATGGGTGGATTGGCGTTGGTTCTGAAACGTATCGGCCTTGGAAATGTCGGCACGCTTCCCGCCGACAAACGCCGACTGAAGATCATTGAAATTCTTCCCGTCGATGCGCGCCGTCGTGCCATGATTTTACGTCGCGACGATGTAGAGCATCTTATTATTACCGGCCCTACGGGCGAAACCGTCATTGAAACAAACATAAAACCAAAGGCCTGATACAGAATGTTGAACCGCCTCTTCTCGTTTAAATTTTTGATTGCCGCTCTTGTCGGTGCACTCACATTGGTTCTTGCGCACAACGCCATGGCACAAGCCATTACGCTTGATCTTGGTTCCGAAGACAGCGGAACCGTATCGGGACGCATCATCCAGATGGTGGCGTTGCTCACCGTTTTGTCATTGGCTCCATCCATTCTTATCATGATGACATCGTTTACACGGATCGTCGTCGTGCTGTCATTCCTTCGTACCGCGATGGGCATTCAACAGACACCGCCGAATACGGTGATGATCTCGCTCGCGCTGTTCCTGACATTCTTCATCATGACTCCAACCTTGAAGGCCGCCTATGAAAACGGCGTACAGCCTCTTGTCGCTGCAGAAATCGATGAAGTGCAAGCTTTCGATAGAACGGTTGCGCCATTCAAGGAATTCATGATCGCGCACGTGCGTGAGGCTGATTTAAAATTATTCACCGATATCGCCGGCGAAGGTCCTTATGAAGATGAAACGGCCATCCCGCTGCAGGTTATCATTCCCGCCTTTATGATTTCGGAATTGCGCCGCGCTTTTGAAATCGGGTTCATGTTGTTTCTTCCGTTCGTCATCATCGATATGGTCACGGCCTCCATCCTGATGTCGATGGGTATGATGATGTTGCCGCCGGTGATGATATCCCTGCCCTTCAAAGTCATATTTTTCGTTCTGGTCGATGGTTGGTATCTGATCTGCGGATCGTTGATCCAGAGTTACGGAACCGCGCCGATTACGCCCGCGGGATAGATTTTTCCAAGTAACTAGTTTTGAGTGGCTGGTTTTTCAGACGGTTTTGCTTCGGCTTTTTCTTCTGTGGCGGGTTTGGCCGCATCGGCAGGAACAGCTTCCTTTGGCGCGGCAGGTGTTTTGACGCCCGTTTCCTTATCAGTCTGAATCTTTGCATAGCTGTCGACGAATCCTTGGAACAAATCGATTTCCGACATCATGCTCTCGATTGCTTCACGGCTGCCGATCATATCTGGACGTCGCGGACGGCTGACGATTTCAAACAACTT
>CAYYPX010000130.1:0-4207 GCA_964473655.1 uncultured Micavibrio sp.
CGTCGTCGTCTTTTACCAGCGCGGCGAAATCAAAACTCTCATCGCCTTCGAGATCATCTATGTTGGCGAGGTTGATATACTCTTCGTCTTCTTCGATGACATCTTCTTCGAGCGTTGGCATCAACGGCAGGAACGAAAGATAGATATCGTGAATGCCGTGGCCGTGCGCAGCGGAAACTGGAACCGGATCACCAAAGCCGAGTGAAAAAGCTTCGGCTATTCCTGCGGCCGCTGTCTTTTCGTTTTCGCATTTGTTTACGGCGACCACGATCGGTTTTTTTTGCTTGCGCAGCCAGCGGGCGAAATGCTGGTCTTCGGCCGTCAATCCTGTACGTCCATCGATGACAAACAAAACGGCATCGGCGCGGGAGAGGGCTTCTTCGGTTTGCTTCCTCATACGCCCTTGAATGCTGTCGTCGAATTTTTCTTCGAGGCCCGCCGTGTCGAGCAGGCGGATTGTACGGTCATAGAAATGACATTCGGTTTCGCGCCAATCGCGCGTAACACCGGGCGTGTCATCGACGATCGCGAGCTGCTTGCCCGCAATGCAATTGAATAGGGTCGATTTGCCCACGTTCGGGCGGCCGATGATGGCGATGGTAAACATAGGCAATCTCTTAGGGATGTGCGGGTGTTTTTGCCAGTAAAATCTTAGCGATAGGCAGCCAATGTGCCGTTATCTGCCAAAATATAGAGCGTACCGTTGGCAATAATGGGGGCAATCTGGACGTTTTCACCGGTTTGCCACTCTTGCAACAACGAGCCTTTTTCAGGATCTATCTCGGCCACACGGCCATGGGTGCTGAAGGCCAGAAGACGATTGCCCGCGAAAATTGGGCCGGTCCAGAAGATCGGGCCTTTCTTGTCTTCCTTATCCTTGAAACGTGCGAGTTGCGATACCCATATCACGGCACCATCGGCGCGGTTCAAGGAGACGATCTGGCCATCATTCGTGATGATGAAAACGCGGTTGCCAATGACCCATGGCGTTTTTGCACCAGCGATATCCTTTTGCCAGATGCGAGAGCCGGTACGCAGATCAATCGCCGCCATTTTTCCACCGAAGCTGATGGCATACACCACATCATCCAGAACAACAGGAAGACCGCGAATATCAGAGAGCGTGGTCATACCGCCAAGACGGAGCGAGCTTGCCAGATTGTCGGACCACGCAACCGACCCGTTGCCGGCGCGCAGTGCGTAAATTTCACCCGAAGAAAAAGCAGGAATGACCAAATCATTTGTGGCGGCGGGGCTTGCCGCACCGATCAGGCCGGTTGATTGTCCGAGGCCCGCATATTCCCAAAGCACCGCGCCGTTGGTTGTATCGAACGCCGTGATGCTGTTGCTCATGGTCGTAACATAAACGCGCCCGCCACTGACGGTTGGTGCCGCACGTGATGGCGATGATAATTTGACGCGCCATTTGATGTCGCCTTTTTGCGCATCAACGCAGAGCAATTCATCATAGCCAGCGGTCACATACAAAAATCCGTTGTCACTGGAGATGCCGCCCGGAATGACCGGATCCTTTTCTGTTTTATCGCGCACATCGATGGACCAGCGTTTTTTGCCGTCATTGATTGCAAAGGCGGAAAGCTGCGCGTCTGTGTCCAGCGTGAAAATGCTTTGTCCTGCAACGACGGGCTGCGTGGTCAATGGAAGGCGTGATTTGCTGCCATCACCAATATCCGCGCTCCAGACTTTTTGAAGCGCTTTACCTGACAATGCTAGATTTTGCATTGCGTGGCTAGGCGTTCCACCAGCCTGCGGCCATGTTTCATTTTGCCATGCTTCCGAAGATTGGAATGCACTAGAGGCAACAGCCGTTTCGTCAGGGCGTAAATCTTTTTCGTAGTCGAGAACGGAAATGCGCTCGCCCTTCAAAGGTGGTTTTTCTGGTTCGCCGAACCAATTGCCGCTTCCGCAACCGGCAAGCGTTACACCCAAAACAAAAACGGAAGATAGAAGAATGCGTTTCATAAAAGACTATGGAGTTTGTGTTGGCGCCGAAGATTTGGCTTGGGACAATTCATACGCATAGACTTGTTGCAGGGCGGTAGCTTTTTCTTTCAAGGAATCCGGAGCAGAGCTTTCGCTTAAACCCTTCAACAGGTCGATGGCCTTAGTATAGTCCTTTAAGCCATCGCCGTATAGTAGGGCGGCGTCGAGTTTTGCCTGAAGCTGAAACGGGCTTTTGCTGTTTTGGGCTACCGGCAGCAATATTTCGAGCAATTTGTTGTAGTCGGGCGCGGCATCTTTCATCAACATCTGTGCTCGCACGCCATAGATGGCGGCGACATCGCGAAGATCATCGGGCGCGGATGAATCCGAGGTTACGGATTCATATAAAGTGGCGGCCTTTACAAAATCCTTTTCAACGGAACTCTTGGCGGCGGCATTCATAAGGGCAAGGGCCTTGTGGCTGCTACGTGTATCTGCGGCGGCGGCTTCTAAGGCTGCGCTCACATCCTTGCTTTCCATTGCCGTGATGATTTTGGATGTTTCCTGCTGGTCGCGCCATGCATCCCATGTGCGGTAGGCCGTTGTTGCGGCCGTGCTGACCACGATAACGACAGCGGCCATCAGAAGGGTAGGGCCGTAATTCTTCCAGAGCTGGCTGGCCTTTTCGCGGCTAAGGGCTTCATCGACTTCGCGGAAGATATCGGACATGGGGTAATTCTCCTTAAAACTGGCGCATCATAGGAAAAATGGCCGTTTTCGCAAACCCCTAAAAGTATGATATGATGGTTTTTATGAGTTTAGGCAGTGTGGCCAAAATCGGCTATTCCCGTTACGAATTCGGCAAGATCTTCCAGATATACAGCCAGAATGTCTATTCCGGCTTGTTTCGGGACTTTTCCTTCACGGAAATCGGGGGCCATTATTACATCTCTTTTCGCGAAGAAGCCGGCAAGACGCCTTTGATAACCGTTGAAAAACGCAAGTTGGGACCGGATAAAAGCCTGTTCGTGGCCACCACCACGGGGCTAAAAGGAGAACCGGTCGAAATCGTCCGTAGTGAGAAAATCGACCTGTTCACCGAAAGGTTAAAGGCAGAGATAGACGACCTTCGCACCCTAGCCGTTGGCCGCAAATCTCTAAAAGTTGTGTCTTAACATAATTATTTATTGACAGATGTGCTCCATTTGCCGTTAATTTTCCCATAAGAAAAATTCAAACGGTGTGTAGTGTAAAATGTCTAATGTATTGAGACCAGTTTTCGGTCGTGCGACTTCTAAAGAAAATCAAGATACAGATCTAATCGGATCTGCGTCTGCAAAAAATAATATTAGTGTTATAAAGAAAACAGTCACTGATGTGGCTGCAGCGGGCGACAGAAATAAGTTTAGCGCCAAAGAAAAAATGATTTTGAGTGAAACGGTTGAGGCTTTTGATGTTGTAAAAAGACATGCTTTTTTCACAGAAACGCGTACTGAAGATTTTGAAGATGGTAGAGCACCTACAGTATCGATGACCTACAAGCTCAAAGGTTTCGACGCGTCAGGTAATCAGCTTTTTACATTAAAAAAATGTGTTGCCACAGGAGAGAAATTACCTACATACAAACTTGAATTTGAGTCTAAGCATATTGTGCCTAGGCAAACTATAAACTTTCAAGAAGCCGTGTCGCAGCTTAAGGCCTGTATTCCTCAAATATTTGCTTCTACCCAAAAAACATCACCAAAACTCATACCTGTTACTGGTTGACTTAAGGCCATCTGCCGCCCATCTTTGAAAGGCAATTTCAAAGGAGCTCCCGCATGGCAAAAATCAAGGTAGACAATCCGATCGTCGAAATCGATGGCGATGAAATGACGCGTATCATCTGGGCGATGATCAAGGAAAAACTGATCCTGCCTTATCTTGATATCGATCTGAAATATTTCGACCTCGGCATTGAAAACCGCGATAAGACCGAAGACCAAGTTACGATCGATGCGGCCAATGCCATCAAGCAACACCGTGTTGGTGTGAAATGCGCGACCATCACGCCGGACGAAGCCCGCGTCAAAGAATTCAATCTTAAAAAAATGTGGAAGTCTCCGAACGGTACGATCCGCAATATTCTGGATGGCACCGTGTTCCGTGAGCCGATCGTTTGTAAAAACGTGCCGCGTTATGTTCCCGGTTGGACATCGCCGATGGTGGTGGGTCGTCATGCATTTGGCGATCAATATAAAGCAACCGATCTCAAAATTCCGGG
>CAYYPX010000131.1:0-4194 GCA_964473655.1 uncultured Micavibrio sp.
CGGAACGTTCCTTGGCGTTTGGCTCGGCTACACCATGATCGGCCCGATCGCAGGCGCAATGACCGAATACGCCAAATCCGAAGTCATGTACTACAAAGCCATCAAGGTTGGCTTGATCGCCTTCTTGAACGGCTGCGCTCCGCAAGTGGCCGTTGAATTCGCCCGTAAGTTCTTACCGCATGATGTTCAGCCGACCTTCCAAGAACTCGAAGAAAAACTGAACGCGCTACCGAGCGTCTCGGCGTAAGGGGCCTGATCCATGGCCAAGAAACCAAGCGACAAACAGGACGAACTCCAACCGATCATCGTCAAAAAGATCAAAAAAGGCGGCGGTGGCCACCATGGCGGTGCTTGGAAAGTTGCCTATGCCGACTTCGTGACCGCGATGATGGCATTCTTCTTGTTGCTCTGGCTTTTGAACGTCACCAGCGAAGAACAGAAAAAAGGCATCGCCGACTACTTCGATCCCAATCCAAAAATTTCTGAATCGGTCAGCGGCGCAAACGGTATGTTGGGCGGCCTATCCATTTCCCAAGACGGCGCGATGGTCAAGGATGTACAGGATATGTCCACGCAGCAAGATTCCAATCCGTCTTTGCGTGAAAACAGCCAAGTCACCGAAGAACAATTCAAGGAAGAACAGCGCAAGCGCGAAGAAACCAATTTCAAGAAAGCCGAGAACGCTATCAAGGACGCGATGAAAGAAAACGCGGAATTGCAAGAGCTTGAGAAAAACCTGAAAATGGATATGACCCCCGAAGGTCTCCGTATCCAGATCGTGGATTCAGACGGCAAACCGATGTTCCCGTCGGGCAGCGCGGAAATGTATGAGCGCACGCAAAAATTGCTGGCGAAAGTTTCCGAAGTCATTCGCAAAATGCCGAACGAGATCTCGGTCCGTGGCCACACGGATGGCGTGCCCTATTCCAAAGGCAACAATTACTCGAACTGGGAATTGTCGGCAGACCGTGCCAACGCTTCGCGCCGCGTGCTCGTCACATCCGGCGTTCCCGAAGCCAAAATCAACAACGTTCTGGGTAAAGCCGATCGCGACCATTTGATCGGCGACAAACCGAACGATGCGCAAAACCGCCGCATCAGCATCATCCTGCTTCGTGAAGAACTGGTAACGCAGATCGGCGCGAACCGCAGCACCAAGGCTGTACAGGAGCAAGAAAAAGCAGCGAAAGATCCGCTCTATCGCCGCTCATCCGGTTCGGTCAACTTCCCTTAAGATTTTAGAAATGTAGCTTTGGATTTGGATCGTCTCGATAAACGACCTGCCTGATAAAAGCTGCAAATTGATCCAGTTTTGGCTCCACAATCCGGAAGTAAGCATAGCTATTTTTTTCTTCTGGCCTGTACACACGAAAACCTACATCTTCAAAATTGTCCAGATAATAGGCCGTGTAATATTTTCCGCCGGTGTAAAACGCAAATCCATCAAGATTTCTGATTGGAACAATGCTCTCCTGCTTTCTTGGCAAAACATTTTTGAGTAGATGATCAACCTCTTGCGTTACAAACAACAAAACTTTTTTGTCCGGATGTGCCTCGTTGTATTCTTCAAGACATTCATAAAACTGTTTCATCACTCTTAAAAACGATGTGCCATTAGTACCATCTTCTATGGGCTTTTGCGTAGCGGCTTCCCAAATATATTCATCACTCGCCCATTGAATAGGCAGCGGCGCGGCTTCGCTTCTAATCAATGATTGAACTTGGCTGAGGTCTCTAGCACTACGTCCGAATAGTGGACTCAAAAATGATTTGATGGATTCCAGCATAACAAACTCCTTAAACGCGATTATTGCCATAAATAGCGCGTTTATTCAGGAATTGCACCAGATTAAATATCAGGAGAATTTATTACTCTTGGGGAAGCCGTTCGGTGGCAGTTTTCCAGCATCCGCGCGGGTGCCAAGCCATTCCTTAACATTGCCAACAACCGTTTCGCCGGTGCCGTATTTGAAGGATAAACCTTCTTTCCAGTTAAAGGTTTTCAGATCGGACAATCCGCCGTCTTTGTATTTTTGAAGTGCGACGCCTTTACCGCGCGCCATCTCCGGCAATTGGTCCATCTTGAACACCAGCATCTTGCGGTTACGGCCGATCACGGCGATATGGTCGTGATTGTCACCGACAAGACGGCAAAGCTTCGCTTCGTCCTTGCCATCCACATTCAAAACCTGCTTGCCCTTTTTGGTCTGCGCCAGAACATCGGCCATCTTCACGATGAATCCGCGGCCCGCATCGCTCGCTACGATCATTCTCGTTTCAGGATTGTAGATTTCAACATCGACGATATCGGCATCGTTCGGCAAATCGACCATCAAGCGCACTGGCTCGCCGAAACCGCGTCCGGGCGGAAGCTTGTCGCAACCAATCGTGTAAAACACACCATTGCTGCCGAACAAAATGATCTTGTCGTTGGTCATCGCGTTGAACACGAAACCTTCGCGGTCGCCGTCTTTGTATTTCAATTCCTTGCGATCGACCTCATGGCCTTTCATCGCGCGGATCCAGCCTTTGGAAGAACAGATCACGGTGATCGGTTCTTTTTCCATTAGGGCTTCTTCGATATTCTCGACAGCCATTGGTGTTGGAACCTTACCCACCAGCGTGCGGCGTTTTCCAAGCGGCGTAGACTTGCCGAATATCGTCAGCAAATTCGTGATCTGCTTTTTGATTTGCGTCCATTGACGCGCTTCGGATTTGATCAGCTTTTCGAGTTGATCCTTTTCTTCGGACAGCTTGTCATGTTCGCGCTTGATCTCAATCTCTTCGAGCTTCGCCAAAGACCGAAGACGAATATTCAAAACGGCTTCGGCCTGCACTTCGGTAAGCTTGAATTTCTTGATCAACGCGGCTTTCGGCTCGTCCGAATTGCGGATGATCTTGATGACTTCGTCGATGTTCAAATAAACGATCAGGTAGCCGGCCAAAACTTCCAAACGGTGCAGGACTTTTTCCAAACGGTGCTGCGATCTGCGCACCAGAACAACCTGCTGATGGTTGAGCCAAGCCTGCATCACGTCTTTGAGCGGCATAACGCGAGGCACCAGACCATTGTCCAGCACGTTCATATTCATCGAAAAACGTGTCTCAAGGTCGGAATTACGGAACAACGCTTCCATCAACAATTCCGGCTCGACATTGCGTGATTTTGGAACAATAACAACGCGAACATCTTCGGTCGATTCATCGCGCACATCATCCAGCAGCGCGATCTTCTTGTTGTTGATCAGTTCGGCAATACGCTCAATCAATTTTGATTTTTGAACCTGATACGGAATTTCGGTGACGACAATCTGCCACGATCCGCCCTTGATCTCTTCCTTCTCCCACTTCGCACGCACACGGAAAGAACCTTTTCCGGTGCGGTAGGATTCAATGATGCTTTCCTTGCTTTCAACCAGAGTGCCGCCCGTCGGGAAATCCGGACCCGGAATCAGTTTCACCAATTCCTTATCGCTCACTTCGCCATCAAGCATCGCGAGCATCGCTTCGCAAAGCTCGGCCACATTAAACGGCGGAATGTTCGTCGCCATGCCAACCGCGATACCGGATGAACCATTCGCCAGCAAATTCGGGAAACCGCCGGGCAGAACGATCGGCTCTTCTTCCGATCCATCGTAAGTCGGGCGGAAATCAACCGCGTTTTCGTCTATCCCTTCGAGCAGCAGCTTGGCCACTTCGGTCATACGCGCTTCGGTGTAACGCATCGCGGCGGCGTTATCGCCATCGATGTTCCCGAAATTGCCCTGACCATCGACCAACGGGTAGCGAACCGAGAAATCCTGCGCGAGACGAACCATTGCATCGTAAACCGATGCATCGCCATGCGGGTGATATTTACCGATGACATCGCCCACAACACGCGCGGATTTTTTCGGTGGCGTGTTCGGATTAAGCTGGAGCTGATACATCGCGTAAAGAACGCGGCGATGGACGGGCTTCATACCGTCGCGCACATCGGGCAAGGATCGCGACATAATGGTGGAGAGCGCATAGGAAAGATATCGCTCGGAAAGGATCTTGCTGATCCCCTCATCGACGATTTTAGACTCGATTGCTTTCGCGGCTGTTGGTTTCTTAGCCATCTATACTCTTTAACGAACTATGGGAAAAACCCTTTGAATCCGCCACATATTTCGCATAGCGAGCCTCGAAACGCAAGCGCGGATCGGGAAC
>CAYYPX010000132.1:0-4187 GCA_964473655.1 uncultured Micavibrio sp.
GCCTCACGGCGCTTCCATCGGGCAAATACAGCATATCTTCATGGGGGTCTATCAGGCGGGTGAACATATCCAGCCAGCCTTGCTTGTATTTGCGGAAATCGGCTTGTTCTGGCAGACGGCGGTTTTCGCGCATTTTCTCAAGGATGTCACCCAGTTTGGGGCGGGTATTCAGCCACTGGTCTTCTAGGCCCCATTGTGCAGCATAGGCGGAGTTAAAGAATTCGAGGGTCTGGTCGGCCGAGAAAATGGCGATCGCGCTGCGCAGTTGTTCGAGCAGCGTTTTGTTGGCGGCCTTGTGGCGGTCCAGCTCGTTCTGGATTTCCTCTTCCCGCGTGATATCGCGAGCGCACCCCAGCGTTTGATGGGTGCCCGGCAGAGGGGTTTCGGATAGCTCCATCCAGCGGCGTTTTCCGCCCACGATGATGTGGCATTTCTGGATCTGGGGTTTGCCTTCGGAAAGCGCGTCGCGGGCCATATCGCGGACGCTGCGAACTTGCGTTTTGGTAGAGAGAACGATCTCGGTCTTGCCTTCGATTGCTGCGCTAACGTCCACGCCCAACATTGCAGCATAAGCCTTGTTCATCCAGATTAATTCGTTGATGCCATCACGCAACCAGATAGGATATGGCAGGTTTTCAAGGCTTCCTTCCATCACACCCAAATGCTTTTCGGCAATCTCCCGCGCACGGCGCAGCAAAAGTTGGGCGTCATCTTCTTCGGAGATATCTTCGAGCCATAAAATGCGAAAAGCATTGCGTTCACCAACAGCAGTTCCAGAGGCGCCGCGCAAGCGGAAAGTTTTTGCGCGGCCTTCGGGATGAACCCGCAGCATAAAAGGCTTACCTTCTTGTTCCAATTTAATAAATTGGCCTTCTAGGGCGGCGGAATCACCAGTCTCTAACGCGGCTTGAACATCTTCTATGCTGCGGATGGATGGCAGTCCCAGCATTGCACAAAAACCATCGCTATAGGCGACGCTGCCATCAGCATGAAAGCCGCAATACTCACCGGGAAAGGCGTTTAAAAATGCCTCGAGCCTCGCCTTTTCCAAAGCAATTTGCTCCGCTCCACCCAAGGGCGCAAGCAGGCTGGACAGGAAAGACGGTTTCTGTGGCGCGGGCTTTGTCGACATATTGGTTAATTTTACGGCGCGCCGCTTCGGAAGGGAAGCGTTATTACAAGATCAGGGCTATTGGCCGTTATAGATGCAGCCTTCCATGCAGGTTTCGCGGGTGACGGCGACTTCTGAAAGCAGGGGTAGGAGAGGTTTCGCGTTATCCCAGATAAAGCGGGTCATGTTTTCGATGGTGCCGGATTCCAGCCCTTCGACTTCGTTCAGCAGGCGGTGATCTAGCTTTTCCTTCACGGTTTCGAGCGCATCGCGAAGATCGCCCAAATGCATGATCAGTCCGGTTTTGGGATCAGGCTCGCCCTCCAAGGTCACGCGCACGCGAAAGGAATGGCCGTGAATGCGGCTGTTCGGATGACCGGACGGCGCACTATGGAGATAGTGCGCCGCCTCGATAAAGAACTCTTTCCAGATTTTCATCGGGTCTTAGTAGCGGTAGGCGTCCGATTTGAACGGGCCGTTTTGCTCAACGCCGATATAGTCGGCTTGGGCTTTGTTCAGCTTGGTCAGCTTCGCGCCCAATTTCTCGAGGTGCAGCATAGCCACTTTCTCATCGAGGTGTTTCGGCAGAACATAAACCTTCTTCTCGTACTTTGCAGCATTGTTCCAGAGTTCGATCTGGGCCAGTGTCTGGTTTGTAAAGGAAGAGGACATCACGAAGGATGGGTGACCCGTTCCGCAGCCAAGGTTTACGAGGCGGCCTTCGGCCAGAAGGATGATGCGCTTGCCATCTGGGAATTCGATTTCATCAACTTGTGGCTTGATGTTCGTCCATTTCATGTTACGCAGGCCTTCGACTTGGATTTCGTTGTCGAAGTGGCCGATGTTGCAGACAATCGCGCGGTCTTTCATCTTGCGCATATGGTCGACCGTGATGATGTCGATATTGCCAGTCGTGGTAACGAAGATATCGGCGCGGCCGACAGCGTCTTCCATTGTGACGACTTCGAAACCCTCCATACAGGCCTGCAGTGCGCAGATCGGGTCGCATTCCGTGACCAGAACGCGGACCCCTTGGGAAGCCAACGAAGCGGCAGAGCCTTTACCCACGTCACCATAACCGGCGACGATGGCGACTTTACCGGCCATCATGACGTCTGTTGCGCGGCGGATACCATCGACCAGAGACTCGCGGCAGCCATATTTGTTGTCGAATTTGGATTTCGTGACGGAATCGTTGACGTTGATGGCAGGAACGGCGAGTTTGCCAGCCTTTGCCATTTCGTAAAGGCGCAGAACGCCCGTGGTGGTTTCTTCGGAAATACCCTTCACGTCCTTCATAAGTTCCGGATAGTCGTTGTGCATGATGGCTGTCAGGTCACCGCCGTCATCAAGGATCATGTTCGGTGTCCATCCATCCGGTCCCTTGATCGTCTGGTGGATGCACCATTCGGCTTCTTCGTTTGTTTGGCCTTTCCAAGCGAAAACGGCGCAGGTGCCTTTCGCGGCAATCGCGGCGGCGGCGTGGTCTTGGGTCGAGAAGATGTTGCAAGAGGACCAGCGAACGGATGCGCCAAGAGCTTCCAGCGTTTCGATCAGAACGGCCGTTTGAATGGTCATGTGAAGGCAGCCGACAATGCGCGCGCCTTTCAGCGGTTGTTGCTTACCGTATTCCTTGCGCAGAGCCATCAGGCCCGGCATTTCGGTTTCGGCGATGTCGATTTCCTTACGGCCCCACTGGGCAAGGGAAATATCTTTCACTTTATAGTCGTGAGAAACGGCTTTAGGTTGGGCGGTCATATAGTGGCTCCTTAGAGGGTTTGAATTCTGCGGTTAGATGTAAGGATGAAACCCGCTTAATGCAAGGCACAAAAGGCCGTATTCGGCGATTATGTGGCTATTATTTAACGGGTATAAATTTTCAAAAGAACAATCAGAATCGATTGATGTCGCGGTGTTCGACGCTGGTTTGAATGCCGTTCTGTTGCAGCCATTCGCCCAGTTTTTCAACAACGAACACGGAGCGGTGTTTGCCGCCGGTGCAACCAATAGCAATGGTCAGATAGCTTTTGCCTTCATGGGTGTAGCGTTCGAACAAAGGTTGCAGCAAATTTTTGAAATTTTCTAAGAACGGTTTGAAGGCGGAATCCTTGCCGACGTAATCCTGCACCGGTTTGTCTTTTCCGGTCAAAGGCTTGAGCTTTTCATCCCAGTGCGGATTTTTCAAAAAACGGACGTCCATGAGTATATCGGCTTCGCGCGGAATGCCGTTTTTATACCCAAAGGATAGTAAACCCACAGTCAGTTTTTGCTGCACGTTTTCGCCGAACAATCCGCTTACGATGCGGCGCAGATCGTGGATGGAAAGCTCTGTCGTGTCGATGATGGAATCGGCAATTTCCCGCATATCATAAAGCAGCGCCAGTTCCTTTTTAATGCCTGCACTCACCGGTCTGTCGGCGGCCATGGGGTGTTTGCGCCTCGTCTCGCTAAATCTTTTTTGCAAGACGGTCTCATCGCAGGTGACCAGAACCAGTTTTGCTTTCAGGGCCTTTACCTTGGCGATGATGGCTTGCGGATCGAATCCCCGTGTGCGGGTATCGATGCCGATGGCCACCGGTTTTTCATGGTGCGGGTGTTCTTTCAAAAGCGTATCGATCAAGGCGAGTGGGAAATTATCGAAGACTTCATAGCCAAGGTCTTCGAGGGCTTTCAGCGCGGAAGACATTCCCGCGCCGGACAATCCTGTAATAAAGAGGGGGGCTTGGTTTGCTGCGGTCATGATAAGGCCTTATGAAGAACGACATTGAAGCGGGCGCCGGCGATGTAGCCATCGGCCCCGCGCAAATTCTCCGCCCAGATCTGGCCGGAATGGGCCTCCACTATCTGTTTGGAAATGGAAAGGCCGAGACCAGAATGATTGCCGTAGCCTTCATGCTGCGGCCTTTCGGAATAAAAACGCTCGAACACAGTGTGGAGCTTGTTTTCGGGAATACCGGGGCCTTGGTCATCGACTTGGATGAGCACGGTGTCTTGCTGCACATTCACACGTACGATGACTTGACCGTTTTCGGGCGAGAAGGATAAGGCGTTCGAGAGAAGATTGCCGAATACCTGA
>CAYYPX010000133.1:0-4094 GCA_964473655.1 uncultured Micavibrio sp.
AACAAATAAAAAATACCATATATAGGAAAAATATCCTATAATATCGAATGCCCAACACCCCAAAAAACCAGCTCGTCCAAACCCTGCAAGTGGGGCCAGACCGTCTTGCTAACGTCGAAAAATACGCAAACGAACTAAGTGAATCCAGATTACGGGAAATGGAGGGCGTGGCTAAAATCCGTTGGAATGCTTTCAAAAGGGCAGAAAAAAGAAACATAATTCAACGGCATAAGCCATGGCTGCGCTCCACGGGGCCTAGAACGGGTGCGGGAATGGCGAGATCGGCGCAGAACGCCTGTAAAATGGGATATTACGGGCCTTATGGTCGGACGATCCGGCTGATGGCGCGGCTTCACGGCTATATGGCGCGAATATCGGACATCGAAGGAAAACGATGGTCTCGCAATCCGTCTGTGCTAAAAGATCGCCGTATGAAAGCCGATGATTTGATAATACGCCTGCGCCAGATGATGGTGGAGGCAAGCATAGAAAGTGCCATGCTGGATGCCCGTTTGATCGTGCAAAATGCGTCTGGCATGTCGGCGGCGGAATTGATCAGCAGGGGGCAATTCCCCCTATCAACACAAGTTATTGAAATTGCACAAGAATTTTGCAATCGGCGGATTGCGGGGGAGCCTGTCTCCAGACTGCGGGGGGAGAGGGAATTTTGGGGCCTTTCCTTCAAAATTTCAGCCGATACTTTAGACCCCAGACCTGACACCGAAACACTGGTCGAGGCAGCTATTAAAAGAGCCAATGTCATCCTGAAGGAGCGCCAAGCGACTGAAGGATCTCAAGGGATCCATAAGCCTTTACGTATTTTGGATCTCGGCACAGGTTCGGGCTGCATCCTGATTTCCCTTTTAAAAGAACTTCCTAATATAACAGGTGTGGGAATAGACCTTAATCCGGGGGCGCTTGAAATTTCACGTGAAAACGCCATCCGCCATGGGGTGGCTGATCGGGTGGAATTCCGCCATGGATCTTGGTGGGACGCCGTGCACGATGGGGAATCGTTCGATCTGATAGTCTCGAATCCGCCCTATATACCCGAATCCGATATCGGGAATCTGGCGCCCGAGGTACGGAATCATGACCCCTTTATGGCTCTGAGCGGCGGGGCGGACGGATTCGACTCGTACAAAATCATTCTGGGGAATTTAAAAAAACATCTTGGTTGTGGCGGTTTTGCACTGCTGGAAATCGGCAAGGATCAGGAAAAAGAACTTGCACGACTCGTGGACGAATCTAATATGTGGGTGTCCGACTCATACATTGATCTTGGCGGTATTCTGCGGGTTGTGGAAATCTCGCATGGGGAAAAGTGAAAATATGTTTGACGGGCGTGTTGATCAGAATCGAAACCGTGACGTATGGTCAATTTACTCAAGACAAAAGCTGTCGGTCGTTGAGACTGGGGATGCCGGGGAAGGCCGGAAATTAGCCGGGGAAAGTTTAAGACAGCCTTTTTAAAATAGAACGACTTTAGCTATACAACCTGTACGCAAATCAGGTATGGTTGTACTTGTGTATGATTCTGTTGATAAGAAGAAAAAACTCGGGAAATAGAAGTAGTTATAGGGATACACAAAATGAGACATGGAACACCGAACAGACGCTCCCGCAACAATCGCGGCCACGGTGGTGGACAGGGCGGCGGCGGTCAGCACGGGCACAATAACGGCCAGCGTCGTGGCGCACACAATCGCAACCAAATCTTTGACAGCAACGGTCCGGACGTACGAATTCGCGGCACGGCACATCAGGTCTGCGAGAAATACCTCGCTTTAGCCAAGGATGCATCATCTGTAGGCGATATCGTTCTAGCAGAAAGCTACCTGCAACACGCGGAGCACTACCAACGCATCATCAATACTTGGAATGAGGAATTTCAAGGGCAGCAACGTCCGCAACAGACGTATGGCCAGCAAAACGCCAATGTTGATGGCAACCAGATTGATGATTTGGCGTTACCGATCAGTATCTTGGGCGGCGACGTTAAAGCCGAAAGTCAGGCTCAAAACCGTCCCCAAGCGTACGAACAAGACGAAATTTTAGAAGCTGTGTAATTACTTTAAGTATTAATCACAACTCCTTGTTATAACTCAAAAAGGCGGTCATTATTAGATCGCCTTTTTCTTAGGCCTTATTCATGTCATGAATGCATATGTATGCAGGTATTTTTCCGCCCAAGCCCTTGATTTCCGTCAACCATATCTTAGATTTTGGAATGTAAGATAAAGGTCTGGTCGTGCTTGATGAAGGCGGCCTTCCTTGTCATGATAGGATGCCCAACCAGAGGATCTCATGGAATTCGACCGCTTTACCGAAAAGACAAAATCACTGCTGCAAAAAGCCCAGACGCTGGCGATGCGGAGCAACCACCCGTCGCTCGAGCCAGAACACCTACTCAAGGTGATGTTGGAGGATGAGGACGGGCTGACCGAACGACTCGTACAGGCAGCCGGTGGTAATGCTGCCAAGATGAAAAAGGCCGCGGAAGCCTCTTTGTCCAAATTACCGAGCGTTACCGGTTCCGGCGCAGGCGGTTTACGCGTATCAACCGATCTCTCAAAGATTATCGATAACGCCATGCAATTGGCTGAAAAAGCCGGAGACAAGTACGTCACGATTGAGCGTGTACTGCAATCCATGCTGCTCGCCCGTCCGGCGTCCGAAATGGGCGGCGTTGTGGTGGAATCCGGTTTGGATGCCACCGCCGTCAATCAGGCGATCAATGCCATGCGCAAGGGCCGCACGGCGGACTCGGCTACGGCCGAAGACCAATTCGAGGCACTCGCCAAATTTGCCCGCGATCTCACCAAGGATGCTCGTGATGGCAAGCTAGATCCGATCATAGGCCGTGACGAAGAGATCCGCCGTACGATCCAGATCCTATCTCGTCGTACGAAAAACAACCCAGTTTTGATCGGGGAGCCGGGCGTTGGTAAAACCGCGATTATCGAGGGGCTGGCACTCCGAATTATCCATGGCGATGTTCCCGAAAGTTTGAAGAATAAGAAGCTCTTATCTCTCGATCTTGGGTCTATGATAGCAGGAGCTAAGTTCCGCGGCGAATTCGAAGAACGCCTCAAATCCGTGCTCGATGAGATCAAATCAGCCTCCGGCGAGATTATCCTGTTCTTGGATGAGCTGCATACGTTGGTAGGCGCAGGAAAAGCGGAAGGTTCGATGGACGCATCCAACATGTTGAAGCCCGCTTTGGCGCGTGGGGAATTACATATGGTCGGTGCGACGACGCTGGACGAGTATCGCAAGCACATCGAAAAAGACGCGGCTCTCGCACGCCGGTTCCAGCCGGTCTTCGTAACCGAACCGACGGTCGAGGACACGATTTCCATTCTTCGCGGCTTAAAAGAAAAGTACGAAGCCCATCACGGCGTACGTATTACTGACGCCGCCATCGTTTCGGCGGCCACCATGTCAAACCGTTACATCACCGATCGGTTTTTGCCCGATAAGGCGATCGACCTGATCGACGAGGCATCTTCGCGTCTCCGTATGCAGGTTGATTCCAAGCCCGAAGCGATCGATGAGCTTGATCGCCGGATCGTACAGCTCAAGATCGAGCGCGAGGCGTTATCGAAAGAGAAGGATTCAAGCTCGAGGGATCGCCTGACCAAGCTCGACGAAGAGCTAAAAACTCTGGAAAAAAAATCTGCCGACCTGACATCACAATGGATGTCGGAAAAGGAGAAGCTAAATTCCGCCCAGAAGGTAACCGAGGAGCTGGATCGCGCCCGTATCGAATTGGATCAGGCCGAACGGGGTTCCGATTGGTCCAAAGCTTCGGAATTGAAATACGCAAAAATTCCTGAGCTGGAGCACCGTCTTTCCGAAGCCGCCAAAATGAGCTCCGCCAGCATGATCAACGAAGAAGTCACTCAGAGCGACATTGCCGCTGTCGTCAGTAAATGGACTGGCATCCCCGTCGATAAGATGATGGAAGGCGAGCGGGCCAAATTGCTCGGCATGGAAGACAAACTCAAGGAGCGGGTGGTTGGCCAAGAACAAGCCGTCAAGTCCGTGGCCAACGCCGTGCGCCGTTCCCGTGCAGGATTGCAATCACCAAA
>CAYYPX010000134.1:0-3850 GCA_964473655.1 uncultured Micavibrio sp.
CCATACATTAGCCGGATTCACTCCTGCCATGGACTCATTTATAGGGGGCGGGTCACTCTAAAGGCTGAGAAACTTTGTTTGTATTTATCTAGGCTTCTTTTTTAGAAGAAGGACTGTGAGCACTCAATAGAGATGATAATTTTTAATAAATCCTAGCATAATATCGAGTTTTTATTACACTAACCATGTACGTGTAGGGCAAAAATTACCGTTTAAATTTCAAGATTTTTATCAATGCCGCTTTATGTAGTATCGATAGATCTGAAAAGGCCATTTTTCTAAAATTTATAGCTGGTTGTCCAGAATATCGCCGGAACAAACTCTTCCTTCACGATGGGGCTATCGGCGGCGTCGCCGAGCAATTGATCGCCTTTGACTGTTAGGTTTGTATTCCAGCTATCTGTAATGTGGTAGGTGGCTCCTACAGAAGCGCCAATAGATTTAAAGCCGGACTCTGCATCGTGCCTGCTGTAACCGGAACGGGCAGATTGCCCCGCAGAAATACCGAAGCGATTGCTCATGTGCTCTTCATCGGCCCAAACTGTTCCTACGCCAGCATTGAGAATAATTTTCTCTGTAAGTGGATAGCGCGTATTAAGGTTCACTTCTGCTGTAGTGCCGTAATCGCCAGTGAGAGCGGATGATAGCTTGCCGTTCAATTGAGCGCTGCCGATATTGTAGGATCCTAAGAGATTAGCGGTTGCCGATGCATCGACATCTCCCATTCCGTTTAAGTTTTCACGATCATCGCTAACATCTCGGCCACTGGCATATGGGCAAATTCTATTTACTGGCTCCATGGCTAGCCTTTGGACTGATGCGGCAGGGGCGGATTATGCGGCAACGAAACACGCACTCCTTTCTTCTCCTCACCTCTTGCGGCATTGACACGGCCAGAGCGTTTGCCGGGAAGTTCCACGAGTTGCGATACGCCATAAGTCAGCTCGGCGTTTTCCGTCCCCGAATACGGCCCGCTTCCGGAAAAATTCTCCATTTCAAAGGACACTTCCGGATTGGGCAGCGCTCCCGCTTTGGAGGTAACCGCCTTCATCGCCTCGCTACGGTCTATCGCCGCAGCATAAAAGGGAGAGTTTTGCAGGGCTGTCTTGATAGCATCGTGTAAAGACACAGAGGGGCTGGAAACGCCTTGCGACAAAGGCAAGACTTCCTGCGCTATAGGGGCGGAATCCTGCGCGTTCGCGGCGGGTATAGCAAACAAAAGAGCGCCAAGGCATACAGCCGGCATAGTCATGGATTTCATTGTAAAAAATTCCTCGCGTATGGGACGTAATACAACACGGGTGTTAGCCCGTATTTACATCAGGGAAGGCCAAGGCCTTCGTTACGCGAGCGTTTTCGGGGGGCGCAAAAGCGAGGAGGTGAGTGCGTCGGGCAAGAAATCCGTAGCCTCTATAACAGGGTCGGAGGACGCGAATTCCGGCATCCGCATTTTGTTATCAGGCAGAAATACCATATGAGAACAACTATGCAGGCAGTCCGGACAGGCGATCTTTTCGGCCTTGCTATCATCTTTGGAAGAGTCGGCTGAATTAATGTCGGAAGAACCACCCTGAATATCCGATGAAACGATATGGCCAGTGTCGCTCATAGCATGAGAAGCGGCAGAAAAGCCGCTAAACGCCAATGCAAGTACCAGAATTGCCATTAAAATTTTCATCGCCAATCATTTTAGCATTTGCACAAACATGCCGCAAGTCCCACTTAATGACATTTTCATGGCATTGAAGATACAGAGTTAGCAATACTGCCCAATGAGGCGGGATCAAGAAATTTTTTACCTTGCTGTGTACGCCTTGCAAAACCTCTACCAGATGGCAACTAAGGGCGATTGGCAAATTGACGATCTGGCGTCATGTTTGATAAGTCACGGAATCTTGTAAAATTAGGATCGAAGTAAAGTTTCACATTGCCGATCGGCCCATGCCGCTGCTTAGAAATCAATACATCTGTGACGTTCTTCGATGCATCTAATGCCTGCTGCCATTGTGCGTGGCGTTCTTCAAATTTATTGGCATCCTCGCTTGCCTTTTGAGAAGGTTCTTCACGCGATAGATAATATTCGTCGCGGTACACGAACATCACAACATCGGCGTCCTGTTCGATCGAGCCGGATTCTCTTAAGTCCGCCAGCTGCGGCCGTTTATCTTCGCGATTTTCAAGATTGCGCGATAATTGCGATAGGGCAAGGACAGGAATGTTCAAATCCTTTGCAATGCTTTTCAGGCCGCGGGTAATTTCGCTGACTTCCTGTGTTCTGTTTTCACTTGATTTGCGGCCGGGTGTACCATTGAGCAGCTGCAGGTAGTCAACAACCAGCAATGTAATGCCGTATTTTCGTTTCAGGCGCCGCGCGCGCGTTCTCAGCGCTGAAATAGACAGCGCGGCCGTATCATCCGTGTAGAATGGCAGATCTTTGTAATTCTGCCCCGCTTCGACAAGGTTCCTGAAATCTTCATGACTGATTGCGCCTTTACGCATTGCATCACTTGATACGCCACAGAGATCACCCAGTATTCTGGTGGTAATTTGCGCGTGGCCCATTTCAAGAGAGAACAAGCCGACCGCGGCCCCTTCCCTGCCACCTGTTTCAAGATGTTTCTTGGCTGCATTAAAAGCGATATTGGTTGCCAAGGCTGTTTTCCCCATCGAAGGCCTGCCGGCAAGGATCAGCAGATCGGTCGGGTGCATCCCGCCTGTCATGCGATCCAGCTCTGTCAGACCGGTGGTGACGCCAGAAACAGCTCCGCCCCTGTTATAAGCGGCTTCCGCCATGCGGATCGCTTCTGTGATCGAGTCCTTGAATGGTACAGCGTCCTTTTTGGCGACGCCGCTTTCAGCCAGGTTATATAGCTGCGTTTCATGTTCCTCGATCAGATCCTGAACTGTTGCATCGATCGTTCGGTTATACGCTTTGTAACGGGTTTCTTCGCATTGCTCGATCAAAGCGCGCGCCTGGAACAATTCAAAGATTTGGCGCGCATAATCTTCTGGTGAAGCAAATGGGAAGGCCGCGGCTGCCAGATCGACCAGGTAGCCGGTGCCGCCGACGGCTTCCAAGGCGGCTTCATTTTCAAAGTATTTTTTGAGACGTAACGGAGAGGCAATATCCCCACGTTCGACCGTTTTAAGAATGGCGTCGTAAATCCTGGAATGAACGGGATGATAAAAATGAAACGGCTCTATAATATCGGCAACACGATCAATGCCGGCATTGTTTACCAGCAAATGTCCAAGCAGCCCTTGCTCGACTTCAAGATTATTCGGCAACTCATGGGGTTCTTTGTCCCGGGTGTCGTCGTTGGCGATCTTGTGTGCGGGATGCGACATTTACTATGCTTTTTTTCCGAGACCAAAAAGGCGCTGTAAAAAAGTCCTGTTTTGGTTTTCGGCCAAAGACTGAACCGTTTTTTCCAGATCGGCCCATTTTTTTGCCCGCTCATCGTCCTGATTTTCTTTCTTTTGTGTTTCTGATCGCTGATCCGTGAGCATAGCTGTTACCCTGTTGACGGTTTCCTGTTCCTTTTTAAGCGTGTCCTGCAGGTTTTCGATCTGTGACTGTTGCATGTCGATCTGATCTTTCAGCAACCGGCGCTCACGGTCACGTTCCTGCTCAAGAATCTGCAACTTCTCACGCAGGGCATGATTTTCAGCCGTGACTACCTCAGCCCTGCCGTTGGCATTGGCCGCTACCGGCTTGTCATTGGCGACATTCAAGGGTTTGAGCTTGTCGCCGTATATGCGTACCAGTTCGGAAACATCTATCTTGGGCCGCTTGGTGTCGGTTTCTGTTAAGGAAATTCCTTTTTCCTTAATATGCTGGTACATCGTG
>CAYYPX010000135.1:0-3769 GCA_964473655.1 uncultured Micavibrio sp.
GCCGTGGTTTGTTGTTTCTTATCTTCGGGTTTTTCCGCCGGAGACTTTGCCGCTTCGGTTTTTTCAGCAAGCGGAACATCAACCATACCCGCGCTCATTTTATTAAGCGTATCCTGTGCAATTTCCAACGAACGCAGCGCGCCATCTGGATTACCATCCAGCAAACGGATTGCCGCAAGACGAATGGCAGTCTCCGCCTTTTTATCGCCCTTCAAGCGATTATTGACCTGATATTCCAGCAAGGCAGCCGCGCGACCTAAAAGATCCGCATCAACAAGTCGCTCGGCTAATTTCTCGACATACTTGTTGTTCTCCTCGCCTGTGGGCGCGAGATCCTTAAATTCTTCATAGATACTGATGGATTCAAGCGGCGATATATTTTTAAGAGCATCGCTCGCAAAAATATTGCTGAACGAGCGCGACATATATCCGCGCACATTCTTACCAATTTCTGTGTTCGGCGAAGAAAGCGTGGTCGCGTTACGCAGAACCGTCAGGCCCTTCAGATAGTCCTTGTTGTCGATATACATTTGGCCCAGACGATAATTGATCAACGTCTCAAGCTCATCCCCACGCCATGCATAGCGTAAACCTTCAAGGCGATTGATCGCTTCCGCCGGTTTGATTTTCTTTTCGTCTAGTTGCAGTTTGGTTAAGGACAACCCCGCCTTGGCACGGTACAAATCATCCTTACCGTTCTTGACCAGCGGCTCCCAATATTCCTCGGCTTTTTGCGCCTTGCCGCTTTGACGCTCAGCTTCGCCAGCCAGATATTTCCAAGCCGATTGGTATGGAAGCGATAATTTCGGCAGATCTTTTTCAACCACTTTCAAAATACTTTGCGCATCGGCAATCTTCGCGCCGCGCAATTTGATCTCGGCGAACATCAATGACAATGGTGTTCTGATTTCTTTGGGATAGGCCGCGATGGGTGCCATATCCGCCGGAAGACTTTCAATCGCCTGATTCCAGTCTTCAAGGCCGCCGAGCGCATAAGCGCGCCAATATTTTACATCGTCATATTTTTTTAAACCTTCGCGGCTAAAATCAAGAATGGCTTCATCGTACTTGCCCGCCAGAGCCAAAGCCGCTCCGCGGAGCGCCATGAATTCTTCATTGTCTTCCAACTCTGGAACTTTGTTAAGGCCAACACGTAGAAGGCCCAGAGCTTCCGGCGCGCGGTTATTGGCAATATTCAATTTTGCCATCGTAATTATATCTTCTGTACGCTGTTCATCCGGCTTGCTGGCAACACCGGCCATCAGCACGCGTTGATTGCCACGAAGCGCTTCGATGCCGCCCATTTCCCAACGGGCAAAATTATATATGTTGTTACCGCTCGGTTTTTCCGCGGCCGTTTTGGTGATGTCTTCTGGCTTTGCTTGCTCGACCGCCTCATGCTTTTCTTCATGACCGACGGGAGTGCCTTCTACTTTTTCGACTTTTTCTTCTGCAGGGGCTGCATCGGCAGACTTAGTCTCAGACTCTTCCGTTTTGTGTTCTTCAGGCTTAGCATCTTCTGTCTTTGCCTCTTCGTGTTTCGACTCTTCTTTTGTAAGCTCTTCTTCCTTGGCGGGTTCTTCTGCTGGTGCTTGCTCAACTTTTGCAATTGTCGAAACAGCCAAACCACCGGGACGGCTCACGCTAACGTTCTGCGTCGAAAGTTCCGCCTTCAAATCATCCGATTTCGGCGTGAATGCCAAACCCACTACGCTATCCAGCGTTTTTAAGTTCACATAGTTTCTCGAGCTGCCCGTATATTGTTTTGAATCGCTAGATGTTACGACCATCACCTTGTCGCCAACGATTGGGTCGGTGAATGTCAGAACCTTGCGCATGGATTTGAGCGGCCAGACAAGTTTTGCCTCTGCCTCCGTTCCTTCATTGTGCGCGAATACAGGTTTTGCCGTTGCCGCCTTATCCGAAAGGATCAAGCGCCATGTCAATCCGCCACCTTCACCGCGCGCGATCATGCCTTGTGGGATTTCCACGCGGTATGCAACACCTTCGGGGATTTCCATGCGAACTGGCGTTCCGAATTTCTCTTTCTGAGGGCCCATGATTTCCGGCTTGATCGGAAGATCAGGCGTATCGAGAACGATCCAGAGATAACCCGCGCGTTCGAATGCCGCCATGCCGATGCTGTACGTGCTTGTCATCGAGATAACGTGCTCATCCACTTTGGGCGGCGGCACGTGTGCTGCTTCGACTTCACCAACGGGTGCCGTTTTCGCATCCGGCGCTTGCGTCACACTGAAATCACCTTTTTCCGTTGTCTTTGCCGCAGCGGGCTTTTCCTCAACTGGTTTCTTCTCAGCAGATTTTATTTCAACAGGTTTCTCGGGTGTTTTTTCCGCGACTTTTTCAGCAGGCTTTTTTTCTTCAGGCTTGGTTTCTGCTTTTTTCGGAGCCGCAGCAGCACCCGCAGGATTGTAAACATCAAGGATCAGTTTGTTTTCGACGACAAAATCGCGGAACGTCGATCCATCGGGAATGCTGACCGCGACCTGTAATGCCTCGCCGCTTTTTGAGAGCGTTTCGACGGCTTTGATGTTTTGTGCATCTTTGGAAACACCTGAAACATCCGGCGCGCCCGTTTTGGCAAAGCGAACCAGAATGCGGCCGCCCTCTTTCGAGAGTGAATAGGATGGTTTGGATGGCCATTCGAAAACAAGCCGTGAGTAGGTTTCATGGCTTCCGGTGCGTACGCTGACCTTGTCTTGTGCGAATGCACCCTGCCCAATGGCAAGAACGGCGGTTAAGACAATGAAAAAGCGAAGAAAGCGCATATGCAAACGATGCCACACGCAAGGGTTCCCGACAAGCGAAGCCCCACTCCGCGCCTAAGTTTTACACGTTTGTCGTGAAGTTTTTAAACCAGTCTTAAGTTAGGTTTGCCCGCAGGTTTGGGTTTAGGTGCCCATAAGGCTTGTCCTAGATCATGCGAATATTCATGAAGCTTCGCGGCATTTTCCGGAACTTCGAGTTCTGGGTCGTAGACTTGGACGAATGCCATAAGGTGGTTGATTATGATCGTCGCCTTTTCTGCTGGCTTGAGGCCCTTGTCAATAAAACCAACTTTCAATTTCAGTTGCTTTACGACGGTATCTTCTTGCGGATCGGGTGAAAGAGGCTGCACATAGTTTACAGGTACATTTTCCAAACCTTGGTTGCCGTACAGTTTTTTATCATTCTGATTACGTTCTTCCAGTTTTTTGCTTCCCGCGGCACCATCGGCATAAAGCTCGACAAAAACTGCCGACACCTTTTTACGGGCCAGAATGTCATTCGTGGCTTCAATCAAGCGGGCTTGGATATCTTTGTCATTTACAACCGCCATATAAGTCAGTGTTGCGGTTTTTGTAGATGGAATGATAGATCCAACCGTAAAACCAAGGACATCATGGTTCTTGTCGGTGATGACTTTGATGAATTCGTTTTTGGTGATTTTACCGTTTTTGCGGAAGTAGGTTTCCAGATCTTCGTGCGCTTCTTTACCCGCTCCAAATTCAGGGTATTTCTTATGAAGCATCGTCAGAAGCTTATCCAGCAAAGCTCGCTGATCGTTGATGTTGGTAAGATCAACAATTTTGGCACTCGCGGCATCGAATTTGGAACGCATAAAAACCCCTGTTTTAAATCAAGAGGTTATCATAGACATATTAACGCAATATGTCAATAAAAATGCATTTAACCTATTGATTTATTAGGGATTATCGAATTCTGCTAGCAGCTTGTCGATGTCGTCCTGACTGATGGCCTTATCTGG
>CAYYPX010000136.1:0-3621 GCA_964473655.1 uncultured Micavibrio sp.
TCTCGCGCTGTCTAAAATGCTGATCGAAAATTATGGCGGTGAAGTTCCGGAAGATCGTGATGAGCTGGTGAAACTTCCGGGCGTCGGACGTAAAACCGCGAACGTTGTTCTAAACATGGCGTTCGGTCACGAAACCATGGCGGTCGACACGCATATCTTTCGCGTATCGAACCGAACCGGTCTTGCCCCCGCCCCCACGGTTGAAAAGGTTGAAGAGAAACTGGAAAAAGTGGTGCCGAAAGAATACCGGCTGCACGCGCATCACTGGCTAATCCTGCACGGCCGTTACACCTGCATCGCGCGCAAACCTTTATGCTGGAAATGTCCGGTGGTTGATCTATGTGCTTTTAAAGACAAGAATCTCAATGCGCCGAAAGCATAAAAAAACCGGACATTCCTGTCCGGTTTTTCTTTACCTAGGAAATGATTACTCGGCCGCTACCGCTTTGCCTTCGAATGGCAGTTCGTAGTCGTTCGATTTTGGTGCCTTGTTGTTGGCAACTTTGCGGCTACCGGAGGAAGCTGCATTCTTTGCATCGAGCGGCGATACTTTACCGTCGAGCGTCGCACCGGCTTCAACAGCCAGTTCTTTGTAAGCGATGGAACCTGTGATGGAACCCGAAGCCTTGATCGTCAAACGACCACGAACTGTTAGGTCGCCTTCAAAGCGCCCAGCGATTGTTGCTTCGTCGATGTCGACTGTACCGAAGTACGCACCGGCTTCTGCGATTTCGAGAACGCTTGCGCCTTTCAGCGCTGCTTCAACTGTTCCTTCAACGACCAAGTGATCGCAAGCTTCGATTTCGCCCGAAAGCGTAATGCCTTGGCCGATGTAGAGTTTGCGGCCTGCTGCTGGATCGTTGGCTTGGGATGGTTGCTGGCCGTATGCGGCTGCTCCCGGATAGGCACCCGGATAAGCTGCGCCCGGTGCGCGACCGATTGGTGCTTGGCCCGGACGTGAGAATACGCCGCCGGGGATATCAATTCTGGATGGTGCGGAGCCCTGTTCTTTGGACTCTGATTTGTTGTCAATGTCAGAGGGGGTCATTTGAGTGTCCTTTTGTTCTTGGTAGATAGGGGATTCATAAACATAAAACTGGTTGTCGGTCAATGGCTGGCTTTGGTTTGCCGGTGGTTCATTGGCCGCTGCCTGTACAGCTTCATTTCTTGCATAACGCTCAACGGCGGTCTGTTCGATTACCTTGCTCTGGTACGGGAAAGATTGCTGTTCTGGCTGAACATTTTCCGTGCGCTGCGACGGTCTAACAGGTCCGTTGTTGGTCCGGTGAAACATTTCTCTTCTGGCTCCATTTCTTGATGTCAGAACATCGCCCAAGCCCGCCGCAGCGAGCCCAAAAATCGTTCAAGCGATGATTGATGAAATGACGCTAACACGCTGATTGTTGCCCTTCAACCCGCTAAACGAGTTATAAACAACAATTTGTTAACATTCTGATATATAATAAATTTATGGCGTTTTGATGTGTGCATAAATTTAACGGGCTATTCGTTAAAAAAGGCGAAGATTTTTTCCGCCTGCGCGCGCGAAATTCCCTCTACTTTAAGAAGGTCTTCCACCCCCGCAGACTTGATCGCCTTGGCCGATCCGAAATGGTGAAGTAACGCTCGTTTACGGGCAGCACCGATCCCCGCAATCTCGTCCAAGGGGTTCTTTGTTATATCCATCGTCCGCCGCGTGCGGTGCGCACCGACCGCAAAACGGTGAACCTCATCTCTTAACCTTTGCAGGTAATGGAGCACGGGATCGTTAACAGGCAATTGGAACGGCTCCCGCCCTTCCATGAAAAACTGCTCCCGCCCTGCATTGCGGTCCGGCCCCTTGGCGATGGCAACCACAGTAAGGTCTTCCCACACACCCATTTCCTGCAAGACTTCCTTCACCGCGTTGAACTGGCCAAGACCACCATCGATCAACAATAGATCCGGCCAATCTTCGCTGCCGCGTTCTATATTGTCTTTTAGAGCGCGGCCGAAACGACGCGTCATCACTTCGCGCATCATGCCGTAATCATCGGCAGCATCGGCGGTGCGGATGTTGAATTTCCGGTACGCACTCTTGCGAAAGCCTTCCATGCCCGCAACAACCATACCGCCCACCATGTTCGTGCCGGAGATATGAGAATTATCGAACACTTCGATCCGTTCAGGGGGCGCTTCCATTGCAAACAATTTTGCGACGCCCTCGAGCAATTGGTTTTCGCCCTTACGTTCCAGCAAGTGACGCTCCAAAGCTTCCTTGGCATTCTTGGTCACAAATTCCAGCAATCGTTTGCGCTGTCCACGCTGCGGCATTGTGATAGAAACACGGCGACCGGATTTTTCCCGCTGGCTTAACGCTTGCTCGATCAACTCACGCTCAACCGGCAATTGCCCGACGAGTATTTCCTGCGGGATCGGTTTTGACTCGTAAAACTGGGCCAGAAAATTCGCCATGATGGTTTGGATAGAGACTTCGGAATCGTGCCGTGGAAAATAGGCACGATTGCCGAAATTCTGCCCACCGCGGAAAAAGAAAACCTGAATGCAGGTTTTTCCCTCGCGTTGATGGTACGCGATGACATCGACATCGCTAATACCGTCGATATTGATGTCCTGATGTACCTGCACCGATGTAAGCGATTTGATCTTGTCGCGATATTCGGCGGCAAGTTCATAATCCATTGCCTCACTGGCCGCTTCCATCTTCGCGCGGAAATCATCTTGAAGAACTCTGCTTTTGCCGTTTAGAAAAGATCGCGCCTGCTCGACGTTATAAGCATATTCCTCTGTTGATATTTTACCGACACAAGGCGCGGTACAGCGTTTGATATGGTATTGCAAACAGGGCCGCTTACGTGCGGCAAAATAGGAATCCGTGCAGTTCCGAAGCTTGAAAATTCGTTGCAACATATCGATCGTATGATTGACCGCGCCGGCACTGGCGAAAGGCCCAAAAAATTCACCCGTGTTACCGCGGGCACCGCGATGTTTTTTGACTTGCGGGAAATCATGATCACCGGTGATGAGAATATAAGGAAAGCTTTTATCGTCTTTTAAAAGAACATTAAATCGCGGCTGCAGTTTCTTGATCATGTTAGATTCAAGAAGCAAAGCTTCGACTTCGGAATTGGTGGTGATGAATTCCATCAACACCGTTTCCGCGACCATGCGTTTCAGGCGGTTAGGCAGTTTCGCAACATTCGAATAGGTTACCACGCGTTTTTTGAGCGCCCGCGCCTTGCCCACATACAAAACATCCCCGCGATCATTGATCATGCGGTAAACCCCCGGACTTTCGGGCAGGGTTTTGACATAGGCGCGGATAAGATCCGCGCCGCGTTCCAATGTGCTGGAGGAATTCGAACTCATATCAGTTATTTAGGGCAGATAAGCCGCAACAGCAACTTGTCTTGACGGTTTCAATATGGTTATCTCTGGCATCTGTTCGATTTTGGCCGCGGGTATGGCGGAACAGGTAGACGCACAGGACTTAAAATCCTGAGGGGGTAACCCCGTGCCGGTTCGATTCCGGCTACCCGCACCATTTACTTTGGTTGAGATTGAATACTGATCGCGTTGGGTTTTCCACCCAAGGCCGTAATCATCGCGATCACCTCGCCC
>CAYYPX010000137.1:0-3607 GCA_964473655.1 uncultured Micavibrio sp.
CTCAATAGCATTTCGGCCAAGGCCGGTATCATCAGCTATCATGGGCCGACATTTAAGCGCGCCACGGTTAACCCGCAGATCGATTTCAATTTGCGTTTGCTGTCCGGCGATGAAAAAACCATTCCATTAAAAGGTGCGCGATCATTTAAAGCCGGAAGCGCAGCGGGTGTTTTGTTTGGTGGCAATCTTGCCATGATCAGATCGCTCAACGATTCCGATATGCCCATCACCGATGGCGGCATTTTGTTTTTGGAAGAAATCAGTGAAGAGCTGACCACCGTTGATCGCGATCTTTGCGCGCTCAAACGTCGCGGCATTTTGAATCGGATCGGTGGACTCGTGCTCGGGCAATTCACAGGGATCAAAGATACTGGCACGCCGTTTGGCATGGATATGGAAGACATCGTCGCCGAACACACGCAAGGTTTGGATATTCCGATTTTGACGAACGCGCCGTTCGGACATGATACGGATCTTTACGCGTTGCCGATCGGCGCACGCGTAGAACTCAACGGAACAAATCTGAAACTAGTTTAATGCAGACTCAAACTCGTCTGGAACGGGCTCTTGGGCAAGGCCTTGCCGAACAGCGTGATTTCGAGCAGGATTTTTTTGTGATCTTCGGGAATATCGCGGGCGGCCTTCAACCTTTCGGCCACCATCCGAACCCTTCCTTCGCGGCCCTCTTCCATGGCACGTTTCAGGATGCTTTTCATGATCTCGCGGTTTCTAGCGTCCATACTTAACAGTTTATTGATGAAATATTAAAAATTCGGAAATTCCGCTTTATTTTTGGCGGAAACCCGCGATATAGAAGACGCATGACCTTTGTTGTGACCGATGTCTGCATTGCCTGTAAGTACACTGACTGTGTGGAAGTGTGCCCCGTAGACTGTTTCTACGAGGGCGAGAATATGTTGGTCATTCACCCGGATGAGTGCATCGATTGCGGTGTGTGCGAGCCGGAATGCCCGATAGAGGCCATCATCCCCGATATCGACCCGCGGGCCGAGAAATTCCTTGAGTTGAACCGTGAATATGCGAACAAATGGCCCGTCATTACGAAAATGAAGCCAGCCCTACCGGACGCTGAGGCCATGAAGGACAAACCGAACAAACTGGAAGAAAATTTCAGTCCACGGGCCGGAGACGGCGATTAAACTTGGAAATTTTATAAGTTAAGTCCCATTATTTCCCATATTATGAAATAATAGAGTTGAAAATTAACACTTTTTTAAGTATAGTGACCGCCATGGATTAACGATCTGTGGGGCAATTGTCCCGTTTAAAACATCCCTTTGGGGATGTCCATAAACGGTCCGCTTTTTATCCCCAATAAGTACAAAAATCGTTCTCCCAGACATGGACAAACCTTCCGAGCGGCACCAGATCCGAACGGGTAGGTTTTGTGAAAAAACAACAATAAAGAAAGGTCCGGACGACATGGCGACAGCTGACAACGACAATTTCAAAAAAGGCGACTACGTGGTGTACCCTGCCCATGGCGTGGGACTCATCGAAGGCATCGAAACCGCGAAAATCGGTGGCGTTGACGTGAAATTGTACGCGATCAGCTTTGAAAAAGACCGTATGCGCCTCAAGATTCCAGTCTTCAAAGCCAAGACATCCGGTCTGCGCCGTCTGTGCACCAACAACCGCATGAAAGACGCCCTGAAAACACTTCAAGGCAAGGCCCGTATCCGCCGCACCATGTGGTCCCGCCGCGCACAGGAATATGAAACAAAAATCAACTCCGGCGACCCTATTGCGATTGCCGAAGTTCTTCGCGACCTGAAACGTTCCAACGACGAGAGCGAGCAATCCTACTCCGAGCGCCAGATTTATCAATCTGCCCTCGAGCGTCTTGCCCGTGAAGTTGCAGCCCTCGAGAAAATCGACGAACCAAAAGCAACAGCGAAACTTGAGAAGCTGATGGGCGTGAAGCGCACGAAAGCCGACGAAGCCGCAGAAGTCAAAGCAGCCGACGTTAAAAAAGCCGCTTAAGCCAAGTTTAAAACGACCTCCTTCGAAACGGGCCGCGCAGAAATGCCGGCCCGTTTTTTATGCACCCATACGCCGCCTTGTCAGCCCCCTTAAAATCCATTACTGAATCTCTATAGCACTAGTCAGACATCAAAGGAGCAGACCATGGCCGTTAAAAAGAAATCCGTTGTAGGCGCGGCAATCGCCCTCGCCCTTGTCGCCGGCATCGTCTATGTCTGCTTGAATTTCGGAAGCCTGATCACGCGCACGGCGGAAAAAATCGCAACCAACGCGCTCGGCGTCAATGTCAACATCGGTAGCATTGATGTGTCGTTGTCGGAGAAAAAGGTCGTCGTCAATTCCATCAAGATTTCAAACCCGCCCGGCTATCGCCAGCCATACGCGATGACGGCAGATGGCATATTAATCGGACTGAATACGGCCAGCCGCGAATTGATCGATTTCAAAAATATTCAAGTGAAAGGCTCGGTCGTTTATCTTGAGGTCAACGAAAAAGGCATCAACCTTTCCGACCTGAAAAAACTGGCCAACAGCAAAAAACAAAAAGAAAGCGTGGGCAGCGAGCAAATCCGCGTGATCGTCAAGAACATGGCCATCGATGCGTCCGTTGTGAAAACCACCATCGCCATGGTTGATCGCGACATTCCAGCCATCAATGTACCTGCCCTCGAATTCTCGAATATCGGCAGCGGCAAAGGCATTGATGCCAAGAGTGCCATTGTGCAGGTTTTGACCAAATATTTTTCCAGTGTCGAAAACGAAGCCCGCAAGAGCGGCGCGCTTAGCGGTATTCCAAATGTGGATGACGCGAAGAAGGAATTGAACAAAAAGCTGGATAGCAAAGCCGAAGATTTGAAGAAGAAGCTGTTCCGTTAAGGCGATCTAACATTATCTCGTCATTGCGAGGAGGCCGAAGGGTGAATTCACGCGAACTGAGTTAAAAAAAATAGATACACAGGCAGTCGTTGGTCTCAATAACTGGGAAAGCTTTAAAGGTAAAAAAGCTCCTATTAATTTGCCACGCGCTCATAAACATCTACGAGAAGCAGACCAAGTACCTCTATCTTCCGACTTATTGAGACAGGCAAATAGGCAACGCATGGCTAAATACCGTGCAGAAAAAAAGCTGAAACCAAGTTAAGACCTTTGGTACTCTACTTATCCACAGATACATACATAAGCGTTTTCTAACCCTTTCCAGAAATTGCGACTCTGCGTACGATTGTTCCATCTTTACGGGAATTCTTCCCGCGCCTGCAGAGTTCTACTGTTTTTTCCAGTACGTCTTTTAAATGAGATATTGCCGCCGTGTGCATGGACTCCAAAGACATACGCTTTACCGATCTTGGCACTCCGCGCCGAGTGTGGGCCGTGTCTGCGATCCATGGTGAGCTGGAAAAGCTGTACGCCCTGCACGACGCGATCCTAGAGAGATTGCAGGCCGGCGATAGAATTGTGTATCTGGGGAACTATACCGGTTACGGGGAACGATCCCGCGAAACGGTGGATGAGATACTCACGTTCCGCCGGCTTGCCCTTTCCCAGCCCGCGCATACCGATTCCGACGACCGAAACCTTGACCACTTCATTGTCAGTGCGGATT
>CAYYPX010000138.1:0-3573 GCA_964473655.1 uncultured Micavibrio sp.
ATATAATGCCGGCGATACTCCCATCATCCTCAATCCATTCCGCGATGCTGTACCTATGCCTGTGTACGTGCCGGTGCTGGGCGCCATCGCCATCGGCTTTCTTTTCGGAGCTATTATGACATGGGCGGCAATGGGACGACTTCGCCATGAGCGCCGCGAACAGAAAAAGAAAATAAAGGCACTCGAAAAACAACTCGATGCTGCAAATCAAAACCAGATTGTAGCCCACACGCCCGTCATCACACCGACCATCCTGATCGAGAAAAAATAATGAAGACATCATCCGGCTTGCCCCTCATTTACTGCGCGATCGACACCAAGGATCTGATCAAAGCGAAGGAACTTTCGGCGGCAATATCGGAAGCCGGATGCGGTGTAAAATTGGGCATGGAGTTCTTCAACGCCAATGGACCACAAGGGGTTCAAATGATCCTAGAACAGGGGTTCAAACCATCCGTCTTTTTGGATCTGAAGTATCACGATATTCCGAACACGGTGGCTGGTGCAGTGGAATCAGCCTCTTCTCTGGACGTCGCGTTTCTAAATGTTCACGCCGCCGGTGGAACGGCGATGATGCAAGCCGCAAAGGCCGCCTGCGCCCCTAGAACCAAGCTTTTGGCGGTTACCGTGCTTACGAGTCTCGATGATTCAGCCCTTGAAGATGTGGGTCAGATGAGACCCGCAGGTGATCAGGTCATGCGTCTCGCCCGCCTCACCGCCTCCGCCGGCCTAGATGGCATTGTCTGCTCTGCACACGAGATAAAACAATTACGAAACGCTCTTCCCAATGACTTCGTTTTGATGGTGCCCGGGATACGTCCGGAAGGGTCAGATTCGGGTGATCAGAAGCGGATCATGACGCCGCGTCAGGCCGTAGACGCCGGTGCCACCCATCTTGTGATCGGTCGCCCCATCACCCAAGCCAAAGACCCAGTAAAGGCGGCAGACGATATTTTCGCCTCGATCGCTTTAGGCTAACGCTAAAATCCGTTCGCTTGCTTTCAAACCGCGCTGGGCGTTTTCTGAATTATAGTTTTTTATTATCAAGCCTTGATTTGACGCTATGGTGTACGCGTCCAGAAGAAATTGCTCATCCCCCTGAAGTTTTGCACTGCCCCAAGCTGTTTTGGCAAAAGATGCAGCCAAGCGCATGGAGGGGATTGTTGGCTTCACTATTTCAATTCTATCGGAGAAATCCCTTACCAAATCTCCATTAGGCGCCACGACATCCACACAATTGGCCCATTTCTGCTTGATTATTCCGCCTGATTGTTCCCATTGGGCCCGTCTGGTTTCCCACTCAGCATCAGACTTATCTCGCCAGTCACCCGATTTCGGATTTTTCGCTGGATTTACAAAAGAAGGTTTAGGGGTTTCTTTCAAATAGGCAAAATCCGTGGCAGGAACAGAACCCTTACGAACACGGGATAGTTTTCCATCAACAATATCAAAAACTTGATCCCTTGTAGAAAAAGCAACGTGATCACCAGCTTTCAATTTTACATTGTCTAGTGCCCCTGTCCTTGCTCTTAAATCAGAAAGAAGGAAATCAACAACTTCGCCATTGTGTGTTCTAATCTCGACATAAGGATAACGTATGTCGTCACATGGAAACCTTTCTTGATCCGGTATATTTTCCTTGGGCCATACCATTTCCCTTATCTGAAGGATGACTCCTCGAATATGGGTACCGAATTCGTATTTTGTTTGCACAGCTTGCTCCCGCTCGTTATTTGTTGCAGAAGTTATTTAAAGAAACGCAATGGTTATGTCAATAATTAACGCAAAAGTTAAGATTTGCGGCATCAATTCCCCTGAGGCGATGACAGCAGCATTGGAAGGTAAAGCTGATTTTGTCGGTTTGGTCTTTCATCCGGCGTCCCCCCGCCATGTCGACATCGAAGTTGCCGCTTATCTGGCCTCTTATGTGCCAGCCACGACCAAAATCGTCGCACTTTTTGTCGATCCTTCCGATCAAACACTTAAACAGACTCTGGAAAATGTACGTATAGACCTCATCCAGCTTCATGGAAATGAGGCGCCAGATCGCGTGGCTGACATAAAAACCAAATTCGGCAAACCAGTTATCAAGGCAATATCGATTTCATCCGCGGACGACTTAGCTGCGATTACCACCTATGAGGAAGTATCCGATTGGATTTTGCTGGATTCCCGGGGCGGCGGCACGGGCAAATCATTCGATTGGAAGTTGCTCGACGGCCAGACCTTCAACAAGCCATGGATGCTTGCAGGCGGCCTAACCCCCGGCATTGTCGGCGGAGCCATTAAACGCCTCCATCCAACCGCGGTCGATGTCTCCAGCGGCGTGGAAAGTACGCGTGGCGTGAAAGACCCCACCAAAATCCATAGCTTCATTCAAACAGTCAAATCTTCTTAAATAATCTTGGCGTTCTTGGCGTCTTGGCGTTAAAACCATCGCCATGACAACAAATTCCTATCGCACCGGCCCTGATGAAAACGGCCATTTCGGCCCGTATGGTGGCCGTTATGTTGCGGAAACGCTCATGCCGCTGATCCTCGAGGTTGAAAAGGCCTTCCATGCCGCGCGCGAGGACGAGGATTTCTGGGCGGAATTCAACGCACTCGCCAAAGATTTCATCGGTCGCCCATCACCGCTATATTTTGCTGCAAAGACGACTGCAGCATTGGGCGGCCTAACCCCCGGCATTGTCGGCGGAGCCATTAAACGCCTCCATCCAACCGCGGTCGATGTCTCCAGCGGCGTGGAAAGTACGCGTGGCGTGAAAGACCCCACCAAAATCCATAGCTTCATTCAAACAGTCAAATCTTCTTAAATAATCTTGGCGTTCTTGGCGTCTTGGCGTTAAAACCATCGCCATGACAACAAATTCCTATCGCACCGGCCCTGATGAAAACGGCCATTTCGGCCCGTATGGTGGCCGTTATGTTGCGGAAACGCTCATGCCGCTGATCCTCGAGGTTGAAAAGGCCTTCCATGCCGCGCGCGAGGACGAGGATTTCTGGGCGGAATTCAACGCACTCGCCAAAGATTTCATCGGTCGCCCATCACCGCTATATTTTGCTGCAAAGACGACTGCAGCATTGGGCGGCGCGAAAGTTTATTTCAAACGAGAAGAGCTCAACCACACCGGCGCGCACAAAATCAATCACTGTCTTGGACAGATTTTGGTGGCCAAGCGCATGGGCAAGAAAAAGATTATCGCGGAAACCGGCGCTGGGCAGCATGGCGTGGCGACCGCAACAATTTGTGCGCTCTTCGATATGCCTTGCACCATTTTCATGGGAGCGAAGGACATCGAACGTCAGAAACCAAACGTCTTCCGTATGAAATTGCTGGGAGCGGAAGTTGTGCCGGTTACCAGCGGATCGCAATCCTTGAAAGACGCCATCAATGAAGCGCTCCGCCACTGGGTTGCCCATGTCGATGACACTTATTACCTGATCGGCACAGTCAATGGCCCCCATCCATTTCCCGAAATGGTGCGGGATTTCCAATCGATTGTCGGCAACGAAGTCCGCGCACAAATCATGGAAAAAGAAGGCCGCTTACCGGACTCACTCATCGCCTGT
>CAYYPX010000139.1:0-3479 GCA_964473655.1 uncultured Micavibrio sp.
GGGCTCAGAAACCGTAGGCCCCACGGCTGGGGCCGCAGGCTCCGGGAACATTTCCGCTGGCGGTTCCGGTTTCTTTGGCTTTACGAGTAAACTCTTCACCGAAACCAATTCAATTCCCTTTGCTTGCAATGTCGGAATCCACGCTTTCAAGGCTTTCATCGTCACATCTTTGGGATGACCGATCGCAATCGCGTAACCGCGCTTCTTCGCTAGACTTTCGGCTTCCGCCAATGCTTTGTTTACGAACGCCGGCGTTTCTACATGATCCAAAAACACATCGCGCTCGGCATAAGATACGTGCGATGCCGCCGCTTCCTGCGCCGCTACAGAGCTTTGGATCGTTTTGGAATCTACAAAAAATAAATTCTTCTCTGCCAATGTATGCATGATCCGGTCCATCGCCGCCTTGTCCTGCGTCAACCGACTGCCCATATGATTGTTGATACCTTCATAGCCATCAAAACTCTTCAACATCACATCGAATGCCGCGCCTAACTCCTCGGCACTCATGGCCGTCGTCAAACCGCCCGGGCCGATACTCACTTTTGAATCCATCGCCTCCATTGGCGCATGAATGATCAAAGTATGCCCGTTCTTTTTCCCCTCAATTGCCAACTCACGCGTTTTTGGCGCATAGGGTAAAAACGCCAACGTCACCGGAGCAGGCAGACTGATCGCTTCGCGGCTTCGTTTTACATCCATGCCGATATCATCAATGATGATCGCAATCTTCGGTGCGCCGTGAACGGAAGGCTTGGGCACTTCCACTTTCTTTTCTTTCGGCTCCACCGGCGTTTCAGGAACAACCACCTCCTGCTTTTCATGCATCGGTGTGGGAAGAAGCTCAAAAAATTCGCCATAGTCTGGCTTCACCACAGCGGGTTCAGGCTTTGGCTCTTCAATCCTTTCTTCCGCAGGGCGATGGGTGCGGTTGTTCTCGATATAGGATCTCTTACCATCGAACACATAATGATCGACGAGCAGCATACACATCACCGCAATGGCGATGAATTTTAACGTTTCCGGTGTATAGCCCCGTTTCCTCATTCCGCAATGCTATCAATTGGCTGGACTTCCCGCCAGCCCCCCGTGTAACCTGTGCCCCCATGATCTTGCTTATCGATAACTACGACAGTTTTACCTACAACCTCGTCCAATATCTGGGCGATCTGGGCGCGTCTGTCGATGTCTATCGCAACGATAAAATCACGGCGCAAGATGCCATCGCACTAAAACCCAAAGCCATCGTCATTTCTCCCGGCCCGTCCGATCCGGACCATGCCGGAATCTGCCTCGCCCTCATTCACGCCGCCGCCGAAAAAACTATTCCGCTCTTTGGCGTTTGCTTGGGTCAACAAGCCATGGGTCAAGCGTTCGGTGGCAAAGTCATCCGCGCGCCGGAACCGTTGCACGGAAAAATTTCCAACATTCACCACACGGGCAAAAGTGTCTTTAAAGGATTGCCCACACCGTTCGAAGCCACGCGCTATCACTCGCTCGTTGTCGAACGTGAAACATTGCCGGCCGATCTTGAAATTACCGCCGAAACCGATGGTCTCATCATGGGCCTAGCGCATAAATCAAAACCAATCCACGGCGTACAGTTCCATCCGGAATCCATCGCCACACAGCACGGCCACGCCATGCTCGAAAACTTCCTGAAAATCCTATGATTGCTTTCACTGATTACATTTTAAAAATCAAAATCGGAGAAACACTTTCCGAAGACGATATGGGCGAATGCATCGCGCATTTGATGTCCGGCGAAGTAACACAAAATCAAGCTGCCGAATTTCTAACCATACTCCACAAACGCGGCGAAACAGCCGAAGAAATCGCTGGTGCAGCCCGCACTATGCGTAAAATGGCGCACACCATCCACGGCCCACGCGGCGCGATTGATTGCTGCGGCACAGGTGGCGATGGCCATAGCACCTATAATATCTCCACTGCCGTTGCCCTCGTGGCCGCTGCTTGCGGCGTACCGATTGCCAAACACGGCAACCGTTCCTCGACTTCCAAATCCGGCGCGGCCGATGTTCTTGAATATTTCGGCATCAACCTCGCAATGCCCGAAGAAAAACTCATCCAAGCACTCCACGATCTACATTTCTGTTTCATGATGGCACCCAACCATCATCAGGCGATGAAACATCTGGCACCGGTAAGAAAATCGCTTGGCCACCGCACCATCTTTAATTTACTCGGCCCCCTCGCCAATCCCGCCGGCACGCAAAAACAATTGATCGGCGTCTATGATCAAAAATGGCTCCGTCCGATTGCCGAAGCCCTTCGCTCGCTTGGCACGCAAAAGGCTCTCATCGTTCACGGCGAAGACGGCCTTGATGAAATTACGCTCACGGGAAAAACTTACGCCGTCATACTCGATCATGGCGCAATCACGGAAACAACATTCTTACCGCAAGATTTCGGCCTTCCGCGCATTGAGCTAGAAGATATCAAGGGCGGTGATGCCGTTACCAATGCCATCGGTTTGAAGGAAGTCTTGAAAGGCAAACACAACGCCTACCGCTCCATGGTTCTAGCAAACACTGCCGCCGTGTTGAATTTGCACGATAATCGCGATCTCAAAACAGGCGTGCGCGATGCCGCCGAAGCCATCGACACCGGCAAAGCAATGGATGTATTGAACAAATACAAGGAAATCAGTGCATGACAACCGTCCTTGAAAAAATCTGCGCCGATAAACTGGAACATATCGCGGCAAAGAAATCCGAAACGCCACAATCCGCGCTGGAATGGATGATTAATACCACCGCGCCAACACGTGGCTTTATCAACGCGCTAAAATCAAAATCGCCCGCATTGATCGCCGAAGTTAAAAAAGCCTCGCCCAGCAAAGGCATCATACGCAAGGATTTTGACCCCGTTGAAATCGCCAAAATATACGAAGACAATGGCGCGGCCTGCTTATCCGTCCTCACCGACGAACCGTATTTTCAGGGCAAAGATGAATATCTCGTCGCCGTGCGTAAGGCCGTGAACATTCCCATCCTGCGCAAAGACTTTATGCTCGATCCCTATCAGGTATTCGAAGCGCGCGCGATGGGCGCCGATTGTATTTTGCTCATCATGGCCGCTTTGTCGGACGAACAGACAAAAGAATTATATGATCTTGCGACATCGCTCTCGCTCGACACGCTTTTCGAAGTGCATGACGAAGAAGAACTTCACCGCGCGCTCGCGTTAAGTCCAAAAATGGTCGGCGTGAACAACCGCAATTTGAAAACATTGGAGGTCAGTTTGAACACCGGCCTCAATCTCGCAGGCAAAATCCCGAGCGATATTCTTGCCGTCGCCGAAAGCGGTATTGAAAACCACGACACGCTGAAATCCTTTGCCACCGCGGGATACAGCGCGTTCCTGATCGGCGAAAGCCTGATGCGCCAGCCGGATATCGGCCTTGCCACCCGCAATATTTTAGGCCGGGTTGACACATAACCAGAACTAAAGTAGAA
>CAYYPX010000140.1:0-3446 GCA_964473655.1 uncultured Micavibrio sp.
ATTTAGAGGTGTGTGTATGCGTAACAATCAAGTCGTCCAGCTTTCTTCCTTCTGCGCTGTTAAACCGGCTCAGCTGGCTGTCAGTTTCCGCGCGAGTGCGCTTGGCCTTTTCGGCTACGATCCATTGTTGAATGCTTTGGGGAACACGGCCGGCGTACAGATCGAAAAACAGAACAAAGGTTCTGATGTCACGATCACCGTAGGGATTCAAGATCTATCAAAGCTGGCTGATAATTGGCACAAAACAGGATTGGAAGTTGCTTGTGGCTGCATTCGCGACCACAACGGCAGACATCATCCAAGCGTTCCTGCGCTGCTTCAACACTACGCTCGTTAGTCGTCTTTCGTACCTTTGGTGGCACCAAACGCCTCGAGTGCTCGCTCGCGTGCTTCCGCATGATCGACGATTGGCTTTGGATAATTCTTGCCTAATTCGACGCCTGCCTTTTTCAAAACATCCGCTGGCGCATCCCACGGGTGATGAATGTATTTGTCCGGCATCTTCGAAAGCTCGGGGACATATTGACGAACATACTGCGCTTCGGCATCGAACTTCTCACCTTGCGTCACCGGATTGAAAATCCGGAAATAGGGCGCGGCGTCCGCACCGCAACCTGAAATCCATTGCCAGTTTTGCGAATTAGCGGGCAGGTCCGCATCAACGAGGCAATCCCAAAACCATTTTTCGCCTTCAATCCAATAAAGCAGCAAATGTTTGACGAGGAACGACCCCACAACCATGCGCGCGCGGTTGTGCATATAACCCGTTTCCCACAATTCGCGCATGGCGGCATCGACGACGGGATATCCGGTTTGGCCCGTTTGCCACGCGCGTAAATTCTTATCGCTTTTCGCCCACGGAAAATCATTAAAGCGTGGTTGTAACGGCTTTTTAGGCATATCAGGAAAGTGATAGAGTAAGTGGTGGGAAAATTCCCGCCATCCTAATTCGGATAGGAAATGATCGATGTCCTTATCCCATCCTTCCTTTTCGCCTTTTTCTTTCGCTGCATACCAGACTTGGTTTGGTGATACTTCACCGAAATGAAGTCGCGGGGATAAATGCGATGAATGGTCGGCTGTCATGAAATCACGGCCTTCTTTATAATTATTGAGCCCGTTGTTCAGGAATTTTTTAAGGGCCTTGTGTGCGCCGTCTTCGCCAATCTCCCAATATTGCTCCATCTTCTTGTCCCAACGCGGCTCGGGCTTGTGTGGCAACAATTTCAAATCGGCTAGCGACAATCCTTTTTTATAAACGCTGAAGGAAATATCTTTTGGCTTCGGCAAAGGCTTGCGCGGTTCGTCCTTGGATAAACATCCTCTGCGATAGAACGGCGTGAACACTTTATACGGCGTGCCATCCGATTTCACGACATCCCATGGTTCCCACAAAACGGAACCGTTAAAGCTCTCACACTCTATGTCCATTTCTTTCAACGTTTGCTTGATGAGCTTGTCGCGGTTTATGCGCCACGGCTCGTACGATCTGTTCCAGTATACGGATGTCGCGCCGACTTCTTGTGCAATGGATGGTATCTGCACGAATGCATCGCCTTTGAGCAAAATCAGATGGCCACCGAGAGATTCATTTAATGAATGCAATGAGTGATGAAGCCACCAACGTGATGCGCCGCCCATCTTCCAGTCTTTGGCGTTCTCATCATCCAGAATATAAACGGGCAATATTTTCGCGCCGGATTTTACGGCGGCGGTAAGGGCGGGATTGTCGGCAAGCCGCAAATCTTTCCGGAACCAGACGATGGCGATGGGTTGGGTCATGCAAAGACTATAAGGCTTTGCCGGATAAAGAAAAGGACGGGATTAACCGTCCTTGTTGATCTTCGCTGTAATTTCTTCGATCTTCTGGTCCGCCTTGAGGTTTTCCAGTTGGCAGGTGCCGGCCGCATCGTGCCCGCCGCCGCCGTAAGACAGGCAAAGCTCGCCCACATGGGTCTTGCTGGTACGGTTTAAGATGGATTTGCCGATGGCGCACACAGTGTTCTGCTTGTTCTTGCCCCACATCACGTGCATGGAAATATTGGTCTTCGGGAACATGGCGTAAATCATGAAACGGTTGCCCGCCCAGATCGTATCTTCCATACGCAAATCCAGAATAACCAGATTGTCATGAACTTTGGCGCAACGCTCGATCTGTTCCTTGAATTTTGGCAGGTGCGAATTGTAAAGGTCGACGCGTTCTTTCACGTCCGGCATTTGTAGGATGTATTCAATGCTGTTGTGTTCGCGCACGGTGTCTATCAATTTCATCATCAATTGATAGTTCGAAATGTTAAAATCACGGAAACGTCCAAGTCCTGTGCGTGCGTCCATCAGGAAGCTTAAGAGTTCCCATCCTTTGGCATCCAGAATGTCGCTCTTGGAAAATTGTGCGGCGTCGGCCTTGTCGACGGCGGCCATCATGTCTTCGCCAACATTTGGGAATGCGGCGGCTCCACCGAAATAATCGTAAACCACGCGTGCGGCGGATGGTGCCTTCGCATCGATAACATGGTTGCCGGGTTTGTCTTTAATGCGGTGCGTTTCGCTTTCGTGGTGATCGAACGCCATGTAAACGCCGGGCACATAGGGAAGGTTGGTTGTGATGACATCGGCATCCACATCAACCAGACCGTCTTGCATGTCTTTTGGGTGGGCAAATGAGATATCGTCGATGATCCCGATTTCCTTGAGCAGTACGGCGCAGACCAAACCATCCATGTCCGAGCGGGTGATCAGCTTGTATTTCTTACCGGCTTCGGGTTTCAGTTTCGGCGCGCTCATTCGATGCGTCTCCTCATAAATGCTTTAATAGCAGCTTTGTCGATTCGGGATTGGGTACACAGGAAAGGTTACTCAAAAAAGGATAATACGTGGTTAACCAAAGGGAAAGGAAATAGTGGGGTGCATAAGAAAACAGCCCTTTCAAAGGGCTGTTTTGTGAAACTTAAGCTTCTACCGCTTCCGGTTCTTTTTTCTTCTTTTTGCCGCTGCCGGAGCCGACCACGTAAACCGGCGGTTTGTTGTCGTCCACGGTCTCCTTGGAAACCACGACCTTTTCAACGTCTTCCTTGTCCGGAATCTCGTACATCGTATCCATCAGAAGATTTTCGAGAATGGAACGAAGACCGCGTGCACCTGTTTTCCGGACGATCGCCTTTTTGGCAACCGCGGAAAGGGCGTCTTCGGTAAATTCCAGCTTCTTGCCTTCCATATCGAACAGACGTTGGTATTGCTTGACCAGCGCGTTCTTCGGTTCGGTGAGGATCGAAATCAGGGCGGACTCGTCGAGGTCTTCCAATGTTGCAAACACAGGCAGACGTCCGACGAATTCGGGGATCAATCCGTATTTCAACAGATCTTCCGGCTCCAGCTTGTGGAGCAATTCGCCAACGCCTTTGCTGTCTTGTTCTTTGACGTCCGCGCCGAAACCGATCGTCGTGCCG
>CAYYPX010000141.1:0-3379 GCA_964473655.1 uncultured Micavibrio sp.
AAGCCCTGAAGGAAGCATTGGAAGATACCGGCCGATACCGCGTTCACCTCACCCGCTCCACCGACAAATTCATCAAATTGCAAGATCGCGTCGGGATTGGCCGCAAACAGAATGGCGATTTGTTCATCTCACTGCACGCGGATTCCATCGACAAGCCGGGCGTGAGCGGCGCGTCTATCTACACTCTTTCAAACACGGCCTCCGATGCCCAGACCGCCAAGCTGGCCGCACGCGAAAACCGGGCGGACCTGATTGCTGGCGTTGACCTGTCCCACGAAGACAAGGAAGTCGCTAACATCCTGATCGACCTTGCTATGCGCGATACGATGAACCAGTCGAAATATTTCGCCAATCTGGTCGTCAAACAGGCAACCCGTGAGGGAATCCAGATGTTGGAAAAGCCACATCGTTTCGCTGGCTTTGCGGTTCTAAAGGCACCCGATGTTCCATCCGTGCTCTTAGAAATGGGTTTTATGTCCAATCGCAAGGAAGTAAGCCAGCTCTCCTCCCCTGCGTACCGCCAGAAAATCGCCCGCGCGATCGTCTCCAGCATTGATCAGTATTTCGCCAAGATCCAAAAAAACTAGCCCCTTTTCACACCACCCTACCGCCATACAAAAGCGAAACCGCTTGAAAAACTTAAAAATTTTCTAAAAGGGGCTTATCAGACCAATTTTCGTGTTGTATAAAGGCTGGGATTTACCAATTGCGGGAAGCCAAACTTTCCAATCTGGTCAACTCGATTTTTTTCTAGCAAATGAGGAATATACAATGAAAAAACTTCTGATGAACACACTGGTTCTGGCTTCTGTAGTAGGCGTTGCAGCTTGCGCAACAGGCGGCGGTTCCAACACAGACGAAACACTGACACAAGCTCCATACGCTGAAGAGCGTACAGTTGGTAACGCTCCAGCAGAACAAACAGTTCGCTCGGCTGAGCCAGTTTTCGAAAGCAAACAAGTTAAGTAATTAACTTGTCTCTCTCGAGACAAAGAATTGAAGGCTGTCTGCGAATACGTAGACAGCCTTTTCTTTTATCCGGAATAAAGGGATAATTACCCATGAGTTGGAAAATCCTTCTTCTTCGTTTTGCCGGATTGATCGCCTTTTCGATTTGCGGTGGTTTCCTCTATGCCATAACGGTCAATCTCATGCTGTTCGCGAATATAATGCCCGAAGCAACAGACGGCGAAGCGCTGACCTTCAAGGCCGCCACCGTCTGGATGGTTTCCATCTGCATCGGCTTCATAGCCATCTTCATCAAACCGGAATGGCGCTGGGTTTTTTATCTGGCCCCGCTCTATGCCTCATCTTTATTCGCGTTGATCTATACAATCATCCAACCGGGCGCACTTCTTCCCCAATAAAAAAGCCACCCTTTTAAGGATGGCTTTTCAAACACGGTTCTTAATAACTATTGATTGGTCGCCATGGCGCGGGCAGAAGGTTTTGCAGGCTCAGCCTCGCTCAACTTCGCCGCTTTTTTCGGCGTCTTCACATCTGTGGATGCAGGGATGACTTCGGCAACGGCTTCTTTACGCGCCACTTTTTCCTGCTCCGCTTTCACCTTGTCTTCGGCATCCGCTTTTTTCAGCTCTTCTTCGGTTTCATCTGTTACGTGTGCACCCTTGATACCGTTCTTTTGTAGAACGGCAACAGGATAGCCACGGTGCTCACGCACAGCCTTACGCACAGCTTCCCAATCGATGTTGTCGGCATAAGGGCCCGCTTTGGCCGTGATGCGTTTCATGTCGGCTGTTGTGATCTCATAAGATTTGAATTCACCCAGTTCTTCAACGTGTAAAGATTGTTCCTGCGTTGGCGACACTTCAACATACATCTTGTTTTCAATCCAACCTACTTTCACAGGCTGATCCACGGACGTAACTTTCGTGCCAACCGGAACGCGCTGGAAAATATCCTTGATCGCTTCAGGGTACATACGGATACAGCCCGAAGAGGCGCGGCGACCAATGGCATATGGCTTGTTGGTTCCATGAATGCGCATCTGCGGCCAACCAAGGTAGAGCGCGTGTGTACCCATAGGATTATCCGGACCTGCCGGATAAAATGCTTTCAGTGTCGGATCTTCTTTTCTCATACGGTCTGTCGGCGTCCATGTCGGACCGACTTTCTTGCTCTCGATCGTGGTGGAGCCAACAGGCGTGTTCAAACCTTCGCGGCCCGGACTGATGGAATAGACGATTGGTGCCTGGCCGGGTTTTTCGAAGAGATAGAGTTTCATTTCGGCAAGGTTCAAAACAATGCCCTCACGCGGCGCATCCGGCAAAAGCGATTGTGTCGGCAGAACAACGCGAGCGCCTGCTCCCGGTATCCATGGATCGAGCGTCGGGTTCGCCGCGCGCATTTCAACAAAACCAAGACCGTGTTTGCGCGCAAGGTGAACCAGAGTGTCTTCATATTTCGCGCGATACACTTCCATCTTGCCTACATAGTCTTTTTCGTATGTTGGGGCAGCCATTGCCGGAATCGACAAGGTGATAAGAGCCGTTGCGAGAAGCGGAAGGAAGCGGGCGGATTTTTTCATTCTATTGGTCCAGTTTGCTAGCGAGATTTTGCGCGACCTTGTCCATAAACTGACCGGTTGTCAAGAAAGCTTGGTTCGGCCCGATCAGGATGGCCAGATCTTTTGTCATAGAGCCTGATTCCACAGTATCGACGCAAGCCTTTTCGAGGCTTTGAGCGAATTTTATCAAGGCAGTGTTGCTATCAAACTGCCCCCTGTATTTAAGTCCTTGAGTCCATGCGAAAATCGACGCGATCGGGTTGGTCGATGTCTCCTTGCCTTTCTGATGTTCGCGGTAATGGCGGGTCACGGTGCCGTGCGCAGCCTCCGCCTCGACGATCTGCCCGTCCGGTGTCAGAAGTACAGACGTCATCAGACCCAGCGAGCCATAGCCTTGTGCGACAACATCGGATTGCACGTCGCCATCATAATTTTTACAGGCCCAGACAAACCCGCCATTCGATTTCACGGCAAACGCCACCATGTCGTCGATCAGGCGGTGCTCGTACCAGAGTTTCTTTTTTTCGAATTCAGTTTTGAACTCTTCGTCGTAAATCTTCTGGAAGATATCCATGAACTTGCCGTCATAGGCTTTCAAGATTGTATTCTTGGTCGAAAGATAAACGGGATACCCGCGCTGCAAGCCGTAATTGAAACACGCGCGCGCGAAGCCGATGATGGACTCATCGACATTATACATACCCATAGCAACGCCCGGCCCTTTGAAATCGAACACTTCAAATGTTTGTTTCTCGCCGCCGTCTTTTGGCTCATACACCAGCGTTAATTTCCCAGCGCCCGGAATTTTGAGATCGGTTGCTTTATATTGATCGCCAAATGCATGACGACCCA
>CAYYPX010000142.1:0-3354 GCA_964473655.1 uncultured Micavibrio sp.
TGCACAGTCTGGGCCTGCCCAAAGACAACATCATAGTTTGCGACAGAAAAGGCGTCGTTTACAAGGGCCGCCCAGAAGGTATGGACCCATACAAGGCGGAATTCGCCAACGCGACGAACGCACGCACATTGGAAGACGCACTCGAAGGCGCGAATATTTTCCTTGGCCTGTCCGGTCCAAATGTTTTGAATGCCGAACAAGTGAAAAAAATGTCGGACGCGCCGCTTATTATGGCTCTCTCCAACCCGACACCGGAAATCATGCCGGAAGAAGCACTCAAAGGAAAACCGGACGCCATCATTTGCACAGGCCGCTCCGATTTTCCAAACCAAGTGAACAATGTTTTGTGCTTCCCGTTCCTATTTCGCGGCGCGCTCGATGTAGGCGCTACCGCCATCAACGAGGAAATGAAAATCGCGTGCGTCAAAGCCATCGCAGCATTGGCACGTCGCGAAGCAACAGACGAAGTCATGGCCGCCTATCCGGATGAAACACTGGAATTCGGCCCGACATACATGATTCCAAAACCATTCGATCCACGCCTTATTCTGGAGCTACCTGTCGCTGTCGCCAAAGCCGCAATAGAAAGCGGCGTCGCCACTCGTCCAATCAAGGATTGGGATGCTTATAAAGAAAAACTCCAACAATATTTTGCCCGTTCCACCATGGTAATGCGTCCTGTGTTTAGCGTTGCCAAGAAAGACCCGAAACGAATCGTTTACTGCGAAGGTGAAGAAGACCATGTTCTGCGCGCGATCCAGATGGTGCTCGATGAAAAACTGGTCAAGCCTATCGTCATTGGCCGCCGTGAAGTTGTAACGACACGCGTCAAACGCCTGCGTCTTCGCATGGAAATCGACAAGGATTTTGAACTAGTCGATCCACAGTCCGACACGCGTTACCGCGAATATTGGGAAACCTATCATTCATTGATGGAACGTAAAGGCGTAACACCGGCCGTTGCAAAACTCATCGTCCGCACATCACCCACCGTCATCGGCGCGTTGATGGTTCATCGCAACGAAGCAGACGCAATCGTTTGCGGATGCATCGGTGATTTCCAAGGCCACATGAAACACATCGTCGATATTATCGGCCTGAAACCCGGTGTCGAAACAGCAGCAGCGTTGCGTGCCTTGATCGTTCCACGCGGCACGGTGTTCATGTGCGACACACACGTCAATCCGGACCCATCCATTAGCCAGCTATCAGAAATGACCTTGATGGCCGCCGAAGAAATTCGAAAATTCGGTATCATTCCACGTGTAGCGATGCTTTCACATTCCAACTTCGGGACATTCCAAGGTGGCAGTGCCTATAAAATGCGGGCGGCAACCATTGATATCAAACAACGTGATCCGAATTTGGAAATCGACGGGGAAATGCACGCCGACACGGCCTTGCAGGAGACGGTGCGCAAAAGTTTGATGCCGAACTCGACACTGAAAAACGATGCGAACCTTCTGATCATGCCAAACCTCGAGGCCGCGAACATCTCATTCAACCTCATCAAGGTTCTGGCGGAAGCCACCCCGATAGGACCAATGCTTTTGGGCGTATCCAAACCGTCTTATATTCTTACCCCATCGGTCACGACCCGTGGTATATTGAACGTCTCCGCCATCGCCAGCGTTTCCGCGCAGGTGACGGAAAGAGAAGCCGAAAAGAATTCCAAAGCCTAACCCATTTAGGGGACGCCCATGAGCGATACGCATCCTCCCCTTTCCACCGAAAGGGATAAAGAGAGCACAGCCGAGTTGCTGGAGGAAGTGGCCGAAGAAGGCTTTTCCCTCAATGACGTGGATATCGCCACAATCCTAAAAGCCCTTAACGACGACAATGTCGATTGGCTAAAGCTATTACTGGATAATCTTTCCGAAGCCGACGTTGCCGATTTCTTTCAAAAAATCGATCGTGAAGACCGTCTTTACTTCCTCGAAAAATATAGCGATCTGATCGACCCTGATTTTTACGCGCACCTCGATTACCAACTGCGCGAAGAAATTTTGTCGGATATGCCTGCCGCCGCCGTCGCCAAAATCGTATCCGAACTGGATTCCGATGATGCGCTCGATTTGATCGAGGATTTGGACCCGCTATTTCAAAAAGAGATCCTGAAAAAACTTTCTGCAAGAGACCGTATCGTCATCGAGGAAGGCCTCAGCTATCCGGAAGAGTCTGCGGGCCGTTTGATGCAGCGGGAATATGTCGCGATTCCGCAATTCTGGACCGTGGGTAAGACAATCGATTACTTACGCGCTGCCGCCGATGAATTGCCCGAAGAATTTTATGATTTGATTGTCGTCGATCCTTATTACCATGTTGTTGGCGAAATTCCGCTCAACAAACTGGTGCGCGCCAAGCGATCGGAAAAGATCAACGAGCTCATCCTCGAAGACATTCACATCATTCCGGCAACGATGGATCAGGAAGAAGTGGCTCACCTCTTCCGGCGCGAAGACCTTGGCTCTGCGCCTGTTGTGGATGAAGATGGACGCCTTGTCGGTGTGATCACCATCGATGACGTTATCGACGTTATCGATGAAGAGGCACAAGACGACATTCTGAAACTCGGCGGCGTTGCGGAAAGCGATTTGTATCAAGCTGCGATCTCCACCAGCCTTTCACGCTCGCGTTGGCTCGCCGTCAATCTCATAACCGCTTTTGTCGCGGCCAGCGTTGTCGCCTCGTTCGGAGCCACAATCGAAAAAGTCGTGGCCCTTGCCGCCTTGATGCCCATCGTGGCGGGCATGGGTGGCAATGCCGGAACACAAGCTCTCACCGTTGCCGTGCGCGCGCTCGCCATGCGTGAACTTTCCAGCACCAACGCAGGCCGCGCCATTTTGAAAGAAGGCATAGTGGGGCTTATAAACGGCTGTGTCTTTGCCGTTCTGGTCGGCGTGATAGCTGCTCTCTGGTTTCAGAACCACGTTTTGGGTCTGGTTATCGCCATGGCCATGACCATCAATCTCATCACTGCCGGCATTTTCGGTGCGGGCATTCCCGTTCTGCTCAACAAGATGGGGCAAGACCCAGCCATATCATCTTCCGTTTTCCTGACAACCATCACCGATGTTGTTGGCTTTTTCGCGTTTTTAGGATTGGCCACTTTATTCCTGACTTAGGGCGTCAGTTCTATGATGCAGGTAAAGCTTCCGCCTTTAGAAAGGGTGGAGTCCGGTTTCTCCAAGAACATCACGTGCCTTTTGGATTCCAATCCATACTGGATGAGATAAAGCGGAATACAATGGGTGATAACATCCAGAATGACTTGATCTGTGGGGGCGACACAGAAATAGGCTTTTAAGCCCTTTACTTGCGGCGAGGATATAGACAGACCGCCCTTATCATCCA
>CAYYPX010000143.1:0-3308 GCA_964473655.1 uncultured Micavibrio sp.
CGGCTTTTTTTCGCGCGGTCAGCAACCAGCTTGCCTACTTTCGTAGCTGCATCTTTGTTACCGCCGTTTTTCGTGCCCGCATCTTTGTCGAGGCTGGAAGCGGAAGCCAATGTTACGCCTTTCACATCATCGATGATCTGGGCATAGATTTGCTTATTCGTGCGGTGCACGGTCAAACGTGGGCGAACTTCGCGGTTCGGGTTTTGGTTCAAGTTTACGTTGCGCAATTTCTTGCGGGTCGTAAATTTGCGGCGATCTGAGCTCTTGAGTCTTTTCTGTGTCATGACATCAATCCTTATTTCTTCTTGCCTTCCTTCATCGGGACATATTCGCCAGTGTAGCGAATGCCCTTGCCCTTATATGGTTCGGGCTTTTTGAAGGAACGAATTTTTGCAGCGGCTTGGCCGACAGCTTGTTTGTCGATACCGGCCAGTTTGATCGAAGTCGGTGTTTCCACCTTGATTTCGATGCCGGCTGGAATGTCGTAGCGAACTTCATGGGAGAAGCCGAGCTGTAGAACCAGTGTTTTGCCTTGAAGCGCACAACGGTAACCAACGCCTTGGATATCCAAAGATTCCGTGTAGCCCTCTTTAACGCCGTGCACGATGTTTTTCACGAGCGTGCGCATTGTCGGCCAGAGTTTTTTGGCGCGCAGTGAATTCACGCGCTGTTCCAATTTCACTTTGCCATCGACCAGTTTGACGGAAACGTCATCATGGACCAGAACGGACAATTCGCCTTTCGGGCCTTTTGCTTTTACGGTTTGACCGTCAACAGTGACTGTAACGCCTTCTGGAAGAGCAACCGGGTTTTTACCAATACGGGACATGTTCTATCTTCCTTCTCTTAGAACACCTGACAAAGCACTTCACCGCCCACATTGGCAGCTTTTGCCTTGTGGTCAGCCATAACGCCTTGCGGGGTGGACAGGATTTTTACACCAAGACCGTTGTAGTACTGGCCCAGACCTTTGATCTGTGCGTATACGCGGCGGCCCGGCTTGGAAATGCGCTTCAACTCACGAATGACAGGCTGGCCCGCATCGTATTTGAGTTCGACGGTGATTTCTTTTTTGTTGTTACCGATATCAACGGCCTTGTAGCCGCGGATAAAGCCCTCATCCTGCAGAACGGCGCAAACGGCCTCGTGCAGTTTGGAGTACAGAACAGTAATCGTCGCCTTACGGGCGCTTTGACCGTTTCTGATACGTGTCAGCATATCGCTGAGGGGATCATTCATGGACATATCTTATCTCTCCCTTACCAGCTGGATTTCGTTACGCCGGGCAGTTCGCCACGCGATGCGAGGTTGCGAAGTGCGATACGGCACAATTTGAATTTACGGAAGTTACCACGTGGGCGTCCCGTCAGAGCGCAGCGGTTACGCTGGCGCGTCTTAGACGAATTGCGTGGCATTTCGGCAAGCTTGAGGACGGCGGCAAAACGCTCTTCCATCGGCGCTTCGCGGTCCGCAATGATGTTTTTCAACTTCGTGCGCTTGTTGGCAAGGCTCTTGCCCAGCTTGCGACGCTTGTTGTCTCTATTTACTGCACTGACTTTTGCCATGTGTTTTCTCTTCCTTATTAATTACGGAACGGCATATCGAAGCCGCGCAACAATTCTTTTGCCTGTTCATCATTCGCTGCTGTTGTGCAGATGATGATATCCATACCGTGAACGGCGGAAACTTTGTCGTATTCGATTTCCGGGAACACGATTTGCTCCTTCATACCAAATGCGTAGTTACCACGGCCATCGAAGCTCTTGCCGTTGATGCCGCGGAAGTCGCGGATACGTGGCAGGGCGATCGTGACCAGACGGTCTAGGAATTCATACATTTTCTCGCGGCGCAGTGTTACCTTGCAGCCGATATCCATGTTTTCGCGAACCTTGAAGGATGCGTTGGATTTACGAGCTTTTGTAATGGCTGGCTTTTGACCGGCGATCAGTGCGAGTTCAGCAGCCGCCTGCTCAACAGCCTTACGGTCTGTCGTTGCGGCACCAACGCCCATGTTGATCACGATCTTGTCAAGCTTTGGAATTTCCATGTCATTCTTAAAGCCGTACTTCGCTTTCAAAGCGGCTTTCAGCTTTTGCTCATAGCGTTCTTGAAAACGCGGCGTATATGCTTTTTGTGCTTTTGCCATTGTCTTTTTCCTTCTTAGAGCGTTTCGCCGGATTTTTTAGCGACGCGCACTTTTTTGCCATCCTTCAGCGTTTTAAAGCCGACGCGAGTAGCTGTGCCTTTTTTTGGATCTGCCAAAGCCACGTTAGAAACATGGATCGACAGCTCTTTATCTTCGATACCACCCGCAGAAAACTGCGTTGGTTTCGTGTGTTTTTTCACAACATTGACGCCAGAGACGACAACGCGGTTTTCGGTTGGAATAGAACGAATAACTTCGCCCTTCTTGCCTTTGTCCTTACCGGTAAGAACGATCACTTGATCGCCTTTTTTGATTTTCAATTTCGCGGCGGTCATTAGAGCACCTCTCCTGCAAGCGAGATAATTTTCATGTAACCCTTACCGCGCAATTCGCGAGTAACTGGTCCAAAGATACGTGTGCCGATTGGCTCACCGTTGTTGTTGATCAGAACGCAAGCATTCGTATCAAAACGGATTTTTTCGCCATTTACGCGGTTTAAACCGTGCTTGGAACGAACGATAACGGCTTTGCGCACATCACCCTTCTTTACGCGGCCACGTGGAATAGCGTCTTTGATGGAGACTACGACGATATCGCCGATGTTTGCTGTGCGACGCTTGGAACCGCCGAGAACCTTGATACACTCAACGCGACGTGCGCCCGAGTTATCGGCTACTTCCATATTTGATTGCATCTGGATCATGTTTTAAATCCTTATAACCTTATGCTTCTTCGTTATTTCTTCGCTGCTGCTTTTTTAGCGGCAGGTTTTTTTTGCTGCCGGCTTTTTTGCAACTGGAACTGGCTTTTCAGCTTTTGTCGTTACTTCCTTGCCATCGACAAGCAATGTCCAGCTTTTACGCTTGGAAATTGGCGAGCATTCCATGATCTGGACTTTGTCGCCTTCTTTCGCGGTATTGTGTTCGTCGTGCGCGGCATATTTGTCCGTGCGCTTTAGGTATTTCTTATAAACTGGGTGCATATAGCGACGCTCGACCAGAACCGTAATGGTCTTGTCCATCTTGTTGCTAACGACTGTCCCTTCCAGTACGCGACGTGGCATGTGCTCTTCTCCTTATGCCTTTGCAGCTTTTTTCTTGGCCGGAGCTTTTGCAGCGGCTTCGGTTTTTGCATTCATTTGTGTTTTGATGCGGGCGATATC
>CAYYPX010000144.1:0-329 GCA_964473655.1 uncultured Micavibrio sp.
CTCGTTTGATCCCGCGACCATCGATTTGCCGCCTTGCATTAGAGGCGCAGCGGCGAAAGGACCATATTCTGGGATGCGGGCATCGACGCGATACTGCACTACGTCACGTCCCGTTTCCAAAGTAAGCGTGAGCGGTGTTTTCAATGTGAGCATGCGTATCACAATGTTGCCGCGCGCGAATTCGCTCATCGGTGTAATGCGGATAATATGTCCGCCCTGCTCCGGCTCCACGACTTCGTAATCGCCAGCCCATGTCACATCCTGCACTGGCCAAGGCGCGCCGGTTGCATCCAGAATATTGATTGTCGTTACATTGCCGACAGCTGTCT
>CAYYPX010000144.1:339-3273 GCA_964473655.1 uncultured Micavibrio sp.
GGCGCAACGCCGGGATCGAGGGATATATTCTGCACGCTTATCTGCGGCGTTGGCGGCGTGTAGATCGGCGTTTGTGTTGCCTTTTGGGTGGCGTCATATTGCTTAAGCAGCCCTTGGATCTGGTCCGGACTCATCGGGAAAAGACCGGTAATTGCTGCATCATACGCTTCGGAGCGTATTTCTTCTTGCAGCTGTTCTTTGCTCTGTTGTTGCTGGACAGGCGCGTTCATCAAGTTCGGATCGAGCGCAGGCACGTTATATTGTGGAAGCGCATCGCCGTTTGCGGCCACATCGGACGCGGAGCTTTGAGATTGCGATGTATATTTTTCCAATATGTCGGGCATGGCGGCCGCTGGCTGGTTTTGTGCCTGCGTTGCACCTGCGGCTTGTTGCTGCTGAACCTGCTGGTTGTTCTGATTTCCAACGACGCCTTGGGCGGCGGCGCCCATCGGGGTTGCGGGAACCAAAGTTCTGGCTTCTGGTTGCGCCGGAACATCTTCGGCGGCTGGCTCACTCGCCGCTTGTTGTTCTTTTGCCTTGGCGGCTTGGGTTTCTTGCGATGGGATAATTTGATCGGAAACGGGTTTGTCTGCGCTTTGCGCATCCTGATCGGGGAAGGCCTGCGGCACTTGCTCTTGTGCGAATTCGGCGGGCAGTTGTTGTGCGCTTTGCGCCAGTGCCGATGTGGAGATCAGCAATGCGGCAAACCCCGCCATAATGTGCGGGGAGCGTTTGAATATCGAAGCGTTTCTTACCGTCATAACCTAATCGTTCAACCTTACAAATTCGAATACGAAGCGCACAGGATAACGGGTGATTTTAAAAAAGTCATCTTTGCCCGCGCCGCCCGTGTTTTTCGCCTTATCCCGGCACCGCCACCCATTGCGCGATCCCTACGCCGTTCGGGCTTTCCAGCCTTGGAACACGGACAACCACCAGCGTGACGATCCAGTTGTCGTTACGGGTTTTCGAGCCCGACACATAAGACAGGATCATCGGAATCTGGACCACCCATTGATATTGGCCACCCACAACACCTTCGGATTTCAGGATCGGCGCGCCACGCGGCACGGCGGATAATTCTTGTGTGTTGGCCTCGATCGATTCAATCACGCGGGCTTGCTGGAGGGCATTGGAAAAGCTTTCCCAACCGGTGCGAGTAAAGTGGCGGGAGGATTCTTGCAAATTCCGGCGATAGTTGGAAAAGCTGAAGGACATGGTTTCCGAAGCCGCCTGCGCCGTCCAAGACAGCAAGGCCGGTGTCGATAGGTTCGGCTGGGTCAACGGCACCATCGGGATCAAGCGGCCGTCTTCAGTTGTGGCGAAGTAACGGTTTTCCGGCTGGTGCACGGCGATGATGAAAAACATCGCGCCAATCAGGCCGAAAATCACGAAAGCTTGGATAACGGCGATACGGAGCGCGAGGCGATACCCATCGCGGTAGAATTCATTGCGGACAACCACGCGTCCAAGTCCGGATGTATCATTCTCCGGCTTCGGCGGTGGCTTGCGCACCTGCCCCGGAGCACCCGCAGTGCGGGTGTTGGGACGGATATTGCGGGGGTTTGCACCCTTGTCTGCTGCGTCGTCGGTCATGGATCCAAAAGACTGGTAAGCGATGAGATTTCAATAACGTGATGTCGTAGATCGGGCCCTTCCGAACCAAATCCTCTTCCATTGGAACATATTCGTCCGGAAAGAACAATTTTAGTCTTCGATTTTGAGTTTTGCCCCCCAAAAATTCCGGCAAGCGCGGCGATTGGGCGGGAGACAAACGTGCGTTTTGGTTTTAAACTATGGTAGAATTTTTTAAGTCTGGAAGAAACGCCGTTTTTTCAAGGGATTATATGATGTATCCTTGTGGCGTGGGGCATTCGCCCGTCAGGCCCAAAGGGATCAGTCGCTGGAGAGGGCGCACGTGAACAAAACCGCAATTCGCAAGCTGGCAATCGGCTCTTGCATGGCCCTGACGCTTTTGTTGGGTCTGGCGGTTACAAACGCGGCTTTCGCGCAAAGAAATATCACACCCACAGACCCGAGTTCCGGCATAGGCGTCGGTTCCATCACCCTTCCCGGTAATGTTACGGCCAACGCCGATATTTTGGGCAATCCTGCCACGATCGGTGCGGGCGTCGCCGATATGATGGAACGCGGGATGACGCCAGAAACCGCCGCACAAATTTTATCGGGCGCTGGCGTCAATATTTCCGGTGCATCGCCGCAAGCACTTTTGTCTATTTTGCAAAACGTTCAAAATATGACCAAAGAAAAAGCCGCCGCAATTCTTACCAATGTCATTAGTGGCGCACTTCCACCCGATGTCGCTCAAGCCTTATCGGGCTTACAAAATTTTGGAAACATCACGAATGCTGGCGGCCTGATCAACGCGTTACAAAATCCAAACGTCCTCCAAAGCCTTCAGGGGCTTACGCCCAATATGCAAGCGCAGGCTTTGAACGGCATCTTGCAATCAGCCGGCCTTAACAACATGACGGGCACGGAGTACAATCAGCTCGCCGATTTCGTCAACAATGCGTTTCCGGGTTTGGGTGATATGCTGGGCGGCGCAAGCGGCCTTTCTGATATCCTCAGTAGCGGCGGCCTTGGTGGTGTCTTGGGTGTTTCCGGCGGAACGCCATGCTGTCAGGTTTGCCGTATCGAGATTCCAAAGCATCACAAACTCATCAAAGATGAAATCAATTCCGAATTCCAACTGCAGCAAGGCTGGCTGATCTCCAATTTCTGGATGGACAATGTCGTACCCGCTCTCATGCTGATGGCGGAGCAATTGACGGCGACAGGGATCGCGCAAGTCGAAATGTTTGGCATGATGCTGGACGCAAAACACCAGTTGGAAACGCAGCGCGTGTTTCAAACCATGACGGCGGAAGCACATAAGGATTATCAACCGAGCGAAGGTATGTGTACGTTCGG
>CAYYPX010000145.1:0-3211 GCA_964473655.1 uncultured Micavibrio sp.
TAACAAGGTAGCCGTTTCGGAAGGAGCGGCAGTTACTGTCCAGTTGGCTGCCTACGCCATTGGTGTTCCTCCGAATATCTGCGAATTTCACCTCTACACTCGGAATTCCGCCAACCTCTCCAGTACTCTAGTCGTGTAGTTTCAAAAGCAATTCCAGAGTTAAGCTCTGGGATTTCACTTCTGACTGTCACAACCGCCTGCGCACCCTTTACGCCCAGTGATTCCGAACAACGCTCGCTCCATTCGTATTACCGCGGCTGCTGGCACGAATTTAGCCGGAGCTTCTTCTTCTGCTACTGTCATTATCTTCACAGACGAAAGTGCTTTACAACCCTAAGGCCTTCTTCACACACGCGGCATGGCTGGATCAGGGTTGCCCCCATTGTCCAATATTCCTAACTGCTGCCTCCCGTAGGAGTCTGGACCGTGTCTCAGTTCCAGTGTGGGGGATCATCCTCTCAGACCCCCTACTGATCGTCGGCTTGGTGAGCCGTTACCTCACCAACTACCTAATCAGACGCGGGCTAATCCTTCACCGATAAATCTTTGGTCCGAAGACATTATACGGTATTAGCGTCAGTTTCCCGACGTTGTTCCGTAGTGAAGGGCATATTCCCACGCGTTACTCACCCGTGCGCCACTAACCCGAAGGTTCGTTCGACTTGCATGTTTTAGGCCTGCCGCCAGCGTTCGTTCTGAGCCAGGATCAAACTCTCATGTTTGATCTCATCTCATATCACTCTCAATTGAAATTGAAGTGTCCTTGGACACTTCAAAACCACATTGAGTAATTGAAAAGTGCAAGGACCTGCTTTGCGTCACATAACTATAAGTTATGTTTTATAGATACGTGGCATTGCAGGTCTTTAATGTATGTGTTCAACACATCCACAAGCGCTGCTGCCTGCGTATCTTCTCTTTCTTATTCACGATGTACAAGAACCGGAGCGCACTGACTATCAAAGCGATGATCAGTTCGCAAGCAGTATTTCGAGTTACCCCGAAAATTTTTGACGATGTGGTTTTATATACCCTTGGAGGGTCCGCCGTCAACTTCGATAAGGGAAGAAAATCAGCCTTTTGAGCCTTGCTTCCCTTCGAAGCAAACGCCGGTCAGACCGGCGTTGTGGAGGGGGTTATATAACGATGGTTCCATCGAAGTAAACCTTTTTTTTAACTTTTTTTTAGATTTTTTAAGAATCAGGCTCATCCAGCGGATTTCAGCCGTTTTTTAAGCCCTTTCAGGTCCCTTTATTCCTGCAAAGCGGCTGCCATGGCTTGTATATGTTCAGGCGGCAGCCCCACCCCAAGCTGTGAGGCTGGATTGATCTCAAGATAGAGCGATGTTTCAGCCATTTGCATAAGAAGGTCAGCGCCTTCTGTCTCGATCCAGCGGTTTTCCCATCCATCCACTTTGGAAAGAAAATCATCCATCGCTGCCTTGTTCGTAAAGGCAGGAACACAAACACCATAGCCCATATCGGCTACAGCCCATGTGAAATCAGGCTCACCCGCCATAGCGAAACGCTGCGCGCCTTCCGGAACATCACTATTTACCAAAACAAAAAGTGTGGCATTGGGAAGTTGTTGGTAAAAGGCTTCACGAGCCTCTTCCGAGGTTTGTCCTGCTGCAATTAGTTCGTCAAGTGTCTGCTGTGTCATGGCCAAAGTGTCTCGTTATGAGCCACAAGTGTCAAGTTAAAGAAGCCCAAGCTTTTTAAGCTCTTTAGCCATATCTTCCGGCGGCTCATCCTCACTCGTGCCGGTCAGATAAAGCCCGCGATCACGCGGCGCATCCTTACCTTCAAGATAACGCCAGCCTTGTATAGCGCGCTTTTGCGTGGAGAGCGTTTTGTAAAGCTGTGGCTCGACAACGATCTTGCACCACGTATCGCCCGCCTCCTCCACCATTTCAAAGCCAAGAATTTTCTGGCGCACCTGTATGCGGTTCTTCAATATCCAGTAAATCGAACCACCGCTTTCAAGAATATCTTCTGCACGTTTGGGGGCATATCTTGTATAGGCCCAAGTGGCTTTCTTGCCACCGTACTTGAATACATTGTTCGCTTGCCGTGCGATCAATTGATCGATTTCCTGCAAGCCCGCCGCCGTTTTTATAAGATTCAATGCCATGGACAAAAACTAAGCCTTTCCCTGCCTTCCGGCAAGATATTAGAATCCTTTAATAAAAGCTTTTGCTACATTTAGACGATTCACAAGGAGTATAACCGCGTGTAGAATCAAACGCAGGTTCATCAACCATCCCGCCCAATGCATGCCTTTGAAATTCAAACTAACAAATATGCCCCTGTTTGGGCTTCTTACTCTAGCCTTCATGGCTGGAGATGCCGGGTTTTTGCGCGCCCAACAATTGGCTTCCACCAATGCCGCGCCGTGGCTTGAAGAAGACACTGAAACCCGCGGACAAAATATTACCGCCGACACAGAAGAAATAGAGATAGATCCAAAACCGCTTTCGCTGGCTGATCTAGAAAAATTCACACACGACTCATCGCACAAAAATACATTCACCTCGAAACTATCACCGATTGAAGATATGTATTCACAGCGTGCGGAAAACGATCTTGAATTGTTCGGCTACGATTTGTTTTTGGAAAAACAAAAGCCATCAGAAAAAATTCCAGCTGGTATGGTGCAGGATAATTACATTCTTAGCCAAGGCGATAAGATCGAGATCATCATTCGTGGACAAGAAAATGCGCGCAAGACTTATGAGATTACATCGCAAGGAACGCTCATCACCGACAATTTTACTACCATCGCCGCTGCCGGAAAAACGCTTGGTGACGTGCGTCAGATATTACAAGAAGAAGCATCCCGACTGCACAACGTTGAAATCAGTCTAAGCCTGACGGCACCTCGCCAGATCGATGTTCTTGTAATCGGCGACGTCGAAAAGCCGGGTCGTAAAACATTGACGCCCTTCCACTCCGTTCTAGACGCATTGCAAGAAGCCGAAGGCATCAAGAAAAGCGGCTCTCTTCGCCGTATTAAATTGGTGCGCGCAGGAAAAAGCCAGTTCATAGATCTTTACGCTATGATGATGCAAGGCGGCGCAGGAGCCGATATTCCAGTTCGTGAGGGTGATCGTATCATCGTGCCGCCGATCGGTCCAACCGTGGCTGTCTCTGGCGCCGTCAAACGCCCCGCCGTTTACGAGATCAAAAAAGGTGACAATCTTAGCACGCTT
>CAYYPX010000146.1:0-3193 GCA_964473655.1 uncultured Micavibrio sp.
GATCATAGAATTGATACTGAAGGACAATCGTCATTTCGCCGGGATAGCGATCACGCAAATACGCTGGAATTTTCACACCGGCAAAATCTGTCATGAAAGTAATGTAGAAATGGTGATCGCCCGGAAGCTCTCCGTCTTCGATCACTTCTTCAATCGCCTCACGCACAACGCCGCGCAATGCGGACTCAACCATTCTGTCGTAACGCAGTGTATCTTCGTCGTCTTCGCTCATGGTCCTATTGGTCGCAAGATCGGGGTGGAAAATCAAGAGGTGTTTGATGTGAAAAGATAATTCGAATCACCGTCTTAAGCTCGCATTGTAGGACTCGTTTTTCCAGAAGTTTCGTGAAGGCTTGCCAAGTTTTCTGCAAAAAGCCGCTTAATGTCCCAGCAAGACCCCATCGCCGCGTATGATAGCTTCCGGAATCGATGTATTTTGCCGTTGCCAGCTGAAATCCGAGCGTTTCTTGAATTCATCCAATTTTCCCGCAATCTCTTCGGCTTTTACGTAATTTTTGGTTTCCAAATACATCTTGGAGAGCTCGGCGTAATAATCCAAGGCCACCGTCATATTGTAAAAGAAGTTTTCACCCGGCGTTAAAACGGCCAGCAACTCGTCGTTGGATTTTCCCTGCTGCTTATAGAGGCGGTACAAATCCATGCGCGATCCCAAATGCAATTGATCCAGCTCCAAAGCCCGCTTGTAATATTCTTCGGCCGTAGGCGTTTCATCTGGAATGACGCTTGACGCAACCATTGTCTGCACTTTGGCTAGATAGTAATAGGCGGTCGCTGTGCGTGGATTGATGGCAAGTACACTCTGCATATAGCCGACGGTCTGATCATATAGTTTTTTCTGTTCGTCTAAGCTCAAATCATTTTTTTGCTGGTCGAGAATAGTAATCGGAACATTGACCGCCAAAAGATATGATTTGGAATTGAGCCCCATTGAAACACGCCCCGACATATTAATGTCTTGCGCAAATTTTTCCATGTTCTCTTCAAACAAGGCACGTTGCGCGCGATTAGCATACATCTCGCCCGATAAAATGCTAAGCGCAAGCCAGCCCATCATCACAAATGGCAGCGCGATTAGGGCCTTGTTCGCGGCAACAGGCACATTGTCTGGCATGATAAAAAATCTCTTCGGTTCATCCAGCACTTTTCCGCTTGTCTTGAACCAAACCGAAAGCAGGAACCCCGTTACCATCAGTATACTGAGATTATAATGATTGAAACCTACATGGCTTCCAACCACCATCGATGCAAGAGCCGCGAAAATTGCGGCAACGAGCACACGATCATTCCCTTCCCGCAATTTGCCCAAAGAAGAAAAACTTCGCCACGCCGCCACAAAACAAAACGCATAGAATAAAATCGGGCCTAGAATCCCAAGCTCCACCCAAAATTGCAGCGGATCGTTGTGCGCCATATAGGAGGTATCGGCATTCGTGGAAAGCCTGTATTCAGGATAATATTGCGCAAAAGTTCCAGCCCCCGTGCCGAGCAGTGGGCGATCCTTGATCATCTCGATTGTTGCCGTCCAGAGCTTTACGCGATTGCCGGATGCGGCGTCCAAATTCGATGAAAACGTTCCAGCCAAACGATCACCTATATCAAGCTTGATCCTGTGCTGGATGCCGGTCAGCGTTATGCCATAGAAAATTCCAGCGCCTAAAATAACGATCAATACAGATTTCCAACGTTGTTTCACCTGAGGCCACAAGACAATAAAAAATAAAATGGCCCCCGGAACGAAGGCAAAAATAGGTCCGCGTGCAACGGTGGAAATAATTCCACATACCAAAAGAATTGCTAATGCCACGGCAAATTTTCGCTCCTTGGCTGGTCGATCGGACACGATCCATCCAAGACTGCAAAACAATGCAAGGCTGAACAGTGAGCCCAGCGATGAAGGATCTCCCATCGGGTGACGTGCCTGCCCCCAGAAGTACGAATTCAAAAAGAAAAACTGCACAATCGCCCAAACAGAAAGTATGGCGAATATGATGGCGAGCACTTTTATGATGCGTGCAAAATATTCATCTTTTCCCGCAAGAACACCGATGAAGAATGTGAGCGGCATCGCGCTGAAGAAACAAACCGAAATAAGACTGATCGGTTTTATTTCGGACCAAAATGCACTGATGAAGAATAATCCCCAGAACGCGCCAGCAACCCATAAAACGGGGGATCGCGCAATTTCCCATCCCTTCTCCATATCACGAAGCAACATGACGCAAGACCAACCGAACAACACGATGATGTAGAGCGCGAACAATTCCAGTTGGTAATCGTTTAAGGGAAATAGAGCGCAAACAAACGCGGCGAGCCACAACGTGGCGGGAAGGAAAAAGGATTTTATGTTCATGGAAAGAATGTCCCTTACAGGACCTGTAACGTCAACGAGCGGTAGAAAGTTACAGACATAAAAATGGGCGGTATTCTGTTGCGAGGAACCGCCCGAACCCCACCTACAGTTGTCTAGACCGTAGGGATTGATTTGTAGCTACTAACTAAAACAGCAATTAAGCTGCGATAGCAACAGCAACCGTTTGGTTGTTGTCATTCGCTACGACGAAGTTATCGTTGGCATTTATATTGCCTGATCCTTCGGGATAAACCCCGGCGGTATCATACCGAACGCCGAAAATCACCTTTATCACGCGTGTCGATCCTGTTTCAGCCCCGCCATCTTTGCCGATCGTTTGGCGAAAATTGGTGGAGCTGCCGGGCACTGCCCCCGGGTCCACGACGCTTATTCCGTAACCACGTTTAGCGTCATAACGAGCCGAAACCCGCATCTTTAATATAGGGGAAAAGTCTTAAGAAATCAAACGATCAAGGACTTTTAGGGGACAAATATCTGGCAGCGCGTCCATCTCGGGCAACCACACCGCGCAAGGTTTCACTAATAAATGTGCCATCTTCCTTCAAAATTTCAGAGCCGGCACCGATAGACAAGGCTTGTATAATCGGGTCCTTACCCGTCATAACATCCATAAAATAATCGCGAAATCCACGTGATGTATCTATGTTTTTTTCTTTCAAAAAAGTCTTATAAATTTGGCTTTCTTCTTCCAAATCATATTTAGGATTTGTCGCCAGTTTATAAATTCCACGCAGAAGCAGCGACGGTATAACGCCTTCTGCACGAAACGCTTTGATATATTTCTGCATAAATTCTTCATTC
>CAYYPX010000147.1:0-3179 GCA_964473655.1 uncultured Micavibrio sp.
TGCAAGGATCGGCAATGTCTTGATGGTGAATTCATCCAGTTGTGCCATATCGTCGGCGGTCAATTCGTGACCGGCTTCGAAATAAACCTGACCGGTGGAGCCATCAAAGATATCTTCGGCCATGTAGGAACCAGCCAATTGCTCGTCCTGAACCAAGATTTCTTTCAAGCCATCTTCAGCCAATTGTTTTGCTTTGCGCGGCGTGATTTTCTCACCAGCTTCAACAACTTTTTTACCCGATTTGGCATCGATCAGATCATAGGCCAGTTTGACACCGCGGTAACGCGCAGGAACAAATGGTGTCTTCCAGCCTTTATCCGTTTTGTCGTACTTCACCACATCATAGAACGTCGAAAGGATTTCTTCGTTCGACATACCTTGGATCATCAAAGGATCAACAGGCTTGTCTTTCGCGATTTGCTCGGCGCGGTATTTCGCAGAAGATGCGGAATCCAGTGCGCGCAGCAATGTGGTTACAGGCAATTTACGGCGACGATCGATACGGACATACATATTGTCTTTTGCATCGAATTCGAAATCGAGCCATGAACCACGGTAAGGAATGACGCGGGCGGCGAACAGGTATTTACCCGAAGCATGCGTTTTGCCGCCATCGTGATCGAAGAATACGCCGGGGCTTCTGTGCATCTGGGATACGATAACGCGCTCGGTGCCGTTCACGATGAACGTACCGTTGTCCGTCATCAATGGCATATCGACCATGTAGACATCTTGTTCTTTGATGTCGCGGATGGAGCGAAGGCCGGAATCTTCATCAACATCAAATACGGACAGACGCATCGTCACGCGCAATGGCGCCGCAAATGTCATGCCGCGCTGTTGGCATTCATCGGTGTCGTATTTCGGCTCTTCCAGCTCATACTTCACGTAGTCGATTTCGGCTTTGTCGGCGAAATCCTTAATCGGGAACACTTCGGTCAGAACCTTGTGAAGGCCTTGCATCTTGCGCACTTCGGCGTCAATGTCCGTTTGCAGGAATTGCTCGTAAGAATCGCGCTGAACTTCGATCAGGTTCGGCATCTGCGCGACTTCGCGGATTTTGCCGAAAGAACGACGTACGCGTTTGCGGCCCGTGAAGGAGTTTACGTCGTCGGCGGAACGCACCGGCGGCTTAGCCATACGCTTGGCTTTCTTCTTCAATGGGGTGTCTGCAATGTTCTTGGATTTGCTGGATTTAGCGCTCATTTGTCTCACAACCTTCTTACAAGCATCAAAACAGGTATATCCGCATTCCCCCATGCTCTTGAGGGGAAGCGGATTAAATAATTGATAGTACTAGTATAATTTCGGTTTTATAACCGTCACCATCGCCTACGAATCTTCAGTGTGAGGTGGTTTATGGCGGAGCGGCGACTTATTGTCAAGCATCGGCTTTAAAAAAGATTAATCGGGATGGAATCATCCCGAAACCCCGCACAATCCCTAGCGTTATATAGATCAGGGAGCCGGTGCGGCAATGGCCGCCTTGACCTGCTCGCAGCGAGGGGCCAGATCGGTGTTTAATAGGCCGCAATCACCGTTTTGTTGGCTTATAACATGAAGCACGAGCTGGCTCTTTTGCTGGGTAATGCCGGCTTCGTCAAATATATCCACAAGCCTCTTTTCTTTTGCCTCTGCCACGGCATTACTTTCTGCACCCAGATAAAAGCCATACCCGACAACTCCTGCCGCTCCAGCGATAGCAAGCTTTTTGACTAAACTCTTTGCCCATTTCTTTGTTTCAGATAAGCCCATGACATTTCACTCTGTTAACTATTATGGAATAAGTCATAGAGCGATTTATGCCTGATGACAATCCCATAAAATAAAAGAGGGCCCTTTCGAGCCCTCTTTTGTATTTGGTAGTATAAGCGAAGCTTACTGAAGTTCGGCTGTTGCGCCTGCATCTTTCAGTTGTTTCAAGATTTTCTCGGCTTCGTCTTTCTTTGCGCCTTCTTTAACGACTTTGTTACCGGCTTCAACGAGGTCTTTCGCTTCTTTCAAGCCCAGACCTGTGATTGCGCGAACTTCTTTAATCACGTTGATTTTATTCGCGCCGCCATCTTTCAAGAAGACGTTGAATTCTGTCTTCTCTTCAGCAGCAGGACCAGCAGCAGCGCCTGCACCCGGTGCAGCAGCAACAGCGGCAGTTACGCCCCATTTTTCTTCGAGCATTTTGGACAGTTCAACCGCTTCCATAACGGACAGTTTGGAAAGGTCTTCTACGATTTTTGCTAGATCAGCCATTTTAGTTCTCCTTAAGTTTTAAATCAGTTCAAAGTTGTTGTTTGTATTAAGCTTGTTCTTTTTCGCCATAGGCCTTGGTAACGCCAACCAGCTGAGACGCAGGAGCCTGCAACAGGCCAACCAGTTTCGAGCGGATTTCGTCGAGTGTCGGCAGTGCCGCAAACTCTTTTACCTTTGCTTGATCCATGATCATGTCGCCGAACTTCGCGCCGAGGATGACGAGCTTGTCATTTTTCTTGGTGAATTCTGCGATCACTTTCGCGGTGGCAACAGCATCAGAGCCGGTCACGAAACCGATCGGGCCCTTCATCTGGTCTGCCATGGATTCATAGTTCGTGCCTTTCAGCGCGATTTTCGCCAGCGTGTTTTTGGCGACGCGGTAGTCAACGCCGACAGCACGTGTGGCAACACGAAGGTCATTCGTGGCTTGCGCGTTCAAACCCTTGTTCTGCGTCAGCAGGAGGATTTCGGCGCTTTTGAACTTCTTGCCGAGGATCTCGACTTCGGAGTTCTTCTTTTCTTTGGTCATTGCCATAGTTGTTTTCCTTTAGTTATTCCATCGTCATCAACCGTCGCTGCGCGCCGTCGAGCCGATGGGTAGTACAAATAAAAAAAGATGGCCTTTTGAGCCATCCCGTACAAAACCTTATCGATTGCGAAAACGCATAAAGCCCCAAGGGGCCGTAATCTCGTTTTTCACCATCTATGCTGGATATTTAACCCTTACGGGCCCAACAGTCTCGGACAGGAAGTTGGGGCTTTAAACCACAAAGCCGCCCTACCCGTCAACGATTTTATAGGAATTTAGGTGGGAGACCCGATTTCAGCGCGGAAATACTTGTATTGCAGGCCAGTTGGCTGGGTATTCAGGACGGGATTGTCCCACAGCCCGTTCCAATAGCGGAACCATTGGGAGAAGCTGGCGACAGAAT
>CAYYPX010000148.1:0-3166 GCA_964473655.1 uncultured Micavibrio sp.
TTAGCCCGCAAGATTGCGCAGCTTTCTGTCCCTCTTCAATTGTCATATTTTCACCGAGGCGACCAATATGTGTTCTAACGCCATTTAAAAAAGGGATTTGTCCCGCAATATAGACCATGTTGCCAGTAATGACATAGGTTAGGTAATTGGCCCGCGAAGGTGCGGCTTCGGGCAGGTTCAATCCAATCTGTTGCAGACTTGTTTCTATCGCGCTCATTTTTACGGACCTTTACCTTTAATAACTTGATTTCAAGCCCTTTTTAGGACAAATCTTGAGCGTCGAAAAGCAAAAAGGCAATGAAAGACCAATGGGACTTCTGACACCAATCATCAATCTTTTGGGCGTTCTCTCACCGATCCATATTCATTGTGTGACGTTGATGACGGGCGCACGCAAAGTCGGCACCGATGTCTTCGGCAACAAATATTACCGTGCGAAGCCACGTAAAGGTTACAAGCGCGAGCGCCGCTGGGTGATTTACAAAGGCCAACCAGAGGCATCTGCCGTGCCAGCGGAATGGCATGGCTGGCTACACCACCAGACAGACGCTGTGCCGGATGACAAAGCGCAGAGCTATCGCCGTAGCTGGCAAAAGCCGCATATGCCGAATTTAACAGGAACCAATCTTGCGTACCGCCCACCGGGGCATATCCTGAGTGGCGGCAAGCGCGACAAGGCCACAGGCGACTACGAAGCTTGGAAGCCGGAATAATTCAAAGGGGATTGAAGTATGAAACGCAATGTAATTGAAACGGTTCTGGGTGCGGTTGTTCTGATCGTTGCCGTCGTGTTTTTAGGTTTCAGCTATTCCTCCGCGAGCGTCGGCGATGTCGATGGTTATGCGATCACTGCGGATTTTTCCGGTACGGGCGGGTTGTCGATTGGCGATGATGTGCAGATCAGTGGTGTGAAAGTCGGTTCGGTTTCCAAAATCCAATTGCGCCCTGAAGATTACCGCGCGCGCGTGACGATGGAAATTAAGAACGATGTCAAACTACCCGATGATTCCGCGGCCTTCATCAGCAGCGAAAGCTTGCTCGGCGGGAAATACATGGAACTGCAACCGGGCGGATCTGAGGATATGCTCAAAGAAGGCGGCCACATAGAATACACGCAAGCACCGCAGAATCTTGAACAATTGCTGGGCAAGTTTATCTTCAGCATGGAAGGCGGCAAGAAGGACGGCGAATCTAAAACCGATGCACAGCCACAGGCTGGATCGGATATTCCATTCGCCGCGCCGCAATCATTGGTACCTTCGCCGCAACACGCACCGGCCGCCGAATAAAACCAAAGGACTATATCTTTGCACTATCTAACCCTTAGCCTTTTTGCGCTTGCGCTGTTGTTCAGTGCGCCCGCTTTGGCCGTGATGGAAGATTATCCATCCGTCAAATTGCAAGGGCTGGATAAATCGGTTGGCCGTACCGTGACGTTCGAGGCCAAGGTTGGATCGACCATTCAATACGGTCCACTCTTCATAAAGATACACGCTTGCCGCAAAGCACCTCCGATTGAAAAACCGGAAAGCGCAGCATTTTTACAAATCTGGGAAGTGCCGCCGGGGCAGGAAAAATCCGAATGGGTTTTTTCGGGATGGATGTTTGCCTCTTCGCCCGCGCTCTCCGCCATGGATCATCCGGTTTACGATATCTGGGTTCTGGATTGTCTGGGCAAGGAAGAGCCGAACGAAGAAGCCGCTGCCGCAGAAACAGAAAAAGAAGCGGATCAATCAACGCTTGCCCCAGCCGATGATGCGGGAGCAACGACAGAGCAAACACCTGCAACACAAGCAGAGTCGATCCCGACAGATTCAGAAGCGGAAGCGGAGCCACAACAAGCACCGGTCGATATCCCAGTGGATGCCGAAGCGGAAGAACAAGCCCCAACGCCGACACAGTCCACAGGGCAGGCACCGGTTGACCCAGTAGTGATTCCACAAGAACAGGCACCAGCGCAGCCCGAAGGCGCGCCGCCGTTAAACAACAACACGTATCCTTATGATCCGGATGCCGCGTATGTTCCGCCGGCACCGTCGGGAACGCGCCCCGTTGATCCAACGCGCGATCCGACCACCGCCTATGATTTCATGAAGCGGCAAGGGGGCACGAATGCTGCACCGCCCGCGCAGATTCAGCCGTCTCCTGTCGTACCTTAGACATCAGGCTTTCCGCCCCTTCGATAGGCAAAACCGGTTAATTTTGACTTATTCATTATGAAAATGTCAGAATTTAAATATGAGCAATATAGTTCTCACAAAAGTTACGAATTTCTTCCAGCAATGGACGGAAACAGCGCGTCCGCAATTGAACGACGACATGGTCAACAATCTGGCAAGCACACTAATGACCGTGATTCAGCACGACCCAAAGCAAGGCGAAGAAATTCTTAAAGGTTTGATAAAAGCCTTGAATGAAAAGGGTGAAAAAGATGTTATGACTGGCGCGACGAACCGCGCAGGATTTGAAAGATTGATGGCGGAGTTCGATATGTCGCCGCAACACGCAAAGCGCAATCCAACGGGCCGCAATTTCATGGCCGTGATTGACCTTGATGGATTTAAACAAATCAACGACGTTCTAGGACACGAAGCCGGTGACGAAGCATTGAAACATACGGTTTTAAATTTAAAAAAAATGGTACGTGACAATGACATCGTTTGCCGTACTGGCGGTGATGAATTCATCGTAATTTTACAAGACGCAACGCCAGAAGGCGCTACCCAAAAAGTAGAGTCTATTCGTAAAGAGTTCGCCACGATGAGTTTTGATTATGATGGCATCATGGTGCCGATCCGTGCAACGATTGCGCACGGTGAAATCAATCCTGATAAAAAGCGCATGACAAAAGATATTTTAAAAGAAATCGATCTGGCCATGCTTGCCCTTAAAAAAGAAAAGGGTGATACGCGATATACAGGTATTGATACGATTATCGCTGCTCAATATATGTCTGGACCAAGTCAGGGCCAAAGCTTAGCGATGTAATATCCAAAACCTTTTTATTCATTTCCGTCTTTATCAATTCCTCATATTCGGCCTGCGGCATTTCATAGGCCCCGAACTGCAGCAAATGCGGATTGATGAATTGCGTATCCAGCACTGTAAACCCAGCCTTCCATAGCAACGCACATAGATAAACGAGCGCGACCTTGCTGGCGTCTTT
>CAYYPX010000149.1:0-3131 GCA_964473655.1 uncultured Micavibrio sp.
ATTTTCTTTCAGCCAGTCCATGATTTCCCAGTCCATATTGTATATGTCGGCGGAAGCAGGCGTGGAGGGTTGATGATAGATATAAACCGGTTTTTTAAAATGATGGGTGGTCGAAATCGTGTCTAATTTTTCTTCAATAAATTCTACGCCGCCTCCATTTATGCTCATTTCCAGCGCGAGTAAATGCATGGCTTTTTCTTCAATGGAAAAAGATTCAAATTTTCTGGCAACGCGCTGCAGCGTGTCAGCGGGTGAATACACGCCATTGATCGTTTTTTCCCATTCTTCGGCTGCTCTAAACATAGAAAAATAATAAAGATATAATTATATTATGTCAATAAAAATGAAATTTAGTTTATTGATTCCAATGCTTTAAGGCCCCCGATGTGGGGGCCTTAATCTTTAACCGAGATCGAACAGGAGGACTTCGCCATCCGCCAGTGCTTCGAGATTGATAGTGTCGGTATCGCTAATTTCCGCTCCATCACCTTCCTTCAGCAATTCGCCGTTGAGCGTCATCCGACCTTTGGCGAGATGTAAGAAGCCACCACGGCCTTTTTCAAAGCTATAGGAAAGTTTGTTGCCTTCTTCTACCTTCGCCATCAGCATTTTGACATCCTGATGGATCGTGATGGCACCATCGCCGCCCTGACGATCGCCAATGACGACAAATTCCCCAACTTTCGGTGCGATTGTCTTTTGCTCGTAGGAAGGCTTCAGCCCTCTTGTTTCAGGGCGGATCCATATTTGCAAAAGATGAACGCCATTGTCGTTGGACGGGTTAAATTCCGAGTGCAGAATACCCGTACCGGCACTCATGCGCTGGATTTCACCGGGGCGAATGATCGAGCCTGTGCCCAGAGAGTCCTTGTGCGCCAGCTCACCATCTAGAATATAGGTGATGATCTCCATATCGCTGTGTGGGTGCGTGTCAAAGCCCGCACCGGGTATAACGCGGTCATCGTTGATCACCCGAAGTGAGCGAAAGCCCATGCGGTTTGGATCCCGAAAATCGCCGAACGAAAATGTGTGTTTGCTATCCAGCCAGCCCATTTTGGTGGTTCCGCGGATATCGCGGTCATGAATACGAATCATGATATGTCTCCTGAAATCCCCTCAGTTTCAATGAAATAGACCTTAAATGTAGTTTTTCAAGTCTTCTTGCGGGTTTTCATCAGCTCCAGCAAAAGGTCTTGGTCCTTTTTGGGCATCGAAAAAAAGCTATCGAGAACGTCTTTACCCTTTTCAGAAAAGCCCGCAGATACAGATTCCTTTCCCTTCTTGGAAGGCACAAGATTCATGGTAATCCATTCATAAGGTATATCCAGCGCATGGGAAAGCTTGGCCAGATACCGCGGGTTTTGGGCCTTTCCGGCCTCGGCTTGCTGGATTGCCTGCTGCGTTGTTTCGCAGATTTCCGCCAATTCGATCTGGCTTAACCCTTTTATTTTCCGGATATATTTAAGCCGCTCAGCTAGATCCGGAATGCTTTTTAGAATGGTCATAGCAGAAGACTATCACAAGAAAAATTGTTCTTCTTGACAAGATTGCTTGTTGACTTAAATACAAGTTTTCTTGTATTTATGATTGTGAAGGAGATTTCACATGGTCAATTACATCATCTTGTCTGAAAAATTACGTGGCGTTTTGAAGGAATTGGAATCGATTACATCAGGACTGGAAACAATCGCCATTGAATATGGGAGCGAGGGTTCTAAGGACGTTTAAAAGACTTACGAGCCGTTTCAATTTCTTTGCGGCAATGGCAGCCTTCAAGATGGTCGTTGACCATGCCCATTGCCTGCATAAAAGCATAAACGGTAGTCGGGCCAACAAAACTCCAGCCGCGTTTTTTAAGGTCTTTGGAAATAGCCGTTGAGATATCGGTTTTAGCAATGGTTTTGAGCGTGGCTATATCCATCTTTTTCGGGCGGTCTTTGGCGGCTGGTTCCCATTGCCAGAAATAGGCCGCTAGCGAGCCGAATTCTTTTTTCAGTTCTTTCGCACGCTTGGCGTTATTGATTGTGCTGACAATTTTACCTCGATGGCGGATGATGCCTGAATCTTGCAACAATTTTTCAACCTTCGCATCGGTATATCGCGAGATTTTATCGATATCGAAGCCATCGAAGGCTTTTCTGAAATTTTCACGCTTCCTTAGGATCGTGAGCCAGCTTAATCCCGATTGAAATCCTTCGAGACAGATTTTTTCAAACAGGCGCGTATCGTCGATAACGGGCCTGCCCCATTCCTTATCATGGTATTTCGCGTATTCGGGAATGTTGCCCTGCCACCAGCAGCGGGTTTTGCCATCGTCGCCTTTTAACAGCCCGTCGCTCATTCGGCGTCAAGCAAGCCTAAGAAACGGCGGGCCGTTTCAAGATCTTTTTTCATGGCCTTTTGGCGGCGTTCGGTGACAGGGTCTTCGCCATGAACCGCTTCGTTTGCGAGCTCCGCGTGATAGATTTCTTCCAGTTCGGCCGCCACAAAAACATCTTCCGGTGTTGCTTCATGTTCTAAAAATGCAAGACCCAGAACGATAGAGCCCGTCAAAGACGTTACAATTTGCAGCACGGTGAAATAATATTCGTCAAGTGCTTCCAGATAATTCCAGATTTGTTTATGGGTACGTTCGTCTTGCGTCAACGCATCAATCTTGAAAGTGGTCGCAAGCGGGCTTTCGAAATGTTCATCAAACCATGTCATCCAGCGATCCCAGATTTCTTTTTGACGCTTTGCGAGCACTTCCGGTTCTTTCACGCGATAACACAACAAATCCGTATCCAGATATTTCAATAGTGTTTTTGTGATCGCATCACGTTCGCGCATGCGATCAATTGCCGTTGTCAGCATTTGTGTAATCGGCATCGTATCGGGAACGATGTTATCTGTTTGCGCCGCCCATTCCTGCACGATTTCATCCGCCATTGCACGGTTTGGCGCGGCTAGAGGCTGACCCGACGGGGTTTTTACATTCTTGCCGTCGAGCTGGATTACAAATCCATCTTCGGTTTTGTTGTGTGAGGAAAGTTTATAAACGCGTTTCATATTTATTCCGTCTCTTTTACCACTGGATTATCCAGCGTGATTTTCAATTTTGTTTTTGTATCATCGATTGCCAGATCTTTTTT
>CAYYPX010000150.1:0-3113 GCA_964473655.1 uncultured Micavibrio sp.
TTTATTTTCTTCGTTGGGGCCGACCCCGTAATCTTCTTCGATCGCGCTATACTGAAAAAGCGTCAGCAGGGAAAGGCGTTCCTTGTCGATAAAAGGGGCAAGGTCTTCGGCTTGTAATTCATGCCGGCTTACCGGCGTCATGTTCGTAGAACTTAGAAACTCTCTCTTCATGCCAACAAGCCTAAACCTACTTTACCCATAATCCCAAGCCCTGAATCCGGTTTTCCCCGTAAAACCCCGCGATCGCAGGGACTTGGGTATAAATATTGCCGTAATAAATTAAGCCGTTGACAGAAGTGATTCGTCCCGCTAAAACCGGAGTATCTTTTTTGGAAATTCCTCGACATTGTTAGAGTTTTTCGCGGTTTTCCGCCGATGACAGGGCTAGATTTTAAAGCCGACATCCTTTGAAAAAGAAAAATTAACGATTTTCCTTAATAATAAACAACGAGAGACACAACACTTATAACCCCTTCTCCCCTTGCTGACGCGAAAGCTCGCAACCCCCCTCTTCGAAAGACATCAGAGATTTATGAACCTACAGGAACTCAAAACAAGATCACCCGCCGAACTTCTGGCCTTTGCCGAAGAGCTTGGCATTGAAAACTGCGCGTCCATGCGTAAGCAGGACATGATGTTTGCGATCTTGAAGAATTTGGCCGAAGAGGGCGTGCCGATTTCCGGCTCCGGCGTTCTCGAAGTTCTGCAGGACGGTTTTGGTTTCTTGCGTGCGCCCGAAGAAAACTACCTACCGGGTCCGGATGATATTTATGTCTCCCCGTCACAGGTCCGCCGTTTCGGTCTTCGTACCGGTGATATCGTCGAAGGCGAGATCAGGGCGCCGAAAGATTCCGAGCGCTACTTCGCGCTACTTAAGGTCAACACCATCAATGGCGAGCTGCCGGAGAAAATCCGTCACCGTATCAACTTTGATAACTTAACGCCGCTCTATCCGGATCGTAAGATCAAGCTGGAGCTGGATGACCCTACGAAAAAAGCCTACACGCAGCGCGTGATCGAAATGGTCTCACCGCTTGGTTTCGGCCAGCGTGCGCTTTTGGTTGCGCCGCCGCGTACCGGTAAAACGGTTATGTTGCAGAACATTGCCACTTCGATCGCGGCGAACCACCCTGATGCTTACCTGATCGTTCTTCTGATCGACGAACGTCCGGAAGAAGTGACCGACATGGCGCGTTCCGTGCGCGGTGAGGTTATCTCCTCGACGTTCGATGAACCGGCCACACGCCACGTGCAGGTTGCCGAAATGGTTCTTGAAAAAGCCAAACGTCTTGTCGAACACAAGCGCGACGTTATCATTCTATTGGATTCTATCACGCGTCTGGCACGCGCCTATAACACAGTCGTGCCATCATCCGGTAAGGTTTTGACGGGTGGTGTGGATGCAAACGCTCTGCAACGCCCGAAGCGTTTCTTCGGTGCGGCGCGTAATATCGAACAAGGTGGCTCGCTCACTATTATTGCCACCGCGCTGATCGATACGGGTTCGCGTATGGATGAAGTTATCTTCGAAGAATTCAAAGGAACCGGTAACTCCGAAATCGTCATGGAAAGAAAGATCGCCGACAAGCGTGTCTTCCCTGCCATCGACATTCAAAAATCCGGAACCAGAAAAGAAGAATTGCTGGTCGACAAGGAAACATTGCAAAAAATGTGGATCCTGCGCCGCATTCTCAACCCGATGGGTACCGTCGATGCCGTCGAATTCTTGCTCGACAAAATGCGCCAGACCAAGAACAACGACGAATTCTTCAGCGCGATGAACCAATAGCGGGCTTAAGCGACAATCTCTCCACCAAGGGTGCGTTTTTTGGCGATGGTCTTTCTTGTGACCAGATCGTCCGGCATATTTTTTTCGATCATGATGATTTCCATGCCCATGCGTAGATAGAACGGGATTACGCCGGAATGGTTTGTGCTTCGGGAAGACAGATAAACCGTCTCATATTTTTCAAACAGGGTTGCAAAAAGACTTTGCAGGAAAAACCTGCCATAGCCTCTACCGGTTTGCGCGCTATCTAGCACGATATTTTCAATCTCGATAATGCGGGAATTGTTCGCGGCGCGGAAACTTTGCGGAGCGCTCACGAGGGCATATCCGATTTTCTTAGGCCCCGAATAAAACAAAAACAATCTGGTTTCTGTGTCCGCGATGCGGGCCCGCAGCGATGCGCTATCCGATAGATATTTCGGCCTCTTGTCCCAATTCCATTTGCTGCCGTATCGATCGAGCAGTTCACGGAATTTTGCAAAAGTCGGTTCGATCTCGACGATCGATAAATCACCAGCCTCGCAGACATATCGGCCGTTACGCATATTTTCTTCATATGCGTTTTTTGAAATGGCTAGATGATAATTGGTGTAATGTTTCATCTCTTAGCCTGCCTTGGCTTCTGTTTGGATTTTGCTCTGCTGTGCACCAAGCTTGCGGATCTTTTCCAGCAATTGCTGGGCGTAATATGCAGGAACCGTGCCTTTTTTTATGGCGTCTTGTAAGTATGATGTCACCATTTCCGGATACATCTTCGCGATTTTCAAAATTACCGCAAAGACAGAACAGGCTTCATGCTTACCGGAATCGTGCGTGTATAACATCTCGCATAAAGCCGGGAGCGATTTTGACGGAGGTATGCGCACCACGTTATTAATAAGCGCAACTTGGCTTTTGAAAATGCCATCGCCGTCTAAAGTGATTTTATCATAGAGAGATTGAAGCGTGCTGGCCTCGCCCTTTAAGAGACCTGACATAAAATCTTCTAGATTAACGGGTCTCGAAGGCCTCAGTTTTTTGTAGAGCTTCATCACAATCCAGTCATCGCTTAGGTTGATGATATTGTGATAGAAGCCATAACCATCAACCTTAACAACGGCAAAAGGCGGATCGCCAGCTGAATGCGTATTGATAAGTAAATCAGGGTTTTTATCGCCTTCTAATTGAAAACTGAGATATGGCTTGTTTAAATCGCTTACCGCGCCATTTTGGTGGATGGATGCAATAAGAATGCACTTTTTCAAAGCACTAAATCCTGCTTTATCCGGTCTTACGGCGCCCTTTATCTCAATCGTTGCGTGCTCCGCCTCATCATGAGAATTCA
>CAYYPX010000151.1:0-3108 GCA_964473655.1 uncultured Micavibrio sp.
ATCGCCGTAAGGACCTTGTGAAAGTAGCGGGCCAATATGCGGAATCCGCGCGCGTCGCCGTTAGAAACGTGCGCCGCGACGGTATGGAAGGTTTGAAAAAACTGAAAGCCGATGGGCAATCTGAAGATGAAAACAAACGCCAGAGCGATGAAGTACAAAAACTTACCGACGATCACATCAAAAAGATCGATGCGCTTTTGGTCGAAAAAGAAAAAGACATTATGACCGTGTAATGACGCAAATTCCCCAGCACATAGCCATTATCATGGACGGTAACGGACGCTGGGCGAAGAGCCGCGGCTTGCCCCGCACGGCCGGGCATCATCAAGGTGTCGAAGCGTGTAAGCGCGTTGTAAAATCTGCGAATGAGTTAGGTGTGAAATACATCACGCTGTTCGGGTTTTCATCCGAGAACTGGAGCAGGCCCGCCGACGAGATCAACGAGTTGATGCGCTTGCTCCGTATGTTTCTTCGTGCCGAAACAGCAGACCTTCACCGAAATAATATCCGTTTGCAGGTTTTGGGATCACGCAAAGAATTATCCGATGACATCGTCGAGTTGATCGAGAATGCCGAAAAGCTGACCAAGGACAATGACGCGTTGTTCCTGAACGTCGCGCTCAATTACGGCAGTCGGAATGAAATTTTGAATGCGGCGGCCAATTACGCCAAGCAGATGATGGAGCAGGGGCTTCCCGCTTCATTCGAAACGGCTGAAGAATTCTTCCCGAACCATTTGATGACCCGCAATATTCCAGACCCTGACATTTTAATCCGCACCAGCGGGGAGCAAAGGATCAGTAATTTCCTTTTGTGGCAGTGTGCCTATACAGAGTTTGTTTTTACGCAAACGTTGTGGCCGGATTTCGGCAAGGGTGATCTGGAAGCGGCAATTGCGGACTTCCAAAAGCGCGAGCGTCGTTTCGGCGCGGTAACCAGTATCTGATCGGCAAAGTGCCATGACAGAAAATAAAGGCCATACATCATTGTATTTGAGAGTCGTGTCGGCCTTGGTTCTGGCACCGCTGGTTTTGTTTGCCATGATCTATGGCGGTATGCCTTTCCTGATCATGATCGCGCTTGGTTTGGGTTTATCTCTTCTTGAATGGACGCGCATGGTCAATCGCCTACCGCATTCCGCTTTGTTTGGCTTTGCTGGTTTGATTTACATCGGCGCGGGCTTCGCCGCTTTCACGTATTTGAGATTGCATTATCCGGATGGCGCAGGGCTTGCGCTGGCGTTGATGCTTTGTATCTGGGCATCGGATATCGGTGCATATTTTACCGGTAAGACAATCGGCGGGCCGAAACTTGCTCCGAGCATCAGCCCGAAAAAAACATGGGCCGGATTGATTGGTGGCGTCATCAGCAGCGCGGTGATTTTGGTTGCCTATGCGTTATATTTGGGTCCGTGCCTGTCGGACTTGTTGGGTTTTGATATGGCGATCGGTGAAGAAAAATCTTTTGCCTTGATGTTTTTGCTTGGCGCGTCGATCACGCTCAGTGGGCAGGCGGGTGATTTGATTGAATCTTACTTCAAACGTCAGGCGGATGTAAAAGATTCCGGCAATCTTATTCCCGGTCATGGCGGTATTTTAGATCGGATTGATTCATTGCTTCTGGCCGCGCCTGTATTCCTTGGTAGTCTTATGGTGCTGGGATTATGAGCAAGAGCGTTACCATTTTAGGGTCTACAGGATCTGTCGGTAAGGGCACGATCGATGTCGTTAAAGCTAATCCTGATTTGTTTTCAGTTCATGCTTTGACCGCGCAGACGAATGTGGAGTTGCTGGCGGAGCAGGCGAAAGCCACCAATGCAAAGCTGGCGGTGATTGGTGATGAGAGTTTACATGGCGCATTGAAGGAGTCATTGGCGGGAACGAAGATCAAAACCGCGGCGAGTGAGCAAGCGATCCTTGATGCGGCTTCGGAAAAAGTTGATTGCACGATGGCGGCAATTGTCGGTATGGCAGGATTGAAGCCATTGCTAGCCGCGATTAGAAATGGCCAGCACGTTGCCATCGCCAACAAAGAGCCGTTGATCGCGGCGGGGCCGATTGTTATTGGTGCCGCGAATAAATCCGGGGCGACAATCTTACCGGTCGATAGTGAACACAACGCGATCTTCCAAGTGTTCGAAACAGAAAATAAAGGTGCGATCAGACGGATTATTCTAACGGCATCCGGCGGTCCGTTCCGCACATCGACGATCGAGCAAATGCAAGCGGCGACACCGGCGCAGGCATTGGCGCATCCGAACTGGACCATGGGCCGAAAGATTTCCATCGATAGCGCGACCATGTTCAACAAGGCGCTGGAAGTGATCGAGGCGCATTATCTGTTCGATATGGCGCCTAGCCAGATTGATGTTTTGGTCCATCCGCAATCGGTGATCCATTCCATGGTGGAGTATGAGGATGGTTCAGTTCTGGCCCAGATGGGCGCATCCGATATGCGTGTGCCGATCACATATGCTCTGGGGTGGCCAAACAGGATTAGCGGACCGGCACAACATATTGATTTTACAAAAATTTCAAATCTTACGTTTGAGCCGGTAGATGATCGCCGTTTTCCCGCCATAAAGCTTGCCTATGATTGCCTGCAAGAAGGGCTCGCGTCCTGTATCGCCTTCAATGCCGCCAACGAAATTGCGGTTGAGGAGTTTTTAGGCGAGCGGATCGGTTTCATAGATATTTTCGATATCGTCCAGAGAACGGTCGCGGAATGCGGAACTGCTTCTATCGACGGGCTGGAAAGTATTGTAGCCTTTGATTCCGAAATGCGTAAAATCGCGCGGGCCTATATTTTGAACAAAACAACCACCAACCGGAAAGTATCATGACCACCATTTTCGATTTGTTAAACCTCGTATTCAGCAATATCTGGGTCTACGGTGGAACGTTCCTGTTCGTCCTCAGCTTGTTGGTGTTCGTGCACGAGTGGGGCCATTACATCGTTGCGCGTATGTGCGGTGTGAAGGTCGAAACTTTTTCGATTGGTTTTGGTAAAGAGCTTTTCGGTTTTCACGATAAAAACGGAACACGTTGGAAATTTTCGCTGATCCCACTTGGCGGATATGTGAAGATGTTCGGTGATACAGACCCAGCA
>CAYYPX010000152.1:0-3088 GCA_964473655.1 uncultured Micavibrio sp.
CCACCGGCATGGGAGAAGCGCAGCGCGCCCTGACATAACATATAGGCACAAACGGATCTTGTCGTGCTGTTCGGCGCAACCAAACAGGGCGCGGACAACACGCCGTGCGATCTGATCGGTAAATTACAGCCCGATATTTTCTTCAAAGGCGGCGATTACAAGATCGATCAATTGCCCGAAGCCAAGATCGTACAATCCTATGGCGGCGAAGTTGCCATCATGGCGATGCATGAAGGGTTCAGCACGACCGCCATCATCGATAAAAGCCGCAAATCAGCCTAAGGCCTATCTGGTATTCCCGTAATTATTAATCCACAATATCTTGTGGTTTTTAATCCAATCGGCTTGACAGTCGCAGCCTAATTGAGAATAATTCTTAATATCAAGAGTGACTCTCTCACGTCACAAAGCCTATCCGTCCCAACCGTCAAACACTTTAGGAGGGTGCCATGCTGCACGATCTCTATCTGTTGTCTTGTTACTTCGAAGGGCCGCAAGCCGTTTTGTACGAAGATGAATTGAAACGTCGCTATGGGTTTGAGGCCGTGCGCGATGCTGTACGAAGCGGATGGCTGGAGCTTTATTGCGCGCCTTGCACAAAAGGCGATGGCAGATTCTTTTGCCGCCTGTCATCCACCGGCATGGGAGAAGCGCAGCGCGCCCTGACATAACATATAGGCACAAACGGCTCTGTACGGCTTGAATGATCCTTGGTAGAATCGCGGGCAAGTGTCCAAGTATTCTTCCCAAACTTTCCAAGGATTTTTAAGCCCATGACCGTTTTTTCCAAGACGTCGATTCTCGCTTTGAGCGTATGCGCAGCCGCCTTGACCGCCTGCAGCACGCCGAACTCGCTGCCCGATGGCTACACGCATCACAACAAGCCTTATAAATCCCAAGTGCCATCACAGTCCGGCCAATTCACCACAGCGCAGCGACAGACGATGGGACCGCAACAAGCAGACCAGTTCCGCCTTGCAGTTTATCAACTGGTCGATAGCCTGACAGAACGTGCAGGTATGCCACCCAAGAATATCTATGTGGCAAAACCCGAACCGATGACAGCCTTCTATGCCAACATGGACAACGATATTCGTGAATCGATGCGCCATGTGGGCTACACGCTGACCGATTCTCCGGTTGATGCTTACGTTTTCACATACGCCGCAACGCCATTGCCGAACCCTGCCGCCGGCGCACCGAACGTGCATCTGGCAATTCATGTCTATGACGGGATCGGCAAGGATGGAAAATTGCTGACCAGCGAAGAGGGAGACTTCTTCATCCAAGGCGCGGAAAAATTGCAAGTTCCTTTCGCGGCATTCCCCGAAGTGGTTCCCGGTTTCTTGCCGCAACCAACCGGCGGCCCTGAAAACATCCGGCAATAACGCATGATCAAAACACGCAACATAATTTTGGCCGGTGTCGCGATTGTTGCGCTGGCGGGATGTATGAATCCTAGCGTCGTGGGAACGGCGGCGACGTCACTTATTTATGGCGGCGAGAGCGTCAATCTGGCCAATGCAACCTATGCGGCGGTCGATAATCTGACCGTGCAGACCAAGCAAAGATTCGATCGTAATTCGCCGCTGATCGTCGAACGCCTCGTGGAAATTCCACGTATCAGAAACGACAAAAAAGTCACCAACCCGAAACTGACCGATTTGATGACGGAGCAAATCCGCACAAGATTCATGCAGCTTGGTTACAATGTTGTCGATACGACAACATCGACGGGCGCAAAGAGCCAAGGCGTGGTCTTTGGATCGTACGAGGCCTATACAAAGACTTTGACCGTTCGTCTTCAGATGAAAGACAGATCCAGCGGACAGCTTTTGGGATTGCAGGTTTACTCCCTGCCCATCACCGGCGATATCAGAAGGCACATGGATCCTTACAGCGGCGGCATTCCGCTCTATCAGGTCCGCGATGGCATGGATGAAATCTTCGACCGGTAATTAACGGGCAAGCAGCACGCGGTAGTAATAGTAACGACCAGTCGATTGTGTTTTGACGCAGCCCTCTGGTCTTCCGTCGAGATAATTGCCTGTTGTATTGATGTAATTCCAGCGTTCGAAAGTGCCGTCGAAAACGGGCGAAAGCCACGAGAAATCGTCCGGATCAACCGGCGCATCGCCGGATGGGTTGGTAATCCCAAGTCGACTGTTAATGATAAGACATACTTCCTTTACCGTATTCGGCATAAAGAGAACAAGATCCGCGCACTCATTGCCTGTGCAGGTTGATCCTACCCCTGTGACCGCAACACGTGCACTGATGACCCATGGAATGGTTGTTCCCGTCAATTGCGAGCCTGTAGGTGCTAATTGTCTTTCTACACCGCCGCCCTCGGGTGAAAAAACCTGCCGCGCTGGATTGTCTGAAATAGAACCATATCCGGCATCTGCACTTGGGTGGGCAAAGCGGATATCTGCTTCGGAATAACCGTTGTCGAGAATATATTTCACGCCGCGTTCTAGCTCCGCGCCATAACGCTGCACTTGTCCGACCAGCATCGCATTCTTTTCAGGATCGATGCCTGTACCTTCTTGAAAACTGCCTTTCAGCGCAACAAACAAAAGTCCCATCAATATGATGGCGCCTAGAATATAGACCAGCATATTGCCGGATTGATTTTTGCGTTTTTGCTGCAGGGTTTTCATCGCGGCGCGACCGGCAAACAATCACGGAAATGACGGCAGGCTTCGACGGCTTGTGCTTGGCTCAGATTGCCAAGACGCCCTCTGAACAAAACACCTTCGGATGTTTTCAAAGGAACAACGATCGGGTTGGCGTGGGAAAGCGTACCCGGCAGCTTGCTCTTGGCAAGGCGGAGTGCATCATCGGTGGCAACGCGGCTGGTATAGGCACCGATCTGGATAGACCATAGATCGCTGGCCGCCGGAGCTGCCGGTGGGACAGCAACGGGCGTTACGGGAGAAAGTTTTTGTTCGGCGGAAAATTGCTGCACTAGATCATCTGCCGGATTTGATGTTGCCTGTGTGGCCGATGCTAGCTGCATCTGGCGCACTTTTTCATGCTCACCCTTGTAGACGGCAGCCGCGAGAAGGCCTGTTTCAACGCGTTT
>CAYYPX010000153.1:0-3072 GCA_964473655.1 uncultured Micavibrio sp.
CGCAATCGATGAACATCAAATCCGATGACGGCAACGCCGATGCGATCCGCGTATCGCTCGCCGCCATTACCGGAAACTTGATTGCGGACACATACAGGCAAACGGGACGCCTGCCGACCGAGGCCGACGCGCAGCGCATGATCAAGGCATTGCAGTCCGTTATTCTGTTCGCCGATAATTTTGCGCCCGCCATCGAACACGCGCAAAGATTGAAAACATTGGACGGAACGCCCCCCTTCATCGATCCGGTGCAGGTGAATTTATTCTCCATCAACGCGATGCTTCCCGCGATCTCGGCGGTATCCGAATTTTCTTTCGGGGTGGAGGCCACGCAATTGATCCAGACCGCATCCGAAAAAATCGCGAACCAAGCCAAACGATTGCAGGCGAAATTTTCCGCTGGCGGCAGCGTGATGGGCGAGATGATTTTGATGCAATCGCTTTCACAGATTTATGCGGGCGCGCACCGCGCCGAAACGCAAAGACTGAAAACGCAAGGCGAGGGATCAAATGCCTCGTCCGAGACGGTCTTCGCTCTTTTCGATAAGCAGGTCGCCATGGTCGAGGCCCTTTTGGGCGGTCTGGGCGGCGGTCAGCCTGCCACGTCCGGCGCGGGTTCATCAGCCGTAAAACCGCAGGTTTCTGCCGAAATTCCGGAAGAAGCACCGGCCCCACCACCAATCAATATCGCCCCGCCAGCCCCAACGGCCCCTCCGGCTGCAGGTGGCAGTCCGATGTCGTTTTTTTCAAGAAAAAATAAGGTTCCGAAAGCTTCTCCCTTTTTCCACAGGAATCTGGTACGATTTGCCTTCCTTCGCGCATTCGCGCTAAAATTATCTTAACACTTTCATGACGTATAATAGCAAATGACCAAAATTCTCGCTGCATGCCTGATGTTGGCCGCGCAAACCTACTCCGTTCCTCCGGCTGTGCTGGTGGGGATCCATCAGGTTGAAGGCGGCACGGCGGGTCAGGCCGTTGGCCCGAACGTCAACGGCTCCTACGATCTTGGGCCCATGCAGATCAACACGCTCTGGATTCCGCTTCTGGCCGAAAAATGGGGCGTTTCCGAAGATACCGCGCTTCGCTGGGTGCGCGACGATCCATGCACGAATATGGGCGTTTCCGCGTGGATTTTACGGACACATTTGAACGAAACAGGCAGCCTTGCCAAGGCGATCGCCCATTATCATTCCCGCACGCCGCAATATGGCCATCCCTACAAAGGCCGCGTGGTTTCGGCCATGCGCTCCCAAGGTTTGCTTCGCGACGCCAATACGCGGTAAACTTGATTTAAGGTACTGGATTACTTTATTGATTATCTTGTCCCATTCTTGACGAGGGGATAAGGTTGTAAACTGTACCAAAGACCGATTCGAGACCTCCCAAACAGGCGCATGACGACACGAATGAAAACATTTTTTAAAGCAGAGAAAAAATTCATTCCGCTGGCCCTTGCCGCGATCTGCGTGATGCTGGGCGCGTGCGAGATGACGCCCAAGCGCAATCCGCAAGTCGTCACATCGCCGGACAAAGTATCCTTGATGCTGGCCGAAGCCGCCGACCGCGCTTCGAACTCGCTACAAACGCTGGCCGCCATCGAACAACAAAAATCACCGGGCGTTGCCGTGCAGCCAATCCACAATGCCCCCGAAGAACTGGCTCGCGCCATGACCCTGACATGGGTTGGACCGCCAGAGCAGGTTTTAAAAAAATTGGCCGACCGCGCCAGCTATAATTTTATCGCGCTGGGCAACCGCCCGCCGCTGCCTCTGGTCGTGAATGTCGATGTACAGAACGAGCCTGTGATTGAGATCTTGCGCGATATCGGATTACAGCTTGGCGTGCGCGCAGATGTAAAAGTCGATTCCGAACGCCAAATGATCGAACTCCACTATGCGCCAGTGACCGGCGTGGGAGGCTAAGGCCATGCGCCTGACCTTTGCAACAATCCTTCTTCTTTGCGGCCTTGCCGTCTCATCGCCCGTGTTCGCGGCGGCGAACAGCATTGATGAAATCGCGCCGCCACCTTCGAAAGAAGAATTGAAGGCCATCAAGAAAATGAAGACGGAAAAGGATTCCGAAACCGGAATGCCCATTGAAATCCGCAATGATGCAATTCGTGAAGCGGCTTTGTCTTATGGTGCGCGTGGTGGTTTGAATTGGCGCACATATTACATCCGTCAGGAAATCGAAACGCGCTCCAGCTACATGGATAAAGTGTTCGACTTCCGTCAGCTTTTGATTCCCGCCCCATCAGGCCTTTTGATCGAGCCGCCGATTATCGCGGAATCCGTTGATGCGATGATGATCGAACAAGGTGGATTGCAAGCCGCCGTTGCCGACCGTGTTTATAACATCGGACGTAACGCACGCATCGTCTCCACCGCACGCACATGGCGTGCCTATCTGGAGCGTCAATGGGGCGAAGTCGCGCCGCCGCCGGATATTCTTCTTCCCGAAACCACGGAAGAAAAACAAAGTTGGGACTCTAACTTTGAAAAAGGCTGGGTCGCCGGTGTCGAGCAAGCCGATGAAATTTTTCAAGCAGACTTGAACAAACTGACCGCCGATTATAACGGCATGGTGCGTTACCGCACATTGCTGTCCCAAGGAATGGTATCTCCGCCTTACGCGTTGCAGGTTGATCGTGGCGTCACCGGCGGCGGCAATGAAATGCGGGTTGGTGATCGCGCAGTATCGATCACGGGCCTGCCTGCACTCAAGACGGGATCTGAAGAATGGTCGCCCGCAAACCGATAAGCTTACTCAAAGCGAAAGACAAGATCGGCGAAACGTGGCCTGACGAGCAGCCGCGTTTCCAAGACGACATGATCGACAATTTCCTGCTCTGGTGCGTGAAGAAAAATTCATCCGACATCACGATTCAAACAGATCGCCCCATTTACAACGAAATATACGGAACACTTTATCCGGCCGTCTATCGCCCGATTGATGCCGCCGACATGAATGTGTTCTTAACAAAAATTTACGGGCCTGATGCTGGTGCACGTCTTGCTTCCGGCGTTGATCTGGATTTGAGCTATGAAATACGCCCCGATCGTTATACCC
>CAYYPX010000154.1:0-3036 GCA_964473655.1 uncultured Micavibrio sp.
CAAGCGATTGGGTAAGGCCGTTCATCACATTGGAAGAACCGATCATCTCGACTGGTGCATCGCGGCGACCTTTCAATGTTTCATTCTCTCGTTTCAGGCGGGAAATTTCCATCGCGCGTTCGATCATCAAAATCAAACGATCGGACTTGAACGGTTTTTCAATGAAATCATATGCGCCTATCTTAATGGCCGTCACGGCGGTTTCAATCGTTCCGTGACCGGAAATCATGATGACCGGCAGCAACGGGAATTCTTTTTTGACCTTCTTCAGGATTTCCAGACCGTCATCGTCGCTACCCTGCAACCAGATATCGAGAATAATGATGTCAGGTGCTTTGGCTTGAATCTCGGCATAGGCTTTGGCCGATCCGTTCGCCTGACGCGTGGCATAACCTTCGTCTTCCAGAATGCCCTTGATCAGCTTCCGGATGTCGTCTTCATCATCAACAATAAGAATATCTATGGCCATATTTTTCTACTCTACGCGGCACGGCTTTTATTTTGAAGTTCTTTTTCCTGTAATGGCAGAACAAGACTAACGGTCGCTCCACCCAAATCACTCCACCCCTCAAGCGATTTTACCCACTCCGTGGCACCAAGCACCAGACGCCCGCCATGGTCTTCCATAATTTTTTTCACGATCGCAAGACCCAATCCTGTACCACGTGCTTTGTGCGTTACATACGGCTCGGTCAGACGGGAAACTTCTTCACCTTTGGGAAGGCCAAGCCCGCTATCCGCAATACTTATCACACAATTTTCATTCGCGTTATCGTAGGTAATAAGAACGTTCAGCCTTTTTTGCCCGCCTTTTTCATGGATGGAATCAATCGCGTTCTGCACTAAATTCGTAAAAGCTTGCCTGATTTGCTGCACATCGCAAAGAATATTCAGATCGCCGCAATTGTCCGTCATCTTGAAATCGATATCGCCGTGCGCTTCTTTTTGAAGCGTTAGAGTTTGGCGAATATGCAACGGCACATTCTCTTCCTTCATCACTGGCTCCGGCATACGTGCAAAATCAGAAAATTCATTGACCATACGACCGATATCACCGACATGGCGAATAATCGTATCGGTGCATTCGGCAAAAGTTTCTGGGTCGCTGGTGACCTCTTTCATGTATTTGCGCTTTAGCCGCTCCGCTGACAATTGAATAGGCGTCAGCGGATTTTTAATCTCATGCGCAATACGTCTTGCCACATCCGACCACGCGATATTCCGCTGCGCCGCTTGAAGATCCGTGATGTCATCGAACGTCAGAACAGCCGCCTTATTTTCATCGACAGATATACGAACCAGCAAAGTCCGGCGCGTCATATCACGCTTGGACAACATATGTATTTCCGACTGAACAATTTTTCCTGTCTTTTGCTGCGCCTGCTCCAACAACGGCTCGATATCCTGCACAATGTCGCCGATATTACGACCGATGACCTTATCCTGATCCATACCAAACATTTCGGCCGCTGACGCATTCGCCAATGTTACTGCGCCTTTTGCATCGACGCCTACAACACCGGCCGTAACCCCTGCCAAAACCGCTTCGGTAAACCTACGACGTTGTTCCAATTGGCGGTTCGCGCTTAACGCTTCTTCTCGCTGCTCTTGAATCTGCATCGTCATGCGGTTGAACGATTTCGCCAGATAATCGAATTCTTCGATCTGCTCACCCTCTTGCACACGCGCTGTCAAATCTCCGGCTCGCACACGGTCCGATACCGTGATCAAACTACCAATCGGCGTTACCAATTGTCGCGCCAACAAAATACCGAACCAAGTCGCGGCCAAAAGGAACATGAACGCAACCACCATAAAGATCAAAGTGATCGTCAGCATCAATCCGCTTGTCTTTTCGGAAAGCGTTGTATAGGCCGTCGCTGCCTTGTTGGTTTTATCGATTTGCGTGAGAACGGCCGGATCAACCATTCGCCCAACAAACAAATAAGCATCGGAATAATTGGTAAGCTTGACAAGAGCGCGCACACGATCTTCAAATTCGCCGGTCATGACGACAACTTCGCCGTCCTTGGCCTGCTCCAAAACGTAATTCGGAAGCCCCTCAAAAGTTAGTGTGAAAGTAAGACCCGTACGCGCAAGAATTTTACCGCTTCCATTAAAGATCATCACTTCGGATAAATTTCGCGCGAAAGATTGCGTCTCCAGATAGCCTTCAAATTTATCGAACTCTTCGTAATACAGCGCAGATTGACGATCGAGGTCATTCGCCATCGCGAGGATATCGGCTTTGATAATCTGCTGGTGCTCTTCCAGATACGATTCCGCAACAATCTGTGCGGATTCGACTGCCGTTTTCACCTGATCGCTAAACCAAGCCTGCACACCAAAATGAAAAAAGAATGTCGAAAAAATCGCCATGATGATGGCTGGCGCCGCCGCCATCACCGAAAAGATGACGACAAGCCGCATGTGCAGCTTCGATCCAGCCAACCCTTTTCTACGCCCACTGAGTAATTTCGCAAATCGACGGGCAATCAACCCCACCAGCATCAGCAAAATCACAAGGTCGAGATTAAGCAGCCAGATCACCGCATTTGGATCATTTCCAAAAGGCGGCGCTTCGGATAACGCGGCATAGGTCGCGATACCGCTTGCGATGATGGCAAACAAAAGGATGATGGCGAATTTTCCGCTCCATCCCCTGCGGAAGAAGAACCTGCCGAACTTGCCCGCCCAGCTTCTCTTGCGCCCGAACACGGAACGCTCCAAAGCATACCAGAGGGAGACCCCGCCCTGACTGACAGGCTTTAATTCTTCGTTCTGGGGCGGTTGGGTGGTCATGGGGCAATCATATTACAATATTTGACCTTTTTGGTTTTTAAGACTATCCACAGTTTGGTCTGAAAACGCAAGGGAATTGAATATGTCAAAACCCATCGAAACCCCTTTCCATCTACTGATTGCCGCCGCCGGAAGCGGCTCTCGGACAGGCCTTTCGACGCCCAAACAATACGCGAAAATTGGCGGCAAAGCTGTACTGCGTCATACGATCGAAAAATTCATTAAAATTCAAGG
>CAYYPX010000155.1:0-3034 GCA_964473655.1 uncultured Micavibrio sp.
ATATAACCATCTGGATCAAGTACGATAAACTGTCGGTTTCCAACTTCTATATTGCCGGCGCGGTACCATTTTTCTTCCAAAGGTAGAAAGATAGGCGCGCTAGCGCTTAGGACTTTTTGATAAAGTTCATCGACATTCGTTGTGTCGATCTGGAAGTTTACGCCGCGTCCGAAAGGTCTTTCCAAATCGCCCTTAATCCATGTTCGTTTATCGGGAACGAGTTGGTCTAGCATAAGGCGCGAACCTTGCCGTTCGAGCATGGCAAAGTTTTCCTCTTCACGCTGGTACTGGATGTTAAATCCCAGAACACCGACATAGAATGCAAGGCTCAGTTTTATATCCGTACAGTAAAGTTCTGGTGTTAGGGGTGTGTTGATAAAGTCGGCCATTGTTAAGCCGATCTATCAACCTGATGATCCGTGCCCATGCCGCCTTTGGAGACGCCGACTTTGGCGGCGCGGAGTAGGCGGTCATTTAGCACATAGCCAGCCTCGACAACTTGAATGACGATGCCAGCAGGTTTGCCCGGCGTGACGGCTTCGAACATCACTTCGTGGAAATTCGGATTGAAGGTTTCGTCGAGCGGTTCGATTTTCTTGATGCCGTGCTTTTCAAATGTTTTGAGCAGGTTTGCATCCATCGCTTCCAAGCCGGAAATGATCGACGCGATTTTCGGATCGTCATGTGTTTCGGCCGGTATGGCGGCGAGCGCGCGATGGAAGTTGTCGGAAAAATCCAGCAGGTCTTTTGCAAAAGAACTTACGGCGTATTTGCTGGCATCATCGCGATCTTTCAATGCACGGCGGCGCGTGTTTTCGGCATCGGCCAAAGCACGCATGGCTTTGTCTTTGATGTCGGCGACTTCGGCCTCAAGTTGTTTGATACGCACGGCGGCGAGATCAACTGGATCGGAGGCGTTCGATGCTTCCGCCTGATCGGCTTGCGTTTCTGGATTGATGTCCGGCGTTTCTTCCGGCGTCTGGTTTGGTTCGTTACTCATTTCAAATCTCTTATAATTGTGTTCCGGGACGCGTTGCAAATACGCTTAAGGCTTTGCCCGCTTCGACACGGCCTTGCGCACCATCATAGGGACGGTTCGCGGTGACCTTGCCGATTTCGACATACCCGTTTTCGCCGATTTGGGAAAGGGTGCGTCCACTCTGATCATAGAAATAATACGTTGCCATGCCATTTCCACCCCATGTTGGCTGGCCAGCGGGCGAAAGGGCGTTGTTGGCGGCGAATATCATGATTTGCTGGGTTAAATCTTCACCAGGATTGGCCATGGGAACGTGCAGGGCCACCATGCGATTGTTGGAAAAGCCGTATACGAGGCGGTCTTTGAGTTCTCCTGCCATGCCTTGGCCTTTGAACACTACCATGCTTTCCGGCACCAATTCGATCTTTTGATCATCGAGTTGAATTTTATAAATATCGGAGCCAGCATCGGCAGAAAAACGAATGGATTGTGTGCCGCGTTTTTGTAGATCTTTTTTGTCGAGAACCATCAGAGCGCTCGACATCTTGTTGTTACGATCGCATTTCTTATGCGCCGCGGCACCTTCGGGGGCAACACGGCGATATTTTTTTACCTTGATGTCGAGATAATAGGGATCAACGAATTTTGCTTCATATTCCAACGGCGTGATTTCATAGCAACCACTCACCATATCCGGTACGGACATTTGAAGGCCGAATTGATTTTCATCCATGTAGGAATGATGGACGATGGAAACCTGAACGCTTTGGGGGGAGATGAAACCTTTTTCGGAAAGGCTTTGCTTTTCCGCCGCGCGGATTTGTTCGGCCACTTCGTTTTTCTTGCCCGTGTATGTCGGGTCATACGTCATGTTTTCCTGCGCGAAGGCCGGAAGCGACAAAGCGACAAGGACAAAGGACAAAACCAGTAATTTTTTCGATGATATTTTCAAGGCGAACACTCCGTTCACAAAAGGATACAGAGTTCGGGCGGCGAGGGCAATTATCCCTCGGATAGTTTCCTGATATTGCGGGTAATCATTTCGGCCATGAAGCTGACTGAAGGGACTATTTTTGCATAATCTAGGCGGGTGGGGCCGATCACGCCGACCGCGCCGACGAACGATCCCGCGCCGTTGCGGTAGGGGGTGAGGATCAGGGAATGGCCCGATCCGCCGAAGACTGGATTTTCGGAGCCGATGAAGATTTTGACGCCATCAGCCTGTCCGGCCTCATCAAGCAATTTGGAAACGGTTTCTTTGGCTTCGAGTTGTTCCATTAACAGGCGCACGCGATCTAAATCTTGAATGGAGCCTTGGTCGAGCAACTTGGACGTGCCGCGAACGATTAAAGTTCCGTCTCCGGTTTGGGTGGCAAGTCCTTCTTCTATAATACGAGTCATCAGCTCACCGAGTTCGTCTCGACGCGCGGTGATTTCTTCTTTTATAAGTCCACGCATTTCAGCAAAGGTTTTGCCGTAGAGGCGTTCGGATAAAAAATTGCTGGCCTGTTTTAAAATGTCCGGCGTGATTCCGGCGGGCAATTGCATGACGCGGTTTTCAACCATGCCGTCTTCGGGGACGATGATGACCAGCGCGCGGGTGGGTTGCAGCGAGACGAATTCGATGTGGCGGATGGCTTTGTCGGCCTTTGGCGCGACGACCAGACCTGCGCTGGCGGACAGGCCGGATAAAAGGCGCGAAGCCTGTTCTAGCATATCTGGCACGGAGTTGCTTTCGGTATATTGGGATTCAAGGGCTGCGCGTTCGGCCTCGTTCAGCGATCCGATCTCCATGATCCCGTCGATAAAATAGCGAAGGCCTTGCGTGGTGGGTAGGCGGCCTGCGGAAATATGCGGCGCTTCCAAAAGGCCGAGTTGTTCCAGATCGGCCATTACGTTTCGGATGGTGGCGGGGGACAGATCGAAATTGCGGGAAAGCGTGCGTGAGCCGACCGGATCGCCGCTCGCCATATAATTTTCGACGATATGGCGGAAAATCTCCCTCGCGCGCTCGTCTAGAGTGGTATAAGACACTACCGTTTTCATAAGCGATAA
>CAYYPX010000156.1:0-3024 GCA_964473655.1 uncultured Micavibrio sp.
GGTGAAAATATGACAATTGAAGAGGGACAGAAAGCTGCGCAATCTTGCGGGCTAAATATTTTGGCGCAATTGTTGTTGGCTGTGGGTGGCGATGAAAGCAAGATCGTACGCTGCGTCAAGCTTGGCGGATTTGTAAATTCGACAACCGAATTCAAAGAAATGCCTACTGTTATAAATGGTGCCTCCGACTTGATCGTCCATGTATTGGGAGATCGTGGAAGACACGCGCGATTTGCCGTGGGCGCTGTGAATCTCCCTTATGGGGTCGCCGTTGAAATCGATGCTATTTTCGAGATTAAGGTGTAGGAACTTTTGGAGCCGGCTCTTCGCCCTTTTTGAACTCATAGTTCGGATCTTCCATGATGCCGCTATGCAAGCCAAGAAAATCCTTAAGCGGCATATCGTTAACGTAAAGCTTTTCAACCACAGGTTTCCCATGTGGTTTCATGCCAAGCCCTATGGAGAAACTCGCTTTCTTGTCGCGGAATAAATGCTCCAACGGTAGGGCGGCTTTCTCATCAACATAATAACGGGTAACACCCGCATCGAATGTGTTGCCACCATAGTAATTTCCACGAAGCGTGTAATTGCACGATGGAAATTCTTCGCTCTTGGGCGGGCAGGCTTTCATCGAAACTTCGGGGTTCTTGGGCGCACCATCGACACAAAGACAACACTCACCATAGCTGCATTCTTGCTGGTCGCCGCTGCCACCCTTCCAATTCCATTTGATCGCAAAGGTCAGATAATGCCCATACATCAAATCGCGTGGATCGACGGGTTCGATATCGAATTTCACAATCGGAAACGAAGACATATCGCGGTGCGCTTTCACGGCGGTGTAAAGCGGAACGACAATCGCCAGAATGATCGAAAGAACAATGGCGTGTGTTTTATATTTATGCATTCACGCCCCCTTTCGTCAGTCGTGTGTTCATTTTACGAGCACCATACAAAAGCGAGAGCATGACAACACCACCAACGATTAAACCGATACCGGTGTCGAACAACGTGCCGAACAATTCGATATAAACCACGAAAATGCGGATGGCGATAACCGTGATCGCCAATGAGACGATGCGCATCCGGCCCGTCATCTGGCCAAGCCAGCCTATGAATATCCAGTAACCGAGGAACAATATGGCCGAAGTGAGTATGCCGCCCCAGCCATGCAACAGCAGCGGCAGGAATTGTGCGACAAAACTGACCAGCACAAACAATGCGCCAAGTTTCATGGCAGGATCGTCTTTGTAAAATTTATGAAGGGCTGCGTGCACGCCGATCATGGCAAGACCAGCACCCAGAACAGGCATGAAATGCGGTAAAATCTGCATATACATTTCGCCCGGCATTTCGAACATGAAGTGATAGAAGGCCAAACAGCATGAGGCCATAACTAAGAGCCATACAATACCGATCTTGTGGCACGTATCGGCCAACGCAGGGCGGAATTTTTGGAACCATGGGATAAGGCCCTTGCCGATCAGGAGCAAAGGCAAAAACGCCGTCAAGGAAAGGCCGGCCGTTATTTCCCACTTGTCGGGGATCAGATCGAAATATTCTCCGACGACCAAACTCAGTGTCGATAAAAACGCGATCATCCATGGAATCGCCGTCATATAACCGCGACCCAGTAACATGAAGAACGGGAATGTGATGACCATCCAGAGGGAGAACGCATGAACGGCTTTTCCATCCAGTTGATAGACCTGCCCGATGAGCAAGATCAACGTCATGGTCAGGCCGACAAAAGTAAAGGTCGCCCCTTCGCGCCAGAGATTATTACCGTTCTTGTCGGCGCGCCACGCAACCCAGCCGACAAAGGCGTTGAGCAGAACGTGCGCGCCGATTTTTGTATCGCCCGGAATGGCGTACCAGTTGGCGGCGATGACGGATAAAACACCGATCACGATGGCAAAAAGGCTTAAACCCACAAGCCCGCGGCCAAAGCCACCTTTGCGGCGGTTTTCCTCATAATCATGAATTATGTCGGCCTGAGCATCGGTCATCAGACCGGCGGCAACCCATTCCTTTAATTTCTTGTGTTTGACGCGCATTGTGGGGGTAAGTGTATGCCAAAAATCTCCGCTCGAATAGAGGGCGAAAGCCGTGGTATTATAAGAACATGAACAGTTCATCTGAGCGCGGTAGCGCCATCATCATGCTCTTTATCGCTCTCGCGCTCTTTGCCGCACTTGGCTTTGCGTTCATGCAAGGCTCACGGACCAGCACGACGATGATCACGGATCAGCAGGCGAAGGTTAACGCCCAACAATTGGTTGCCTATGCAAACGATGTCAAAATGGCAGTAAAAAGATTACAGCTGAAGGGCTGTACAGAAACACAAATAAGTTTTCAAAGCGCATCTGCACCAGATCCGACATGGTATGAAAACCCGAATTCTCCAGCCGATAAGAGCTGCCACATCTTTGAAGCCAATGGCGGTGGGCTCGCTTGGCAAAACCCACCAGCCCCACACTATGAGCCAAGCGTTGATCCTGCTTTATTTGCAACACGAAAATATGGATACGTTACAGGATATCAACTTATAGGGATCGGAACATCCTGTGCATCTGCGGCGTGCACTGACCTAATTTTGTTGATGGCTTCAAACAAAATGGATTTAAACACCTGCAATAAAATAAATGAGCTCGTTGGAGCACCCTTAAATGTAGAAGACTCCGGAATTTCTGGGATTCCGTTTAAGGGAACCTATGATTACAGTGGTTTCGTTTTTGGGGATGAGCCTACAAGTGCCGCCGCAGCGGGGAAGTCGACAGTTTGTTGGAAAGCGCCATCAGGAACATTTATGTTTCACTCAGTCCTAATAGCCCGCTAATTATTCTACTGTCTCTTTTTTCGGCTTCTCTTTTTTAGATTTTTTCTGCGCGTCGATATCAAACGAAATTTTATCGTCTTTCACTTTGATATGAACGGTTCCACCATCCACCAGATCACCAAACAATAACTCTTCCGCCAGAGGGCGTTTGACATGCTCCTGAATCACACGGGCCAATGGGCGCG
>CAYYPX010000157.1:0-3007 GCA_964473655.1 uncultured Micavibrio sp.
AATATTGTCGTCGAACACCTTGTTCACGAAAGACGAATTAGCCCCATTCTCGAGCAAACGGCGTACCAGATAAGGCAGCAAATCTTTGTGCACACCGACGGGCGCATAAATCCGTACAGGCAGTTTTTCATCTTCCAGCACGTGCTCGTACAACGCTTCGCCCATACCAAACAATCTTTGGAATTCAAATCCGCCACGATTGTTACCCGCCATGTCGATGATCGCCTGCACCGTATAGGCATTATGCGTTCCGAACATCGGATAGATATGATCCCGCGCCGCAAGCAGTTTTTGGGCGCAGGCCAAATAACAAAGATCGGTATGTGATTTGCGCGTGTAGACCGCGTAATCATCAAGCCCCTTCACTTGTGCGCGTTTAATCTCAGTATCCCAATACGCACCTTTCACAAGACGCACCTGAATGCGTCGTTGGTTTTGCTGTGCCAGTTCAATAATATTTTCAATCATCGGCAAGGTGCGCTTACCATAGGCCTGCACTGCCAAGCCAAAACCTTCCCAACCCGTCAGCGTGATGTCTTCGATCACACTGCGAATGATTTTCAGCGAAGTTTCGAGGCGATCCACTTCCTCGGCATCGACGGTCAGCCAGATATTGTAATTCGCGGCCTTACGGCACAATGTTTTGAGCTTTTGGGTCAATGCCGGAACACAATCTGATTCCTGCGCAAAGTTATAGCGCGGATGCAGCGCAGACAATTTTACTGAAATGCCGGGATGGCGCGTTTCATGGCGGTATTTGCTGGTTCCTATTTCATCGATCGCCTGCTCGTAACTGCGGAAATAGACCTCCGCATCTTCCGCCGTGCGGGCGCCCTCGCCGAGCATATCGTAGGAAAACAGATACCCTTTGTCTTTTTCCAACGCCGCAGCATTCTTCAAGGCATCTTGAATGGATTGTCCTAGTACGAACTGGCCACCGAGAATTTTCATCCCCTCGCCCATCGCTTTGCGAATAACAGGCTCGCCTAAGCGAGACAGAGGCCCTTCCAGCGTGCTCTTGCTGACATTCAAACCCATGCCCGCCATGCGCAGCATCCAGTCGTCATTCGCTGCGCCGCCTTTACGCCATTGCGTTCCGGCGATTTTATCGCGGATCAGAGCATTGGCGGTTTTGGCATCCGGTACACGCAGCAAAGCCTCCGCTAACGTCATTAGGGCAATACCCTCTTGGGTATTAAGGCCATACGTCTGGAAGAAATTTTCGATACTTCCGGCTTTACGCTTGGTGTTGCGCATGACACGGATGGTCGCCATCGTCTTCTCAAACACACGCTGCGATCTCGCCCCGTCCCAATCCAATGCGGCAATCAGGGTTTTGACGGCATCCTGTTCGGGCATGGCCAGATAAGGGGATAAATCGCGGGGCATTCGAACCGATCCTTGGTTGAGATTTCACTTCCTACTCTATACTATCGGCTATCATGACAGAAGACCTGTTCACCGCATCCGCCAACGCAAGTCCGCGCAGCAATGTTCCGGAAATGAGCGTTTCCGAGCTGGCCTTTTCCCTAAAGCGCACGCTGGAGGAAACGTTTGGCCGTGTGCGTGTGCGCGGCGAATTGTCTGGCTTGAAGCTCGCAAGCAGCGGACATTTGTACGGCGATATCAAGGATGAGGATTCCGTTATCAATATCGTCTGCTGGAAAACGACCGTAGGTCGGTTATCGGTGCGCCCTGAAGACGGGTTGGATGTGATCATTACCGGCAAAATGACCAGCTATCCGAAAAATTCCCGCTACCAACTCGTGATTGAATCGATGGAACTGGCGGGCGAAGGCGCGCTCTTGAAAATGCTGGAAGACCGCCGCAAGAAACTGGCGGCGGAAGGTCTTTTCGATGATGGGCGTAAAAAAGAAATTCCGTTTCTGCCCGATGTGATCGGTATCGTGACATCACCTACCGGCGCGGTCATTCGCGATATCATCCACCGTATCTCCGAAAGATTTCCGCGCCATTTGTTGCTCTGGCCGGTTGCCGTTCAAGGTGCGGGTGCCGCTGAACAAATCGTAGCTGCTATTCGCGGATTCAATGCTCTCGATGGTAAAAAAATCCCAAAACCAGATTTGTTGATCGTCGCGCGCGGCGGCGGAAGCCTCGAAGATTTGATGGCATTCAACGAAGAAATCGTTGTGCGGGCAGCAGCCGAAAGCACAATCGCTCTTATCTCCGCCGTCGGTCATGAAACCGACACGACGTTGATCGACTACGCTGCGGATTTGCGCGCACCGACACCAACCGGCGCAGCAGAACGCGCCGTTCCTGTACGTCTGAATTTACTAGCGCAAGTGCAGGACGATCAGCAACGATTGACGAACAGCATGGACCGCAAGCTGCGTGAGCTTGGAAATCGTCTTGATACTTTGCGTGCAAAACTTGGAGATCCGGCTCACCTACTCGATACCAAAACCCAGCAGCTCGATATGGCATTGAACAAATTGCTGCATGGGTTTGAAAAGAACATCTCCCGCAAGAACCAAACTCTTGCCCCGCTTGTACCGCGTCACCCGCGCGCTTTGGTCGAAGAAAAAACCCGCCAAGCCAATATGGTAGGGGAAGCCCTTGCGCGAGCGGGTACAACCTTGCTCAAAGACCCGCAAAAGCATCTCGATCACGCTGGCCGCATGCTCGAAAGTCTATCCTTTAAAAAAGTACTGGATCGTGGATACACGGTGGTGCGTTCCAAAGACGGTAAAGTTATATCAGACGCCGCCAACGCAGTAAAAGAAGGGGCTTTAACTATAGAATTCAGGGGCGATCAGCGCATTTCGGTCCAAAAGGCATGAAAATTCTTGCCCTTTTATGCTAAAATAGGTCAAAAGGTTGCCCATGCGCGTGGATTTGAAAACATTGATGGACAAATTGGGGGTCGGCGAAGTTCTCGCCCCTTACGATAGCCGTGCATGGTCCGCCTATGACGGGGAAAAAGGCATCACGGCCGACGCCGCCGTCCGCATGAACAATGAGGGCAACGAAGTCGAAGCCGAAC
>CAYYPX010000158.1:0-2980 GCA_964473655.1 uncultured Micavibrio sp.
GGGACATTTGCATTATCATCTCCTGTGTTGGTTGCGGCGTTTTCATTTCAGGTGATTGCTGGTTTTCCGCATTCACAACATTCAGCGGAACGGGATTGCCTTTACCGACCACCACGTTCAAAGCGTCTTGCGTGTGTGAGCGCTGGTAATGCAATGCTTTCAGAAAATTTTCGGCGTTCTCGATAGCCGGCAAACGTATATCGCCAATAAAACGGCAATCCAGCAACAAATAACCGTAATTGAGGACGCGCCCCAGATTACCAAGATCGAGACTTTCGCCACGAATTTCCTCGAGGTCGATTTGTTTCACTTTGACGAAGAGCAATCCTTCTTTATGGATGACGCGGCGATCCGTCAGTGCGACTTCGGTGACAAGGACCTTGATCACCATCAAAAGGAAAATCCAAAAGCCAGCACCCATCATGACGTACATCGCACCGTTCGCCAGAGAGATGAAGAGTGCGGGATATGTATCGACGGCATTGCCAATTAGCAAAAAGCCGCGCGTCATAAGATCGTTCAGACCCCAGCCGATGCCAGCCATGATCAAGAACCAGATCAGACCCTTGATCACATAAATCCAATGCAATCTGGCGATGCCGATCAGCTTTTCTTCCTTAGCAACAATTCTACGTGTGTATGACATGGTTGGTATTCCCCCTTGCATGAATATCCCCCCACAAACCTTCGAAAAGCCGTTTGGTTCCGTAAAGCCCCCGAACGTGCGGTTTTCATTGATCTTTTGGTTCATCCATGATCAATTCTTCCCTATTCAAATATTTTATTTTCAAGGACAAAAATCATGGCTGACATGGCCCGCAAAATAGATTCCTCCCTCGCACAAACAATTGAATCCGCATGGGACAATAAGGAGAATGTTTCGGTCGACACCAAGGGCGCGATCCGCGAGGCCGTCGATGAAGCGCTCAATCTTCTTGATAGTGGAACGTTGCGCATCGCCGAAAAAATCGACGGGCAATGGAATGTCAATCAATGGCTGAAAAAAGCCGTGCTGCTCTCGTTCCGTCTGAATCCGATGGAAATGATTTCCGGCGGACCAAATGGTTCCAGCTGGTGGGACAAAGTGCCGAGCAAGTTCGATGGATGGACCGAAGCAGATTTCAAAAAGGCATCTTTCCGTGCCGTTCCCAATTGCATCGTGCGTCGTTCAGCCTATATCGCGCCGAGTGTTGTATTGATGCCTTCTTTCGTTAATCTAGGCGCGCATGTTGGCGAAGGCACGATGGTCGACACATGGGTGACGATCGGTTCTTGCGCGCAAATCGGCAAGCATTGTCACATCTCCGGCGGCGTTGGAATCGGCGGCGTTTTGGAGCCTCTCCAAGCTGGTCCTGTCATCATTGAAGATAATGTCTTTGTGGGTGCAAGATCCGAAGTCGCCGAGGGCGTCATCGTCGAAGAAGGCGCGGTACTTTCTATGGGTGTGTTCCTTGGTGCCTCCACCAAGATTATCGACCGCGAAACAGGCGAGACCTTTATTGGGCGCGTGCCGGCTTATTCTGTCGTCGTGCCCGGAAATCTACCCGGTAAACCCTTGCCAAACGGCCAACCCGGCCCATCTCTCGCCTGTGCCGTCATCGTAAAGCGCGTGGATGCCAAAACCCGTAGCAAAACAGCCATCAACGAGCTGCTACGGGATTAACCATTTAATCCATCAGACGGCCCTAATATTTAACATATTTTGATTGCAACCGTAGGTCTGCTTGGTGTAAACCTGCAAGAGTTTAATGGATTATAGAAATTAAGATGATGCGAACTTCGGCTAAATATACTTTTTCTGCTGCCGCGAAACGGGCGGGCATGAGGTCGCTTACCTTCGCAAGCGCGTATGACACGCTCATCCGCAATATCACCGTATCCCTAAAAGTGAGTCCCGATGAGAATGCCATCGAGCCGGAGATTAGAAGTCATTTCCAAAATTTTATGGTGTCGCTCAATTATCATTTGGCGTTAAAAAACTTTGATGCGCTTTTGAAAGAAAAAGGCGGCAAAAATATAAAACGCGATAATGGCGACATTGGCTGGTATCATGAATTCATTCCAGCACTCATGATGATGTCGATTATTCGCAAAGACATCCTTCCTAAAAAAGAAGTTGAACGATATGGCGGTATCGAGGTGATGATTTGCACCCGCCTGCGTCATGACAGTCTTGAAGATTTTGTTCGCAGCAAAAGAAAATTGCATGATGATCTGATCGATATGATTGACCAAATTGAAACTGAAATTCCGAATTATAATTATGAGCGCGGTGAAAAACAAATTGCCCAAATACTGACGAATGTAGATCTTTTGTCACAAAGAAAAGAGATCGACCGTGAGACAGGACGGATTTTAAAAGACGAAAAAGGTAAACAGACAAAGGAAGATGTCAAAGAATACTCCAAACGAATGGTGACATCCGTAGATGCTAATCCTCTTGTGTATATAGACAAGCAGGGAGACGCCATTCACAATTTTGCGACATTGTTCTCAGCCAAATTCACACCGGATCGCCGTCTAAAGCGATGTAACGAGCGTGAAGATATGTATGGTCCTCGCATAGGATTTACCGATGCGGCCATCAAAAAATGGCCCGGGTGTTCAAAAGCTATTCAAGTGTTCGATCATGTGATGGGGCAATTGCTCTATCCCCATTTCCGTTATCTGGAATCCGTTGATCAACATTATAAAAGCCATTTCGATTTTCCTGTCAGTTCCCGTTACCTTAACAAAGCGTTGAAAATTGATCTTCCGGAACAATTCAATCCAATCCATATCTTCTTCAAACGTATGAAAACATCCGTGGATCCGGCCACAGATCCTGAAAAATATGCACGTTTGGTCAATTTCATGGAAACGGTCATCAAGCCATCATTGAAAGGGCATAAGAAAGATTTCCCTTATCTCTTCGATGCCGCACAAAACGACAATCATCCTATTCCATCCCCTGCCCCCGTTGCCATGTAGCGCGGGATAG
>CAYYPX010000159.1:0-2967 GCA_964473655.1 uncultured Micavibrio sp.
CCAACCGCTCAATCAAAAAAGATGAATGGAATCGTTATGGCTCACTCGGTGTTGTCGATCCGGCCAATGATCTGCCGCTCATCAATATTTTCTTCCATGCGTCGGAATCCGCTTTGCTCGACACGTTCGAAGATGAAATGAAAGGCAACCTATTTCATTTCAACAAATCATTGGTCTCTGACCGCACGGGAGAAACACCCAGCACGCAGATCGATGACGGCTCTCCGCAGAATATGAAACGCCTACGCAATTTCGCGGACTCCATCGTCGAAGAAAACCGCAGCCAATATGAAAAGGTCTGCCAGCTTCTGGTCACCAACCATGAAAACAAGAAAAACTGGCTGGAGGCCGTGAAACCGTCACGCTGGGCCAAGATTTTCTCTTATCTGGATAAGTAAAAAATAAGCTAAATTCGTTGCTGCAACGTAGCAAAAACAGCACCTTAGCCTTGCTGTTTGCCTGCGAATCCCACACCATTAAGAACAGGGGAGAGTTTAATTTCATGGTGCGTTCTGCACGATCGGTTCCCATTATTGTTCCAAATGTTACGAGTCTCTTCGGAGATGATCGCACTGCCGAATTATTTCCTGAAACAAAAAAATGGGCCCATGGGGTTTTTAGTCATGACGGCATGAGCGCGCCGTATTACGCTTCGCCAGCGTCAAACGAAAAGGCAATCGCAATTGGGTGCACGGGTCTCAATACCCACTATCTTCTCTTACCCGATGAAGTAAAACGCCTGAATGCTGAAGGCATATCTTTAGTATGGATGGCTATTCCGCCCGTCAAACATGCTGCGGGCTTTTTGAACAAATACACTGAATTGGCCAGAGAGTTTTTTACAAACCCGAAGTCCCCCGCCCACGTTTTCTTTCCAAACGATGTTCCACGATATGCGGCGACACATTCTACATCGGGGCAAATATTCTTAAAGCTCCTTCATGACGAAAGCACGCGCGAGAAACTTACCAGAATTTTTTCTGGCGTCGCCTACATGGCCCCCTATCTCGATTCCGCGAACGCTTCTTTGAATCACTCCACCATCGGGAAAAGATTTTTTCATTACTATGCGAATTTGGCATTGGAAAAGACGCCACATGAAGCAAGAATTGCGCGATGGTTTCTAAAATATGCAGCAAGCCGTGAAGACTTTGCTCAGCACGGACAAAAAATAAGTCCAACCTTTGGTCAAATTCTAGAAGTACAACAAGCAGGCCGTACATTGCTGCAAAACTTTAACGCAGCTGCAGCGAATGTATTGCCTTCTGTCTTTATTCTTGGCAACAAAGATCCGTTTGCTTGTTACAAAACAGCCCACACAGTTGCATCGCTTATGGGCGCAGAAAAGATAATAGCAAAAGGTGGAGGACATCATCCTTTGCTAGGACATCCTGAAGCAATGGATTCATTGATAGAAAAAATTAATGCCTGCGCCACGCGCCACAGGCATCAGCGGGAGAATACGGTCTATATTCAACCCACCGCACCTGAGCAGCAACGTACTGACAACGTAGTTCCGCTACCGCAAATTCATTTCAGGACTGTTTAAGCCGCTTTTGCCTGACCGTTGAGGGCTGCGCATGCACGTTGAATGCGTTTGCACGCCTCTTCCAACAATTTCTCTGATGTCGCGTAAGAAATGCGGAAGTGCGGAGACAATCCGAACGCCGTACCTTGCACCGCTGCCACGCCTTCGCTCTCGAGAAGATAAGTCACAAAGTCCGTATCATTCTCGATCGTCTTGCCTTCCGGCGTTACTTTGCCGATCAGCTTGGCGCAGGATGGATACACGTAAAACGCACCTTCCGGATTTGGGCATTCAATCCCAGTGGCTTGGTTCAACATGGACACGACAAGATCGCGACGCTTCGCAAAGGACTTCACCCAGTCTTTCAAGAAGGCCTGATCGCCGTTGAGCGCAGCAGTCGCTGCCGCCTGTGAAATCGAAGACGGGTTCGATGTCGAATGCCCCTGCACCGCCGCCATCGCCTTTACCAGTTCTTTCGGGCCGCCCGCATAACCGATACGCCAGCCTGTCATGGAATACGCCTTGGAGACGCCGTTCACAGTCAGTGTGCGATCATACAATTTCGGCTCCACCTCTGCGGGCGTACAGAATTTGAAATCGTCATAGACCAGATGTTCATACATATCGTCGGTCATCACCCAGACATGCGGGTGTTTGACCAGAACATCGGTCAGGGCTTTCATCTCGTCCCAAGTGTAACCAGCGCCCGATGGGTTCGACGGGGAATTCAGGATCACCCATTTGGTTTTCGGCGTGATCGCCTTTTCCAATTGGGCGGCTGTCATTTTAAAGCTGTTCTCGATTTTGCATTCGACGAACACAGGCTCGCCTTCGGCCATGATCACCATATCTGGATAGGAAACCCAGTAAGGGGCTGGAATAATAACCTCATCTTTTGGATTAACAGATGCCATCAAAGCGTTGAAAAGAACTTGCTTGCCGCCTGTCCCAACGATCACTTGGTCGCGGGCGTAGGTTAAATTGTTGTCGCGCTTGAATTTCGCGATGATCGCGTCTTTCAAGGCTGGTGTACCATCTACATTGGTATATTTGGTCTGGCCTTTGTCCATCGCCTCTTTCGCGGCGTTTTTGATGAAGTCTGGTGTGTCAAAGTCAGGCTCGCCCGCACCAAGGCCGATAATGTCGCGCCCAGCCGCTTTCAATTCGGCAGCCTTGGCCGTCACGGCCAGTGTGGCGGATGGTTTGATTTTGTTCAGACGGTTTGCAACGATAGACATAAATTCACCTTTGGTGGTTTTCTGTTAAAAAAGCCTCCTAAATAATCACAACCTTATATGGCTGGGAAGCACAATTTTGGGGTTTTCGAGGGTTAAAACGCATCCTCACGGATAAAAGCGCGAATCTTTTCGAGATCGAAACAATCTTTGGCCGCCAGATCCACCTTCTCAGCCTTCATCCAATCCGCCAAGGGTTTCAGG
>CAYYPX010000160.1:0-2932 GCA_964473655.1 uncultured Micavibrio sp.
GGAATTGAACGTCCATATCGACGCGGCCGCGCCCGTCAAAAAAATCCATGATCTCATCAATATCGAAGGCAGGGGTGCGGTGAAGGTGAGTGTGTTTGCGCATATGCAGGACGGGCAGGTGGCGGAAATAAATTTGAAAGGTCGTTGGAGCCTTTCCCCGGCCGCGATTGCGGCCATACGCTCGACGCCGGGTGTCATCCGCATAGCCGAGCGATGATCCATGTATTTTCGGGGGGCATTTCAAAAATATTGTGTGGATAGCGTTGCCCCCAACGGGCAAGATGCGCGCCTTCACGTGTTGGACGGCATGCGTGGCTGGGCGGCGCTCTCGGTCGTTCTTTTCCATTTCTTTTATGAATTGTTCGGCGGTCTGTATCCGGAATTTCGCGGCACGTATTCGCATTTTCTGACCAACGGGCCTTTTGCGGTTGTCGTTTTCTTTATTTTATCGGGACAAGCCCTGTCTGTTTCCTTTGTCCAAAAGCGGGACCAGAAAGCGTTGAACCGCATGGCGATCAAACGTTATCCGCGCCTGGCCATTCCGGTTTTCGCGTCTTGCCTTATCACCTATATGCTGATGAAGGCGGGACTGGTGTGGCATGTGCAAGCGGCAGAGGTTGTTCAGCGTACAGATTGGCTCGGCACGTTTTTGAATGTGCAACCAAGCGTTCCGAGCCTTTTACAAGACAGCCTTCTCAATGCGTTTTTGGGTCACAGCGCCTATAACTTTTTCCTTTGGACCATGTACTATGAACTGGTGGGTTCCTTTTTGGTCTTTTGTGCGCTGTATTTATACAGGATTCTGATTTGTCCCGTCGTGCTGTGCGGGTTGATCGGTTTCGTGCTTTTGGCCTACGCACCTTTCTTGGGCTGTTTCTTTTTCGGCATGGCCTTTTCGCACCTGTACGCGAACGGATGTTTTGATGCGTTGAAGTCGAACAGGATGTGGCAAATCGCAGGACCTGTCATTTTGTTTGCTGTTTTCATTCTGGATCAAATATTCTGCGCGCGTTCTGACCAGATAGACAGGGTTCACATTGTTCTGGCCGTCTTGTTCGTGTTCATCGCGCAGACGAATGGCGCGCTCGATAAGTTTTTCAGTGCGAAGTTTTCGCAAGTACTTGGGAAACTCTCTTTCCCTGTTTACCTTGTGCATCTGGCGGTTCTGGTTTCGATCACATCGTGGATGATCGTGGGGCTGGATGGCTCACCGACCTTGTCCGATGCACTTTGGATTGGTGGTGCGGGGGTGGTGATATCCTATATCGCGGCGTTCGCGTTTTTACCCGTGGAAATGTTCACTTCCCGTGTCGGGAAGTTTTTGGGCAATATCACGTTCAAATGAGATTTACTGATAAAACGGCGCGTATTCCGCCTGGCTGGCGGCGCGTCTGTCTGCAGGGCCTGTTTGCGGGGTTGCCGATACAGAAGCGCGGTGGGCGGCGCGGTCGTATAGCCAGGGATAATCCTGCATTTGTGCCATGCGCCTTTGGGTGCGTTCATCGAAGACGATTCTGATTTTTGCGGCTGTGGTCAAAAGCCTGTCTTTGTTTGTCATTATACATACCCCTCTATGCTCCCGAGATTACATATTATACATGGGCTGTCCAGCCGTTTTTCCTTGCATTTCCACCCCTAAAACGGCATAACCCCGCCCAGAAGCATGTTGCTTCAAATTCACAGGTAAGTTCCTAAACCGGTGTTGATGGGCTAACCCCTTGAAAACCAAGGCTTACCGAGGAAATAACCGGATATAAAAAGGAGACCATATCCATGGCCATGCCATCATTCACTATGCGTCAGCTTCTCGAAGCGGGCGTTCACTTCGGACACCATACACGTCGCTGGAACCCACAAATGCGCCAATACATCTTTGGCGTTCGTAACGGCGTTCACATTCTCGACCTTCAACAATCCGTTCCTATGCTGAACAATTCGTTGAAAGCGGTACGCGACATCGTATCGAACGGCGGCCGCGTTCTGTTCGTCGGCACGAAGCGTCAAGCACAAGAAAAAATCGCTGAATCCGCAAAACGTTGCGGTCAGTACTACGTGAACCACCGCTGGCTCGGCGGTATGATGACGAACTGGAAAACGATCACGCTTTCCATCAGCCGTCTTCGCGAACTGGAAACACTGCTCGCAAGACCAGAAGGCCTTACAAAAAAAGAACAGCTGATGATGGCCCGCGAGAAAGAAAAACTCGAACTCTCCCTTGGCGGTATCAAGGATATGGGCGGCAAGCCTGATGCTTTGTTCATCATCGATGTGAACAAGGAAGACATCGCAGTACAAGAAGCTAATAAGCTCGGTATTCCAGTGTTCGCAATTTTGGATTCCAACTCTTCGCCAAAAGGCGTTGACTACCCGATCCCGGGTAACGATGACGCTTTGCGCGCGATCGAGCTGTACTGCGACCTTTTCGCCGATGCGATCCTCGATGGTATTCAAGCTTCCCTCGGTAAAGCCGGTAAAGACGCCGGTGCAGCCGTCGATGTAAAAGTCGAACTGCCGAAAGCTCCTGCGAAAGAAGCTGAGGGCCCGACACCGGGTGAAGTTGCCGCAGCCGACGCAGAAGCACCGAAAAAAGCAGCAAAAGCTGGCTAATTTTTCAAATCGAACTAATTCAATCACTGCATTCCCGCCACGGCGGGGATGCGTTTAAGCAAAAAGACAAGGAACATAAAATGGCTGAAATCACAGCATCCATGGTTAAACAACTTCGCGAAACAACCGGCGCAGGCATGATGGATGCCAAAAACGCGCTGACCGAAAACAATGGCGATATGGAAGCGTCTGTTGACTGGCTTCGCAAAAAAGGTCTGGCGAAAGCCGAAAAGAAATCTTCCCGCACCGCTGCAGAAGGCCTCGTCGTCATTGCAACGAACGGCAAGACAGGCGTTGTTGTCGAAGTGAACTCCGAGACGGACTT
>CAYYPX010000161.1:0-2902 GCA_964473655.1 uncultured Micavibrio sp.
GAAAACGTTGTCCGAGTCCGAAGTTTCGATCCTCATCAAAACGGCACAAGCACAAGGTGGTGCAGACTCTATCCGTCTCGTCTGCCTGCTTGAGATGCTTTACGCAACCGGTCTTCGCGTTTCCGAACTCGTCGGTCTGCCACTCTCTGCCGTTGGTGAAGAGTCACAGTTCCTGATGATCGAAGGTAAAGGCGGTCGTGAGCGTATGGTTCCACTGTCTGATCCTGCGCAAAAAGCGATCAAGGATTACATGGCCGTTCGCCAGCAATTCATCGGCCCAGAAAACCGTTCGGCACAAGAACAATGGATGTTCCCTTCCCGCACATCGGAGAGCGGACACCTTACACGTCAGCGTTTCGCACAACTTCTGAAAGACCTCGCCCGCGCGGCGCATCTGGATGAAGAGCGCGTATCGCCGCACATTCTGCGTCACGCTTTTGCAACGCACCTGTTGTCACGCGGCGCAGACCTTCGTTCGGTACAAAAGATGCTCGGCCACGCCGACATCGCCACGACACAGATCTACACCCACATCGTGGGCGGCGGTCTGAAAAAGACGGTCGAAGAAAAGCACCCGATGGCAAAGAAGACGGGTTCCCGCTAATCAGGAATAACAAGATATGACAAAGGCAGGCCAGACATTGCGCCTGCCTTTGCATTTTGGTACCAATAGGCCCCTCAACAACAAGACATCACATGAGCCAACTGGAATTTGAAAAACCGATTTTGGAATTGGAAGGAAAGATCGACGAATTAAAAAAAGTCGGTAGCGATTCCTCTATCTCCATCACTGACGAAATCGGTCGTATGCAGACGAAAGCGCAAAAGCTTCTCGCTGCGACCTACAGCAAGCTGACGCCTGCGCAAAAGGTACAAGTCGCGCGTCACCAGAACCGCCCACACTTCCTTGATTACATTGCAGGCATGATCACGGATTTCACACCACTTGCCGGTGATAGAAACTTTGCCGAAGACCAAGCGTTGATCGGCGGTCTGGGGCGTTTCAACGGACAAAGCGTTATCATCATGGGCCATGAGCGCGGGCACGATACGGAGACGCGCCTGAAGCACAATTTCGGCATGGCTCGCCCAGAAGGTTACCGCAAGGCGCAGCGCCTGATGAACATGGCCGACCATTTCCAAATTCCGATCATCACGCTGGTTGATACTGCCGGTGCGTATCCGGGTCGCGGCGCGGAAGAACGCGGACAGGCCGAAGCGATCGCAAAATCCATCGAGACGTGTTTGAACGTTCAAGTGCCGATCATTTCCGTCATCATCGGTGAAGGTGGTTCGGGCGGAGCGATTGCGATTGCGACAGCAGACCGCGTTTATATGTTGGAGCACGCGATTTATTCCGTCATCTCACCCGAAGGTTGCGCATCTATTTTGTGGCGTTCAGCAGCGAACGCCCCAGAAGCAGCAGCGGCGTTGAAACTAACGGCCGAAGATATGAAAGAAAACAAACTGATCGATGGCATTATTTCCGAGCCACTCGGCGGCGCGCACCGTCACAAGGCAGAGACGATCGAAAGCGTGGCCGTGCAAATACGCTCTGCGCTCAAAGACCTCACCCCATGGGATGGCGTAAACCTGAAAAAAGCACGCGCCAAAAAATTCCTCGCGATGGGGCGATAAAAATCCAAATGCAAAAATACCGGCCAGTGGCCGGTATTTTTTTGTCTCTCTGATTTTGTTCTTAAGCGGCTGCGTTGATGTTGATCTGCAGCGGTGCAGGTTGTTGCTGGTTGCTATTGAGCCCGCGTTCATGCCAACCGGCGCGACGTTTCATAGAATCAAATGATCCGTGGCCTGCGCGTCCATGCCCGTCTTCCGTTGTCGCCGCGCGGAAATACAGCATCAGGAACACGCGGATAGCGGCCGTCAGCGACGTGCGCTTGTTCTTGCGGAAGGAGATCAGCGTGCACAGCTCATGGATCGAGCAATTCTCACGCGTGGAAATTTCTTTTAAATCGCGCCACATTTCCGGTTCCAGACGCACCGATGTGCGGCGCCCTCCGACCGTGATATTGCGCGATACCAGTGTACTACCTGCACCTGTTTCCAACTCATTTTGCAATTGATGGTATGCCATGGTTTTCCCCTTCTTGGCGATTCAACTGTAACCAATGATAGTTAAAAAAATTTGCTATGCAACCCATAGGTGTATATTTTACACCCGATCGTATTCGTCTTTGGATATGGCTTTTACAGAAAGAGCGTGGATAGGCCCGCTCATTTCATATTTCAAAAGGTCATATACCATGCGTTGGCGTTCGACCTTGCTCTTGCCATTAAAAGACTCAGAAACGATCGTGACACGAAAGTGGCTTTCCCCCGATCCGTCATCGCCGGCATGGCCCGCGTGACGGTGGCTGTCGTTTTCCACTTCAAGGGCTAACGGTAGCAAGCCCCGTGCCAGTTTCTCACGGATGGTTTCCTGCATTCCCTGTGTCATGTGGGCTATTTAAATCACTCTCCCCGACCTATGTCAAAGACTTGTAAGAATTCCGCCAAAACATCATAATGGAAAGGTTATGCCGAGAATCCAGTTAAAACCGAAATCTGCCGAGTATGCAGACCCAAAAAAGAAAGTCCGGACAAGGGCTTGCGATATGCCGGGCTGCGCCGAGCATGGAGAGCACCGCGCGCCCAAAGACCGTTCATTGTCAGAAAATTACTGGTTCTGCTTCGAGCATGTAAAAGATTATAACGCCGCTTGGGACTTTTTCTCCGGCATGAACGACAAGGAAGTCGAAGAACAGATCCTCAATTCGCTTTATGGCGACCGTCCGACATGGCGGTATGACGTCGAAGGCGCGGCAGCCGAGAACCTTCGCCGCAAGATGTGGCAGACCTATCATTTCACAGACGAAGAACCGCCCAAGGAATTTACGCGGGG
>CAYYPX010000162.1:0-2899 GCA_964473655.1 uncultured Micavibrio sp.
GAGAAGGATAACGCCGAAATTCGAACCAAATATACTGAACCTGCCGGCACACCCGGCTCGGTGGTGGAACTGGCGCGTCAGGGAAAACTGCAGATGATCAACTCCTTTGTTGACCATCTTGCCGATGCCTCTTTGGACACGACCAATTCCATTCAGGAACTGGAGCGTGAAAAGATGGAAGTGCAGGTGCGTCAGGACATGAACCGTCAGGATATAGCGGCTGCACGCCAGTTGAGTACATCAGGTGTCGCGCAGGTGGGAAGCCAGCTTTTCAGTGTTCTGTCCACCATCGGTTCGGCCGCTCTGCAGCAGTCAACGGCGAGCGCTCATGACACGATGCGCAGAATGTCCAACCTGACGACGGCCATCATCATGGATGAAACCATGAACGTGGCCCACCGCAAGGAAGATGTTAACCGCAGCCTTACCGACGCTTTGGACAAGCTGGGTCTTTACAGCGAAGTGCAGGCAGACGCGATGAATGTTGCGCGTCAGGCCATGCAGAGCATCCGCGAAAATATGGACAAGCTGGGCGAAGGTTCGCGTGAATTGAACCGCGCTATCGAAGAAGGCCAGTCCGTGTCTGCCGAAGTCGTTGCCCAACACTTGGAAGAAGTGAAAGACTTTGACGACAAGGACAAAGACAAGCCGCGCACCAGCAATGGTGAACCCGGCCTGTTCGGTCCCACCTAGGTTTAACCCCATGGTCAGTGCCGGTCCGACATCGGCACTGACCGCCACCAAACTATAAAAAACTATAAGAAAATTTTTACAGGGAAGGTTGTCTATGTCCGGTACGCCTCACGGCTCACCCCTTATTCGCGGCAGCGACTATCTGGAACAAAATCCGGGTTTCGTTCTCAAGGGCCGCGAAACTGAACTGAAAACCATGTCCGACATACTGATGCGCAAGAACGCGAACAGCATCTTGCTCACGGGGGAATCCGGTGTCGGCCTTACCGCCATGACGCTGGGCATACAGGCCAGCAAGGCGGATAGCTCAACGCCCATGGATATCGTATCCAAAAGATTTTACTGGCTGGACAGCGACGAGATGTTTTCATCGGGCGATCCGCAGAAAATCAGCAGTGCTTTTGAGAGCATGCGCTCTACGCTCACCCGCAACCCCGATTCCGTTCTGGTCATCGAAAGCGCGAGCGATTTCATAGCTTCCGCCAAAAATTCCGGCGCGACGCACCTGATCAACGGTCTGATGGCCGATTTGAAAGCAGGCAAATATCAGGCGATTTTGGAAGCGCCGAGCAAAAACATCGCCACGGTTCTGGAATCGGACAATGATCTTTCAGAAAATTTTACGAGACTTGAAATCAAAGAGCCCAAACCCGCCGAATTGCACGAAATAGTGGATCATGCGGCGGAAAGTCTTTCCCAGCATCATGGCATCAGGATTAACCCCGCCGCCGTGGAAGCCGCCATCCAGTTGACCCAGAAATACAAGCTGGATGAATTCCGCGCGCAGCCCGCAGCCGCCGTAACGCTGCTCGACCGTTCCTTATCCGCGTACAAAAACCATGCACAAAGAACGCCTCCGGCCTTGGAAAAAATTGATCGCGACATAGAAGCCGCCATCAACGGTATAAAAGGCGATACCAAGGCTGCCGCCGGGCGTTCTCCGCAAGAGCTGGAAACACTTTTGGGGACGCTGAAGGCCGACCGCAAGACATTCGAGCAGACGTGGGAAGCGCAGCAAAAACAAGTGCGTCTTTTGCACAACGAGCAGAGGGTCGGTGAAGAAGAAATTCGTAAACTCGAAGAGCGTATCGAAGAAATCCGCGCGGAAGATGCGGAGCAAGACAAGCAAACGCAAGCACGGGTCGAAAAAGGTGAATTGAAAAAGGAATTTCTGAAGCCCGGGGACGGTTTTTTCGCCGGACAGGAAAACCCACGTATAACGGAAATTCGCCAGGAAATCGCCATGTATGAACGTGGCGTCAAAGAAGGCCGCAAAAAATACGAAACCCTGCGGGCGGAAATCAATGCGGACTTGATGCTCAACCCCGAACATGTGATGTCGGAATTCAGCCAGATTTCGAACATTCCCGTGGAAAAATTGAGCGAGGATGAACGCGAAAGACTGGTCACGCTCGAAGAAAATCTTTCGAAACGCGTTATGGGTCAGGAAGAACCTGTATCCGAAGTGGCAAAGGCCGTGCGCCGTGCGCGCGTGGGATTTGCCAACCCCAGCAAGCCGCAGGCGGTTTTCATGTTCCTCGGCCCTTCGGGCGTTGGAAAAACCGAACTGGCAAAAGCTCTGGCACAGATCCTCAACGGCGATGAAAAGAGCCTGCTGCGGTTCGACATGTCGGAATATCAGGAAGAACACGCATCGGCGAAACTGATCGGTGCCCCTCCGGGATATCAAGGCTATGATGCGGGCGGTATTTTAACGAACGCCGTGCGCAGAAACCCGCACTCCATCGTACTGTTCGATGAAATCGAAAAGGCCAACGTCAAGGTCTTCGATTTGATGTTGCAAGTTTTAGACGATGCACGTTTGACGGATTCCCGTGGTTTCACGGCGGCGTTCAACGAAACCATCATCATGATGACGACGAACGTCGGCACCGAACATTTCTTGAACAAGGATTTAGCGCCCGAAGAAGCGAAGGCGCTGGCGATGGCCGACCTTGAAAAGAAATACCGCCCCGAATTTTTGGGACGTTTCAACGGCAACATTTATTGCTTCAGCCGTTTGGAAGAACCTGTGCTCTTGATGATCGCGCGTAAAGAACTTGCAGGCCTGAACAAGCTGGCCGAACCGCACAATATCCAAGTCCATATGGAGGACAAGGATATTTTGGAGATCATCAAGGACCATTACGACCCCATGTCTTGGCGGCCCACATTATCGGTGCGCCAAAAAATTTCACCACAGGGC
>CAYYPX010000163.1:0-2872 GCA_964473655.1 uncultured Micavibrio sp.
GATATCACCAACCAGATAGAAGGCGATGGATGCCGTCTGACATTGGCCGATTCCGCGTCACCGACCATTATTCAAGATGCTGGCGATGCTTCGGCTCTCTACGTTCTGATGCCTTTGCGGGTTTAACAACGGGTCTTGTCCTTTATACAAACCATTCTTCTACAAAATTTCCGCTGCTATGAGGCCGCGCGAATGGAGAATATCCATTCCGGCCTTATCGTGCTGACCGGCCCGAATGGTGCAGGCAAGACCAATATCCTCGAAGCGGTGTCGTTGTTGACGCCCGGTCGTGGTCTTCGGAGCGCTGCCAATGATGAAGTGCAAAAACGAGATGCCCCGCAGGCGTGGGCGATTGTATCTTCGGTTGAAACCGGCGGTGCAGAAGTGCAGATCGGCACAGGGATCGATCAATCGGGTAAACGTCTGGTGCGGATCAATGGCGCGCCCGCCAAATCACAAATGGCCTTGTCGGATTATTTATCCTGTATCTGGCTGACACCACAGATGGATAGGTTGTTTATCGATAGTTCCGGCGGTCGTCGTCGTTTTTTTTGATAAGCTGGTTTTTGCTTTCGATCCATCCCATGCGGGGCGGGTCACACGCTACGAAAATGCGATGGCACAACGATCCAAATTGCTGCGTGATGGCAATGCCGATCCGTCATGGTTAAAATCACTCGAGGCGCAAATGGCCGAAACCGGCGTTGCTATTGCTGCGGCGAGGCTTGATTTTGTTGTGCGTTTGCAACGGGCTTGCGATATGGCGCATGAAAGAGAAGAGACATTCTTCCCAAAGGCGATCTTGCACCTATCCGGCACTATCGAAGAGTTGCTTTCACGCCTGCCTGCTGTAGAGGTTGAAGAGATGTTTGCCTATCAATTGGAGCAATCGCGGGGTAGAGATTCCGAAACTGGCGGCGCGGCAACGGGGCCCCATAAAGGCGATCTTCTAGCGCGTTATGCTGCAAAGGATATGCCCGCTGATCAATGTTCGACAGGTGAACAAAAGGCTTTGCTGATTGGCATTATCTTGGCTCATGCGCGGCTTTTGCAGGCGGAAAAAGGTATGCCGCCCATACTGCTTCTGGATGAGGTTGCTGCCCATTTGGATGAAAACCGCCGTGCCGCGCTCTTCGATTTGCTGACCGATTTGGGGGCGCAAGTATGGATGACGGGAACGGATGAATCCCTCTTTGCGGCGGCCCGGAATCAGGCCCAATTCTGGGGTGTAAATGGGGCCAGAATTTCCAAGAAATAACAGGCAGTTATCCACCATAAAAAGCCTTGAAAAATCACGTCTTTTTCCTACATTTTTGATAGGTGGCGTGCTATAAAAATGCTTCCGAATTAGGGGTATTTTGAATCATGAGTGAAGCGGCTAAAAAGATGGATACAGAGAGCGTTCAACCTGCCGAATACGGCGCAGAATCGATCCGGGTTTTGAAAGGTCTTGATGCTGTTCGCAAGCGTCCGGGTATGTATATCGGCGATACCGATGATGGCTCGGGCCTCCACCATATGGTCTATGAAGTCGTCGACAACGCGATCGATGAAAGTCTTGCGGGGCATTGCGATCGCGTCGATGTCATCATCAACGCCGAGGGTTCTGTTACCGTGCGCGATAATGGCCGCGGTATTCCTGTCGATATTCACAAAGAAGAAGGCGTTTCCGCTGCGCAAGTTATCATGGTGCAATTGCACGCCGGCGGTAAGTTCGACCAGAATTCTTACAAAGTTTCTGGCGGTTTGCACGGCGTTGGTGTTTCCGTGGTTAACGCACTTTCCGAACGTCTTGATCTAAAGATCAAGCGTCAGGGTAAAGAATGGGCGATGACGTTCCGCCATGGTGAGGCGGATGCGGATCTGAAACCAATTCGCGATCTGGAAGCCGGGGAGCGTAATGGGACGGAAGTTACTTTCTTGCCATCCACGCAAACGTTCACCTTTGTTGAATTTGATTTTGAAACGCTGGAAACCCGCCTTCGCGAATTGGCGTTCTTGAACTCTGGTGTAAACATTTACCTGACCGATCTACGCGGCGAAGAAAAAAAAGAAGCCCATTTCAATTACGCAGGCGGTATTCAGAGCTTTGTCGAGTATCTGGATCGTAACAAAAAGCCATTAATAAAAGCGCCTGTTTCCGCGCTCTACGAAGAAAACGGCATCACAGTCGAATGCTCGCTCGAATGGACGGATGCATACCACGAAACCATGCTGTGCTTTACCAACAACATCCCACAGCGCGATGGTGGTACCCACTTGCAAGGATTCCGTAACGCGTTGACACGCGTTCTGAACAATTACGCCGAAGACAAAGGCCTTCTGAAGAAGGAAAAGATCAAGCTTTCCGGTGAAGATATGCGTGAGGGCTTGACCTGTGTGCTGTCTGTGAAAGTGCCTGATCCAAAATTTAGCTCGCAAACGAAGGACAAGCTTGTTTCTTCCGAAGTGCGTCCTGTCGTTGAGGCTGCAATTAACGACAAGTTAGCAACTTGGTTTGAAGAAAACCCAGCCGAAGGTAAGATTATTGTCGGTAAAATCATCGAAGCCGGATTGGCCCGCGAAGCGGCCCGTAAAGCACGCGAACTGACACGCCGAAAAGGTGTGATGGACATTTCTAACCTGCCGGGCAAGCTGGCGGATTGCCAGAGCCGCGATCCGGCCGATTCCGAAATCTTCATCGTTGAGGGAGATTCTGCAGGTGGTTCAGCCAAGCAAGCGCGCGACCGTAAAAACCAAGCCATTCTACCTCTACGGGGTAAAATCCTGAACACGGAACGTGCACGTTTCGACAAGATGCTCTCGAGCGAACAGGTTGGCACGCTTATCACCGCGCTGGGAACCGGAATTGGATCGGACGAATTCAATATCG
>CAYYPX010000164.1:0-2871 GCA_964473655.1 uncultured Micavibrio sp.
ATTTGTTTATTTTAGGGCAATAGCATTATTGATTTGTTATCGTTCTTCGCCCACAATGGCTGCCATGTCGATTTTTCAAAAGAAACAGCTGGCTTATGATTTGAGCAATTTCACGGTCCTGATCGTGGAAGACTCGGAATATATGCAATCCTTGATGTCGCAGATGCTGAAAATTTTTGGGGTCGGCGAAATTCTGGCTTGTGCAAACGCGAATGAAGCGATCGATCTTTTGACTGTTCTGCAAGCCACCAAGAAAAGCAAATATCTTAAAAGCATTGATATCGTTCTGACCGATTGGTTGATGCCAAAAGGATCGGGCGAGGATCTATTGAAATGGATCCGCAACAATGAAAAAGACAGTATTCGTTTTCTTCCCGTCATCGTGATCAGCGGTTTTACAACCGAAACGGTAGCAGCCATGACGCGCGATCTAGGCGCGAACGATTCTCTGGTCAAACCGATTTCGGGAAGCAGTCTGGCCTCGCGTATTTGCGCGGTGATCGACCACCCGCGCCAATTCATCGGCGCACCGAATTATTTTGGCCCAGATCGCCGCCGTCAGGAATTGCCGTTCAAGGGAATGGACCGCCGCGTCACGCCAGCCATGGAAATAAAGGTGAAAAATGCCAGCGTCGAATGATTCCGGAGTAAAAGTGGAAATCTATAAACTTGCCAACAGATTAAAGGCGATGATGGGTGCGCGTTACCAAAATCAGGATGAAGGATTTCTGGAGCCAGAAATGATCGAAACGGCGGACAAATTTATTGCGTCCTTGTGTGTGGATTCCCCCAAAGTCATCACGGAGCAACTCGAAAAAATAACGGGTCTTTGGACCAAGATGAAGGATATGCAGGCGTCGAACGAGCGCGCCGAAATCGCCGAGCTGATTTTTACCGTTGCGCATGAGATCAAGGATGTAGGCTCCATGTGCGGGTTTGAGTTGATCGCCTATTTCGCGGAATCTTTGCGCGATTATATTGGACGTACCGACCTCAACCTCAAAGCACAGGTGGTCATCATACAGGCCCATCTGGATGCTATGCTTATAGTGAACCGTCAGGGCTATACCGTCGATGCCGGCCCCGAGGCCGAAGAGCTGAAGAAAATGGTCCGTAAGGCCATTGAAAAATATCAGTAAGTTTATAGTCTAACCGGAACCCATTTCAGCCTTAAGAGTTTGATTTCTATATTTTAATTATAGGAAAAACTGTGTCCAAAAAACTCGTTATCATCAATCAAAATAGCAGCACCGTCCTACGTCTAGGTCAGGAAGGCGTAGAGAATTTGCTCCGCACGCATCTGGGCGAGCGCATAGACTTTGTGCAATTCATGAACGGAGAAGAAATATGTCCGACACTACAAAAATTTAAAACAATGGACGATATCGAAGCCATCGTTGATGGTGGCGAACCGCTGGAAATGCAATCACCGCTGCACTTTAAACTCAAACCCAAAAGCGTGCCAGTGCTGCGTATGGAGCTTGCCGCATGAGCATCATTCTTCACGCCTCTGATCTACATTTCGGTAAAGCCGATCCGGCCAGCATCGAATCTTTCCTGAAAGAAATCGAGCGGCAAAAACCGAACCTGGTCATTCTTTCCGGCGATTTCACGCAGATCGGTAGCCGTGAAGAATTCCGCGCTGCGCGTGATTTCATCAAACGCATCTCCGCGCCTGTTTTTAGCGTGCCGGGCAATCACGATATTCCGCGCTTCAACGGCATTCATCGCTTTACCGATCCTATGAAACGTTATCGCGAATTTATCTCACCTATCGTCGACAGTGTGTACGAAGACAATGAATCGTTTGTTGTGGGTATCAACACGGCGCGTCCCGTGCTGCCGCACTGGAACTGGGCGAATGGCATGGTGGGGCAGGATCAGATCGCGTTTGCGCACAATCACTTTCGCGGTGCGCCACAGGAAAAAGCGCGTATCTTTGTTTGCCACCATCCGTTGGTGAACGTAAAGAACGCGCCGATCGACACCATCGTCTGGGGTTCCACCGATCTATTGGGTGCTCTCGATGATCAACATGTCGATGTCGTACTGACAGGGCACATCCATCACGCCTCGATCCTGCCGCACGGTGAAGAACATCGCGGGCCGGTGATGATCGGTGCGGCCTCGGCCACCTCGACACGTCTTCGCGCTCAGAACAATGGCTATAACATCCTGCGTATCTCACCAGAGAAGATCGAAATCGAGCTTATCCATTGGGATGGCCAAAGCCACATAGTCTTTGAATCCCTGACCGTCAACCGGATCATGGTGCCGCCTGAAGACGTCTAAAAAATCATTGTATAGCGGGTACTTTTATGGGATACGCAAGGCTTGTTTTACTTGAACCTCTAAGGAGATACATAGGATGAATTCAGTCTATCCCGTTTATGGCCGCATTAGCGGCCCAATTGTAATAATCGGTTTCGGAACCATCGGCCGCGGCTCGCTCCCTTTAATCCAACGCCATTTCGAATACGATCCTAAACGCCTTATTATTATCGACCCCGATAAAACCCATTCCGCCATCGCCGAAAAAGCCGGCGCCCGTTTTATCCATGCAGAAGTCACACAAGACAATTACAAGGAACTTTTGACGCCTCTTCTGACCGAAGGTGAAGGTCAGGGCTTTTGCGTCAATCTTTCCGTAGACACAAGCTCTCTCGACATTATGAAGCTTTGTCGCGAACTTGAAGTTCTCTATCTCGATACAGTCGTGGAACCTTGGAAAGGTTTCTACTTTGACGACACCATGGACAATGCAGACCGCACCAACTACGCGTTGCGTGAAACTGTCCGCGCAGAAAAATACAACAATCCGGGCGGCACAACAGCAGTCTCTTGCTGCGGCGCCAATCCGGGCATGGTGTC
>CAYYPX010000165.1:0-658 GCA_964473655.1 uncultured Micavibrio sp.
ACGGCCTTGCTTCAATGAATTCATCTCGTTCATTTTTGCGGCAAGTTCGGTTTGTGCCTGTGCTTTAGCAGAAGATTCGACATCCTTGATCCGCGCCTCTGCTTCGCCTATGGCGGCGCGTGCGCGTGGCATCGCGGAATTAACACTGTTCAATTCGGTCTGACGTTCCTTGATCGTGCGTTGAATTTGCAGCAATTCCATTTTTGGGGCGGACCCGCGCGCGACGAGCGGCTCAACCATCGCCATTTCTTCACGCGCCAAGGCAAGTTGACCGTTCAAGTCACTTGATTTGATTTGAAGCTCGCTGAGCTCTTGCGATCTCTGGCTCTTTTGTTGCTGCAAGATGATTGTCTGTCCATTCACCTTGTCGCGGTTAGCGCGATACGCGTTCATTTCCTCAGTCACGCTTTGCGGTGCCTTTTGCATGACTTCATCGGGAAATTCCGGTTGCTTGTCTTCAACTTCGGCCTGTAAACGGGCAACCGTTGCCACAAGCCCGAGATAGCGCGTTTCGTTTGATCCAAGATCCGCACCGGCGGCAACATCGCGAAGACGTGCAACGATCTGTCCCGCTTTGACTTCATCGCCTTCCTTGATTTTGATTTCCTCGAGGATACCACCCTCAAGAGACGATAGTTTTTGAATTTCTTTTGAAGGA
>CAYYPX010000165.1:669-2866 GCA_964473655.1 uncultured Micavibrio sp.
CCCACAAAAAGAAGATGGCAAAAAATATGATAACGGAAAGCATGATGACGTGCTGCGAAAGCGGCAATTCTTCATCCGTGTCCAGAACGCGCTCCGCATGGGCGGCGGCTTTGGAAAGTTGGGTTTTCATCCAGCCCTGACGCGCGTCGTTCATATTATCTTCCAATGTCGGCTCACCATTTTGCATACGGTGCTGCGCCATTTGCGCCGCCAAAGCCTTTGCCAGATTGGGATCTGTGCCTGTAACGGTTTTGATGGGTTTTTGTTTTTCGGCCATGATTAAACGTCCGTATCTTCTGCGGCGGTGCCGAATTGGCGCGCCTGCAATCTCTTGATGATTTCGTCTTTTGGTCCATAGGCCACAATGCGGCCGCGATCGATCAGAATGATTTTATCGACCAGAGAAAGCATAGAGCCTTTGTGCGTGATCAAAATCGTCGTGCGGTCTTTGGTAACTGCTTCTAAGCGTTTCATCAAACGGCTTTCGGACGCAGGGTCCATCGAAGCTGTTGGCTCATCCAAAATAAGAACCTGCGGATCATAGAGCAATGCGCGCGCAATCGCGACGGCTTGACGCTGACCTCCCGATAGAGATTCACCACGCTCACCAACTTGCGTATCAAGGCCCGCTTGCGAATCGCGCAAAAATTCTGTAACGCCGGCTAGTTCCGCCGCTCGAAGAACGGCGCGATCTGGTGCGGTCTCATGACCCATCGTAATGTTGGTGCGGACAGATCCATAGAAAAGCTGCGGGCTTTGTTGAACGGCACCCACATTGCGGCGAAGATCACCCGGATCAATCTGGCGAACATCCGTTCCATCCAATTGAACGGAACCGCTTTCAGGTTGATAGAGATTGATCAAAAGTCGCTCGAGTGTTGTCTTGCCCGATCCTACCGCGCCGATGACGCCGACATGCTCGCCCGGTTCGATCACGAAATTCACATGATTGAGTGCTGGAACAGTCTGGCCCGGATAATGAAACAGCACATCTTGGAATTCCACTTTGCCGCGCACGGACGGCATGGAAATGAAATGCTTTCCAGCTGGGCGTTCGACCGGACGCAACATCAATTCGTTCAATTGGCGCAAGCCTTCCTTGGACTGGTGCAAGCGTGTCAACAATGCTGCCACTTGCGACAGTGGCGCCATGGCGCGACCTGTCAAAATAACACAAGCAACAAGTGCGCCCATCGATAGTTTTGCGTTCGCGATCAGATAAACACCAAGCACGACAACGGCAACGCTAGCGACTTGTTGCACCAATGTTGCAAGATTGATGGCAAGTGCATTGATGCGTTTTGATTTGGCAGAAGTGCGCGATGCTTTTTCCGTCAACTCTTCCCATGTGCGTTGCGTATGGCCTTCGGCGGCTTGCACTTTGATTGTTTCAAGACCGGAAATCGTTTCGAACAAAAGCGCATTTTTAAGCGCACTTTCCATCATGGATTGCTTGGTCACTTTTTCGAGCGGCTTTTGCATGAACATACCGATACCAATGACAATCGGCACCGCAACCATAGGAATAAAGGCGATGGGTCCACCAACGATAGCGACAAGAAGGATGAATAGAAGAATGAACGGCAGATCGATCAGCGACGCCATGGTCGCAGATGTAAAGAAATCGCGAAGGCTTTCGAACTCGCGCATATGCGATGCCATGACGCCCGCGCTGGCTGGGCGCGATGCCATCGTCATTCCCATCATCTGTTGGAACAATCTGGCAGAAATTTTGATGTCTGCTTTTTTACCTGCATGATCGAGGAAATGCGCGCGCATATTCTTCAAAACGAAATCGAACAGATAAACGGTAAGGATACCAATCGATAATACCCACAATGTTTCATACGCGTTATTCGGAATGACGCGGTCGTAAACATTCATCACGAAAAGCGAGGAGATGATCGCGAACAAATTGATCATCACGGCGGCGAGGATCACTTCGCTATAGAGACGGCGATTTTCCCACAAGGCAGACCAGAACCATTCCTTGCTGGTTTCGATTTCGGCAGGACCCGCGCGCTCATCCGTTCTGGCGATCGGACGGATATAAAAGCTGTAATCATTATAAAGCTTTTTGAGGTCTGATAATTTCAGCCACTGCTTGTCGTCCTCGGTTTCGGGGAACTGGACCAGAAACTCGGTCTCTGGGTGAACTTTTCTATTCTGATCTTCCTTACGGCTTGGTTTGCCGCCA
>CAYYPX010000166.1:0-2850 GCA_964473655.1 uncultured Micavibrio sp.
CGATCGGCATCGCCGTTTGTCTTGCCTTCGGATAGGTGAACGCACGCTTCGCGCAGATCTTTTTCATTGGGGGCGGTACAGAAGCCAAGAATGGCGGATTCTTTAGTGATACCGGCAGGTACGCCGAGCGTCCGGCATAGATTCGTATAAAGCCCGTCCATGCTGAATGTACGTTTTAGGACTTCTTTGATCTGGCGCCTTTCCCCGACAAATGTACGGATGATGGCGGAAAATTGTTCTTCGTTGATCAGCGTACTGATGTGATGGAGCGATTGCGCCATAGGCGATAGGGAATCTTGCGCGGCGAGCGAGAGGACATATTTCTTCGCATCATCCAGCAATTCTTCGGCCTGCGGTTCATCCAGCGGCTTGAAATTCGGCGGTAATCCGGCCTCGACCGGAAAACGCCCTAGCACGGATTGGCAAAAAGAGTGGATTGTCATGATGTTAAGGCCGCCCGGCGTATCCACCACGCGCGCGAACAATTTCCGCGCGGCTTCAATTTCTTGAGGGACAGGATCACGGCCGAGAAGTGCGGCAATATCGCCGACTAATTTTTCATCATCCATCACCGCCCATTGCGAAAGACGTTTGGAAAGACGAAGTGCCATTTCGTTGGCGGCAGCTTTTGTGAAAGTAAGTGCCAGAATTTTTTCCGGTTTTGTGGCCGGTCTTCCATCTTCACGGGGGAGTAGAAGACGTAAAATTCTATCTGTCAGAACTTTTGTTTTGCCCGATCCTGCAGACGCACTCACCCATGACGACACCATCGGGTCGGACGCAGTGCGTTGTTTTTGTGTGGCTTCTGCGATAACGGCGGATGCGTTTTGAGCTGCGCGTTGGGAGGATGAATCGCTCATGCGGCGTCCTCCTGCTCATCCAGAGCCGTCCATTCAAGCACACGCGCCAGATGTTCGTAATCATTGAAGCGCGGCGCACGTTCGGGGCGTGGAAGGCTGTAATAGGGTGTGCTTTCCAAATCGAATGTCGCAATCAGGTTCGATAGACCTTCGCGTGCATTGTCTTTTGCGATAGTGAGTTTGTCTGCCGCCGCTATTCCTTTGATCGTACCGCCATCACCGCTGCCATTGATGATCCAGTAAGATAGATCAATCGTTTGCATCGGCTTTATTTTTTCAAAACCGCCATCTTCCAGAATGATCGCCTCTAACGGCAATTGCGGATAACGCCCATCTATCATGCCTTTGCCTGTAAAACTGCCGCCGGATTTGTAATCGATAATCGCGGCCCCTTTATCATCGCGCGTTGAATCGATGCGGTCCGCGCGTGCCGTGAGCGTGAAGGGGCCAGCAGGCCCATCGATGGTGATTTTTCCATCGATCTCGCGTGCGGCGTTTTTCATGTCTTGCCGCCATGTCGTTTCATGATCGATCAGGAAGTTTGCGATTTTGGATAGGCGCGGTTCCCAGAAGCTTCGGATATCAGGTTCGATTCCAAGCGCGTCTAGTTCGGCCCGCGCGATCGTCATGAAAGTCATTTCCGTATTTTCGGGCAAATCGTCCGGATATGTTTTGACGAATTGATCGAGCACGGCATGGATCAGAGTTCCCCGCAATTTCGCATCGAGCGGTTGTTCGAGCTGATCGAGCGGTTTGAGCTTTAGAATATGCCGCGCATAAATTCCGTATGGATCGTTCATCCAAGTTTCGATTTGTGTCACCGGCAATTGCCGTGGGCGCGCACTGACGGGTGGCGTGGGGGCAGGGCGTTCGACGGGGAATGTTCCCTCTACGTCATTAAGCATTCTTGCCTGTTTCAAAAGATCGCCATCTTGCAGCACACCTGTCTCAAGTCCACAGGATTGCAAAACCGTATCCATACGTTGCAGCCAGCGCGAAGGAACGGTCGGCGTTCCATCCACGCGCAAGGATCGTGTCAGATAAACTTGTTTTGCACACAAGGCCTGCGCGAAATCATGCGCCGACAAACCTATGGAGCGTTCCAATGGCGGTAAGCCAAATCTTTTTCGCATGGGGCGTGACATCCATGGATCGAGCCCCGCATCGGGTGGCCATGTTCCTTCGTTGAGGCCGGACAATATCATCACATCCGTTTCGACAAGGCGGGCTTCGAGCTGACCCAAAATCATGAGGCGCGGATGCAGCCCGTAAGCGGGACGCACGGCGACGCCCTTCATTGTTTGCACAAGAATGGCAAAATAATCGGAAGCCGTGACGGGCTCGATCAGGCCCGCCTGTTCACGAAGGCTCGAGAAAAGCAGAGCGGCGGCTTCGCCGTCTTGTCCCACGCATAAAAATTCCGGACTACAGAAAAACTCGGATGTTTCCAGATGTGCATCCAACCATTGCTCGAAAGGCAGTGGCTTGTTTTGTACGGCTAAGTCCAAAAGCGGTTTAAAGCCCTTGGCGATGAAATCAATCGTCTTGGAAAAATCTTTGGTATCAAGTCCGCGTTTTTTCGAGTGCCGGAAATTTCTTGGCGTATGATTCAACGCCGCCCTCGAAAGCAGGACCGCGCAGTACGTAGCGGTCTAAATCCTTGATCGCGCCGCGCCAGTCGGAAGCTTTCGGCGGCACACACAGGATGTGTTTGCAGAAATCGAGCAAGGCCACCGGTTTCATCTCGGCGCAGATCGCATCCATACAAAGCCTTAAGTATGTGCCCACTTTCGTTTCGGATAATTTTTGGCCTGCGGAATCATCAATCTCGATATTCCAGCGGCGGCACGCCATGGCCACACGGCGGGCGAGATTGCGATCCGGCGTTACGAGCGCTGCAGTCTTTCCTTCGTCTTCTAAAACGCCGCGCAGTGCGAGTGCGATAAGAAGCGCTTCTTCTTGCGGGTTCGCGCAATCATATCGCTCTATG
>CAYYPX010000167.1:0-2819 GCA_964473655.1 uncultured Micavibrio sp.
GCTGGAAGAAGTCGTCATGGCACTAAAAACCCGCGCCGACAAAATGCCGTTCGATTGCAATGTTGATAGCACGATGATCACGAAAGCATCCCGCACTCTCGCGGCAACGATTGGGTTCTCTGTGCAACCGAACAAAGCCATCGTTGGAGCGAATGCCTTCGCGCATGAAAGCGGAATCCATCAGGACGGCGTTTTGAAGAATGCCTCGACATATGAAATCATGACGCCGGAATCGATCGGCCTCACAAGATCGGAGCTGGTGCTCGGTAAACATTCCGGCCGCCATGCATTGAAAGCTCGCGTAGCCGAATTGGGATATGAACTTGGCGACAATGCGCTGAACGATCTGTTCAAACGTTTCAAAGATCTGGCCGACAAAAAGAAGCAAGTGTTCGATGACGATATTATTGCGCTGATCGAAGACGAGGTCGGTGCAGAAGGTGACGATATCCGTTTCCAATCGTTGCAAGTGGTCGCTGGTTCCAAAGGCCCGCAAACGGCGGAGCTTGAACTCACCGTCGGTGGTGAAACCAAAGCGGCAAAAGTGGATGGGAATGGCCCTGTCGATGCGATCTTCAAAGCGATCCGTGCCATCGTTCCGCACGATGATGCCGTGCTGCAGCTTTATCAAGTTCATGCAGTCACCGGCGGCACCGATGCGCAAGCAGAAGTCACCGTGCGTTTGGAAGAGGATGGCAAGACGGTGAACGGGCAGGGCGCGGATGCAGATACGTTGGTGGCCTCCGCACGCGCGTATGTACATGCGCTCAATAAATTGATCACCAAGCGGCAAAAGACAAAACCCGCCTGTTGATAATTTTTTCAAACCATATTCAGACTCTTTCGCCCATGCGGGCGGAAGAGTAGCTTTGCGATAGATTTTCACCGCAAAGGCACTTCCATGAAAAAACTTCTTCTCTTAAGCGTAGCAACACTGAGTCTTTCTGTTCCAGCCATGGCTGAAGATGGCGGTCTGCCGGGCGAATTCTCTACAACCATCGGCTTTGCATCGGAATATTCTTTCCGCGGTATCGCCCAAAGCAACGAAGGCCCTGCGGTTCAAGGCTCAATCGATTGGAGCCACGATAGCGGTTTCTATGCCGGCGTTTGGGGATCGAATGTTGATTTCAATGACGGTGACGAAGCACATATTGAAACAGATTTGTATGTGGGCTACACCGGCGAAGTCGGCGGCTTCACTTATGATATCGGCGCGATTTACTATGCCTATCCTGGCGCGGATTCTTCGCTGGATTACGATTACTACGAGGGTGCGCTGGCCATCGGTTATGATTTCGATGTTCTGGCACTATCGACCTCCGTCAACTATTCGCCGGAAAACTTCGCAGATACCGGTGAAGCCACATACGTTGCGGCCAATGTCGATGTGCCGCTCACATTTATGCCCTTTGAAACGAGCTTGAATGGAAGCGTCGGCCATCAATGGATCGACGACAATGCCAAGTTCGGCCTCGAGGATTACATGGATTGGGGTATCGGCTTGACATCCAATATCTACGGTTTCGATGTTGGCGTGCGTTATATCGATACGGATTTGAAAGAAACAAGAGATTGTGCCGATGGTTGCGAAGAACGCGTTATCGTTTCGATTTCCAAGTCGTTGCCATAATTATTGCAAAGGGATGGGGGGTTGCGTTATAAACTCCCTGTCTTCTTACTTCCATGAAAGGATAAATATATGAAATTCATTCAAAAACAACTGGTTACGCTTGCTCTGGCTGCCCTGATCGTATCACCTGCAATGGCCGCCGAAGGCCTGACCAAGGGCGGTAAATTCTACCAGCAGCGCTCTAACAAGGCCAAAACCGAGCAAACGGCGAATGCCGTCGCTCCGAAAACAGCCGAAGAAGCCGCCAAGATGGCCCCTGCCGCCGGCGACCAAGCCGAGGCCGCAAAGCCAGCAAAGGCCAAGAGCTTCCGCGAAGAAATGCGCCTTCCACGCAAGAACTAAGTCTTTCAAATATTTCGTAAAAAACCGGCCGCATTGGGCCGGTTTTTTTGTATGTCTGCCGGTAATACGCACTTGCGAAAAGTTAAGATTTAGGACAATTTTAACCAATTAACTTTAACCTTCCCTAATAACCGTTAACAAATAGCTCTGGTCAGGAAGAATCCTCATGTTGTCCGTATTCAAAAAGCAGAAAATCGCCAAAAAACTTCCCTTCATCATGATCGTCCTGACCGCGATCAACGTTTTCTGCGTAACGGCCCTTCAAGACCTGCTCACAAAAAAAGCGAGCGTTACAACCGCACAGGAATTTATCGTATCGCTTGCGGAGACCAAAAAAGTGGAAATCGGTCGCTACCTTTCCACGATCAATGACGATTTGGCCGTGATGGCCGAAAGCGGCGAGATCAAAGAGGCTATCAAGGATTTTTCTATTGGTTTCAGATCGCTTGGAGCCGAACCCACACAACAATTGCAAAAGCTTTACATCACGGATAATCCAAATCCGAACGGCGAGAAATTAAAACTCGATGCCGCACTCGATGGTTCTGCCTATTCAGTGGCACACGCCAAGTATCACCCATGGATCCGTAAATTCCTTCAAACAAAAGAATATTACGATGTCTTCTTGTTCGATCTGCAAGGCAACCTCGTCTACACGGTTTTCAAGGAGTTGGATTACGCAACCAATCTTGCGACCGGACAATATAAGGATACAGGCCTTGGCATCGTCTTTCAAAAAGCGGCGGCCAACAAAGATCCGGAAGCCATTTTCTTTGATGATTTCAAAGCATACGCACCAAGTTACGATGCGCCCGCCAGCTTTATTTCGCGTACCGTTTTTGAAAAC
>CAYYPX010000168.1:0-2809 GCA_964473655.1 uncultured Micavibrio sp.
CTTGGTCTGCGAATAATTCGAGTTTGGTGTTTTCAAGAAAATCTTCAGGCTTCGATTCCTGATCCATGATCTCGAGAAGCTCGCGCAGCCAGCGGAACTTCTTCATATCCTTTAAATCCGCGCTGTTTTGCTTATAGGACCAATGCGCGGCAACGCCCATATCGGCCTCGTAATGCATTTCAGACGTTCTGATCTGGATTTCAATGCGCTGATTTTCTGGACCGATGACGGTCGTGTGAATGGAGCGATAGCCGTTTGGTTTCGGCGTTGAAATAAAATCTTTAAATCTTCCGGGAACAACAGGGAAACTGGAATGGACGATCCCGAGCACGTGATAACACTGCTCGATGGAATCCGTGACCACGCGAAACGCCATGATGTCGGAAAGCTGTTCAAAGGCAACATTTTTGCGCTGCATTTTCTTCCAAATGGAATAACGCGTTTTTTCGCGGCCCGTCACTTCGGCCTTGATGTCGGCTTCTTTCATCAACGCATTGAGCGTATCGATGATTTTTTTGACGACATCGTTTCCTTCTTTGCGAAGGAAGTTCTGGCGGGCGGAAATACTTTCGCGGGCTTCGGGGCTTAAGAACGCGAAGGATAAATCCTCCAGCTCTTCTTTCACCTTGTGCATACCGATCCGCTCGGCAAGCGGCGCATAGATATCAAGAGTCTCGCGTGCTATACGGCGTTGTTTGTCGGGGCGGTTGAATGCACCAAGCGTTCTCATATTGTGCAAGCGATCGGCGAGCTTCACGAGCAGTACGCGAATATCTTCCGACATCGCGAGCACGAGTTTTCTGAAATTCTCCGCCTGCTTGCCTTCGACCGTCTGGCTTTCGATCTTGGTCAGTTTGGAAACACCATTGACGAGGTCGGCCACTTCCTTGCCGAACTTGGTCGATAATTCCTTGTATGTGGCAGGTGTGTCTTCCAGCGTGTCATGCAAGATCGCCGTGATGATGGTCGCGGGATCCATCTTCATGTCGGCCAGAATACCGGCGACTTCGAGTGGATGGGTATAATAAGGCTCGCCGGATGCGCGGGTCTGGCCCTCATGCATATTTTTCGCAAACACAGCCGCGTTTTCGATGGCTGCGCCGTCGAATTCGGGATTATAGGCTTTCACCTGCTTGACTAGGTCCGGTGCAACGTCCATCGGTTTTTGCGAAAATTCCCTAACGGATTGATTCAAGGTTGAAATTTATCATGATTGCGGCCCAAAAGCACGGGTTTCGTGTATTCCGACCGCCGTCCGACAATAATATTGGAAGGTTAAACAATCATTTAACAAGATAGTGCGCGTTGGCGGCCGGACAAGAAAAAGGCCGGTTTACACCGGCCTTTTGAATTTCGGATCGTATCGAAGCGATTACTCTGCTGCTTCGTCTGCTTCGCCGCCAGCCATGTCTTCTAGGCCGGGTTCAGCATCTTCTTCATCTTCGTCATCGGAATCCATGTTGATAGGGCCAGCACCGCGAGCCATGGCTTTCCACTCTTCTTCGCCTTCCATGGAATCAACGACATCTTCGCCGTCGTCATCTTGGCCGATAATACGTTGTTTGCCGCGAATGATCTCTTCTTTGAGTTCATCGATGCTCACCGTTTCTTCCGCGATTTCGCGCAAAGCCACGACAGGGTTTTTGTCATTGTCGCGTGGGAGGGTCAAAGCGGCACCCGAGCCGATTTTGCGGGCGCGCTGGGCGGCCACCATTACGAGTTCGAAGCGGTTTGGCAGTTTCTCGACGCAGTCTTCAACGGTCACGCGGGCCATGGAAATTCCTTCTGAAAAGCTTATATGAAGGGGAAGATATAGGCAGTTTTCCGCACCCTTGCAACTATTTTATAGGGATCGGAACCAATGCCGGACCGGGCCGTTGGAGAACCATAGACAACCCTAAATTTTAATAATATAAGCAATACCTAATATTTATTTTTGAACAAAACCAATGGGCCAAGCGGAAAAATCATGAAAAAAAGCAAAGACAACGGTGTGCTGCCCTTTTATCCCGAAGACAAGGTAGCTATGTTTATTGATGGATCGAACCTCTACGCGGCGGCACGCAGCTTAGATTTCGATATCGACTACCGCAAACTTCTGGCGTGGGGTGGCTCATGCGGAAGATTGGTGCGTGCATTTTATTACACCGCGTTGATTGAAGACGCAGATTACTCCCCTATCCGCCCACTCGTCGATTGGCTGGATTATAACGGCTATACCATGGTCACAAAACCGACGAAAGAATTCGTCGATAGCCAAGGCCGCCGTAAAATCAAAGGCAACATGGATATCGAACTTGCGATTGATGTCATGGAAATGGCGGATAATGTCGACCACATCATTTTGTTTTCCGGCGATGGCGATTTCAGAAGATTGCTCGAAGCCGTTCAACGCAAAGGCGTTCGCGTGACAGTGGTCAGCACCATTCAATCCAACCCGCCGATGGTTGCCGATGAGTTGCGCCGCCAAGCTGACTACTTCCTTGATCTGGAATCTTTGCGTGGCAACATCGCCCGCGATGGTTCAAGCCCGCGTGAGAGTGCGTCTCGTATTGAAGAAAACGAGTTGGAGCCCATCGTACACGCTCATTGATCCTATTTATTCGGCTGCGATTTTAAGCGCTGCGGTGTCATCGGATTTCCCGCCGCCGCGGATTTCGCTCAGGAAGCGCCCCACTTGATCACGCAAGTCGCTCGACAAATGCGCCAGTTCTTCGGCCGCCTGCAAAACCGTTTTGGATGCTTCGCCGGTTTCATAGGCATTTTCTTGCACGCTCACGATATTCTGCGAGACTTGCTGAGTGCCGGT
>CAYYPX010000169.1:0-2788 GCA_964473655.1 uncultured Micavibrio sp.
ACCGCCGCCCAACCAAAAAGCCAAGCCATTGAAAACACTGGAATTACGCCCATCCTAGCGCCGGTTTTTTCTTTTTATTCGCGGAACGAACTGATAGATCACCCCCGCAAACGTGGTCAACGAAACTGGACGGAAGCCCAGAAAAAAGCCGCCTCGGAACGCGCCAAATCTCAAATGCCATGGCGCCATTCCACCGGCCCGCGTACGACAGAGGGCAAAAAGGCCGCATCCCAAAACGCCAATAAACACGGCTATTTCTCGGCCCCCATGATACGGCTGCGCCAAGCCATGCGGGCGCAGGAATACCTTCTACGCCGTGTTAATCTGGCCATCCGGCTCTACAAATCGGGCTTTCGCACCGGCGCGGATGGTCGAATTTCCTCGCCTAAAACCCCCGAATTCCTGTATATCCTCGGCCATGAACAAACCCGCCCCCAAAGTCGGCATGATCTCCCTTGGTTGCCCCAAGGCATTGGTGGATTCCGAGAGGATCCTGACCAAGCTGCGCAGCGAAGGTTACGAAATGTCGGGTCAATACAACGATGCCGATGTGGTGATCGTGAACACGTGCGGCTTTTTGGATTCCGCGAAGGAAGAAAGCCTGAACGCGATCGGCACGGCGATGAAGGAAAATGGCCGCGTCATCGTCACGGGCTGTATGGGCAAGAACCCCGAAGAAATCACGAACCGCTTTCCGAATGTTCTCGCGGTGACGGGCGCACACCAATACGAACAAGTGGTAGAGGCCGTGCACGATGCCGTTCCGCCGCAACACGATCCGTTCACCGATCTGGTCCCACCGGAAGGATTGAAACTAACACCGCGCCATTACGCGTATTTGAAAATTTCCGAAGGCTGCAACAACCGCTGCACCTTTTGTATTATCCCAAGCTTAAGAGGCGATCTCGTCTCCCGTCCGATTCACCATGTGATCGCAGAAGCGGAAAACTTGGCAAAGGCCGGCGTGAAAGAACTGCTGGTGATCTCTCAGGACACATCGGCCTATGGCGTCGATCTGAAATATCAGGAATTCGGCTGGAAGGGAAAACGCTGGGCAACGAAATTCCAAGACCTCGCCGAAGCATTGGGCGAACTCGGAATCTGGGTGCGTATGCACTACGTCTACCCTTATCCGCACGTCGACAAGGTTATTCCGCTTATGAATGACCGCAAGATTTTGCCTTATATCGACATTCCATTCCAACACGCGCACCCCGAAGTGTTGAAGATGATGAAACGTCCCGCGCATCAAGAAAAAACCGCTGCGCGCATTCATTCATGGCGCGATATGTGTCCTGATCTGACTATCCGTTCATCCTTCATCGTCGGTCATCCGGGCGAAACAGAAGATCATTTCAAATTCATGCTGGATTGGCTCCAAGAAGTTCAACTCGATCGCGTTGGCGCGTTCAAGTATGAGCCTGTCAAAGGCGCGGTGGCGAACGACATTGAACTGCAAGTACCCGAAGACGTGAAACAGGAACGTTTTGAGCGTTTCATGGCCGTTCAACAAAAGATCAGCGCGGCAAAGCTCGAAAAGAAAATCGGCAAAACCATCAACGTCATTATCGATGATGTCGAAAATGATGGCGCGGATGCAAGGTCCGAAGGCGACGCCCCCGAAATCGACGGCAAAGTCTTCTTGCGCGGCGCCGGCCACCTGAACAAAGGCGACATCGTCCCCGTGCTTGTCGAAGACGCGGATGATTATGATCTTTACGCGGTGCCCGCGTAATTAAATTAAGGAGTATGCTATGCCAAGTTTAGCCCAAGCCATTATAGATACCGCACACAATCTTTCTGTGAAACCAACGCAAACACGTTATAAATTCGCAGAATCTTTTTTCAACGCCACTCAAGAAAAAATAGGCGCTAGTAAGGTGCGTCAATACACCATCGATACTGCAGGCATGATCCAAGACATACCTTTGATCGCCCCTATAATAAAAAAGGCTTTACGCTACTCCATAGATCAGAGCGTTGCCGATGCCATAGTTAAAATGTCAAATACGCCGCGTGAAACCTTGATTAAAGCACTAAAATTTGCAGAACCTCCCCATGACCCAACATGGATAGAATTTCCCCTACCAGACGATCACCTTAAAGCAGGATGGCTTGTAGAAAAGCATAAAGATGGACTTTTAATACATCATGTAACATCCACATCTACTATGAATCATATGCCTATCTACCACAAAGAGACGTGCTCTATGATTGTCACACCAGAAGGCTATAAACATAGCGATACCAATAAAAAGGTTGGAAGCCTTCTAGGGCAATCGGCAATAGAAAAACAGGGCGATTATATTTGCGGTAGCGGATTGATTATTCTCCTCTTGTTGAACAGCCGATCCAGAGTTTTAAAAACCAACCCACCAACCGATGACTTAACCCGTTTAAACAAAGCAAGATTGCGGAGCGGAAAAGAAGAAATACCTCTCATGAATACGATCACTTTTGACGTAGCAAGAGCTGTTCGTAACGGAGAAAAATCAGACATCGAAGCAGCACGTGAAATGGCCGCAGCCCTAGTACGAGGACACTTCAAAGTACGCCAAACAGGAGTATTTTTCTGGTCTCCTTATGTACGCAACGCACGCGATGACGAGCATCGACAAGAAGTTTACGCTCGTGAAATTTCCTCTGAAAGAAGGGACACGATATGCACAGGGCCGACAATGTTACCCCAACCCTTATAAAATTTATGCAATGACGACGATGCGTACAATCACTTTAACCGACCACCCCTCTAACATCGCCGTCTTCGAAGCGACCGGAATGTATGAGG
>CAYYPX010000170.1:0-2787 GCA_964473655.1 uncultured Micavibrio sp.
ATAATTTTGCGTTCTGGTTGTTGTGGGAACAAACCGCCGGGCGCGTGACCGGAAATTTTGGCGATGCGCATGTCAGACCGATTTATTTTTATCTTCCGCTACTGCTCATCATGTTTGCTCCTTGGATATTTTTTCCTTCGTTCTGGTCGTTTCTAAGAAAATTACAAAATAATAAATGGCCGCAAGAATTAAAATTTCTGACCTGCTGGGTTGCTCCCACATTCGTAGCTTTTTCTTTGATCAGTGGTAAGCAGCCACATTATCTTCTGCCGCTTTTGCCCGGATGTATCCTTTTTATCTCTATGGCCCTTTCAAAGGTTGATCTGAAGAAAATACAGATTACGGTTGTCATGCTTTTGCTTGCGATGATTTTTGGACAAGCGATCGCATCAATTACTGTTTTCAAAGATTATGATTTACAACCTGTTGCGCAATATATGCGCGAACATCCAAACCGTGAATGGGCATTTGTCCGCAACTATCACGGCGAAGTCGGTTTTCTGGCAAAGGTTGAGCATCATGTGGCGGATCTTGAACCCGATGAACTTCCAGAATGGTTTGAGAAAAATCCGCATGGGATGGCTATCGTACGCTACAAAAATCCTGAAGATGTAGGAAGCTACAGCGAATTATTTTCACAGAGTTACCGTGGAAAAAATATGGGGATCTTTGTTAAGTAATGGCAGGGAATTTGTGCATTAAAATAAATTATCATTGAATCTTGGATCTAAAGTATATTGGCATGAAGAAGACCGCCAATCCAGCTACTAAGCCCCATTCCTATTGCACCCCAGAACATAACGCGCAGGGCAGGTTTTAACGGATGCGCACCGCCTGCTTTTGCTGCAACCGCGCCTAAAATTCCCAACAACACAATGCAAAAAATCGAAGTGGCGATAACAAAATCTGATGCCGGAATAATAAAAATGGAGAGCAGCGGCACAGCGCCGCCGAGCGCAAATGATACGGCTGATGCTATCGCTGCCTGTAGGGGTTTGGCAGCTGTCATATCTGTAATGCCCAACTCCTCACGGGCATGAACGCCAAGCGCATCTTTTTTCATCATTTGTATGCAGACTTCGCGTGCGACGGCGGGTTCAACACCGCGTCCTACATAAATATCGATTAACTCCTTTAATTCCTCTTCTGGTGTTTCTTTTAATTCATTTTTTTCCCGTGCAAGGTCTGCTTGTTCAAGATCGGATTGTGAACTAACCGATACATATTCACCAGCCGCCATGGACATCGCGCCTGCAATAAGTCCAGCGATGCCCGCTAGTAATGTTGCGTTTTGATCGGATGCTGAAGCTACACCGACCATTAGACTGGAAATAGATATAATACCGTCATTCGCCCCTAAGACTGCGGCCCGAAGCCAACCCGTCCGTTCGGTAAAATGTTTTTCACTGTGATTATAAACCATGCGCGATTTCATACTAAAACCCTATCATTTCAGTCCGTTAATAAATAGCGGTTTATTTTTTTCGTCTTCAGCTTCCCTTCAGGTTGCGGGGGCAACATGAAACTGTCTTGAACAACAGGTAGTTTCCATGCTCCATCTCGATTATCACGAAAACGGACGAACAACGGGCACTTTATCCCTGCGGAATGATCTACTTCTTAAGCGCATAAATTCGCGGCCCACTGTCGTTTCGATTTTGCCCGCCTTCGCAAAAGAGCGAGAGGCGGTCGAGAATTTTATCATTGATATTTACGCGCAGACCTATGGCGCGAAGATTGGCGTTCACTATCCTACGCTTATGAGTGTGCAGGACGATCGAGGTAAAATTCTTGCCGCTCTTGGTTTTCGCAATGCATCTGACGAACTATTATTCCTAGAACAATACCTAACACACCCGATAGACGAGATTCTTGATACGCCGCGACCCTCCATCACGGAAATCGGGAATCTTGCCTCGGCTGGTGGCGGCGCATCGCTTTTTCTATTCGCGGCTTTGTCCGCTTACCTTCATGAAAAAAAACAAAGCCATGCTGTGGTTACGGGCACGCAATATATCGAAGACAGATTGCGCACTTTGGGCTTAAGACCGACACGACTAGCAAAAGCCAACCCCTCCCTCCTTTTAAAAACGGGAGAAGATTGGGGCAGTTATTACGAGACAGACCCATATGTGATGGTGGGACAAGTCAGACCCGGCTACGAACGTCTGCAAAAGGCATTGGGCGCGGTTTATACGCCAAAGCTGTTTTCTCGTCTGCATTACAAGGAGCCATCGTGAGCCTTTTATTTAGCATTATAAGCCAGCACGCACCTGACAAGTTATCCCTCATGGAAGATGGTTATCGTATTCGTTATGGTGATCTTCCTAACCTCGTGCAGAGCCGCGCCGAACGCATAAGGCAGTATCGTTGCGTTGCGCTTGCCATGAACAACGAAATCGAATGGGTATTATGGGACCTTGCGGCTCTTGCCGCCGATGTAACACTGGTTCCGTTGCCGCCTTTCTTTACCAAGGATCAACGCGACCATGCCCTTAGATCATCCGGTTGCGATGCCATCATTACATCGGACGGATTGATCCCGCTTCCCAATCTTCCTGTTTCACTGCCTCAGGGAACGGCAAAGATCACTTATACATCGGGCACCACCGGAACGCCGAAGGGCGTTTGTTTGTCGGCACAAGCCATGAAAAATGTGGCGCACAGCATTATTGATGTGCTGGGCGAAGATATGGCAGGACTGCACATCTGTGCTTTACCGCTGGGGGTTTTGCTTGAAAATGTCGCAGGTGTTTATGCCACGTTGATGGCAGGTGGAACGGTTAT
>CAYYPX010000171.1:0-659 GCA_964473655.1 uncultured Micavibrio sp.
AGGGGCCAATGGCGACCGCGCTCGATTATATCGCGCTGGAGCCGATCAACATGAAATACGGTTCCAGTAAGACCGATGCGATGATGGTCAATAATGATGACTGGCTCTCAAAACTTCAGTATCTCGACTTCCTGCGTGATTACGGTCGTTACTTCACGATCAACCGCATGATCGCCTTCGATAGTGTAAAAACGCGCCTTGAACGCGAAAGCCCTCTCACGCTACTTGAATTCAATTATATGGTCATGCAGGGTTACGACTTCCTTGCGATTTACCGCGAACACGGCACGATTTTACAAATGGGTGGATCAGACCAATGGGGTAACATCATCAATGGTGTCGATCTCGCGCACAAATCCGACAAGGTGCAATTGTTCGCGCTCACCGCTCCTCTTCTGCTCAATTCCGCAGGCGAAAAAATGGGCAAGACCGTCGGCGGTGCCGTCTGGCTCAATAAAAATATGCTCTCGGCATATGATTACTGGCAATGGTATAGAAACGCCGATGATGCCGATGTTGGCAATCTTCTTGCACGCTTTACGATGTTGCCGATGGATGAGGTCAAACGCCTCTCCGCGCTGCAAGGCTCTGAGATTAATGAGGCCAAGAAAATCCTCGCCCATGAAGCCACAAAACTTTGCCATGGCGAAGCCGAAGCA
>CAYYPX010000171.1:669-2780 GCA_964473655.1 uncultured Micavibrio sp.
ACTGGCTGCCGCCGAAACTGCGAAAAAGGTCTTCGAACAAGGTGGCGTAGGCGGTGATTTGCCAACCTTCAATATCTCGTTGAAATCTGCTGTGTCTGTCATCGATCTTCTGGTCGAAGCGAAAATGGCAACATCGAAATCCGAAGCGCGTCGTTTGATCGAAGGCGGCGGTGTGAAATGCAACGATGTTTCGGTCACGGATATTGCGGCAACGGTTTCCGCGAATGATCTTACATCCGAAGGCCACATCAAATTGTCGGCTGGTAAAAAACGCCACGCGTTGGTGAAAGCGGCTTAATTCACAGCCTTACTGGAATTGATCTTATTTGCCGGCTTGGCGGACGCATTGGGTGCAGGTTTCGCCGTGTTCGGCGCGACTGTGCGGCTTGGTTGCTTGGGCGGCGTTGCTTTTTTGGCCGGTGCCTTTTCATCCTCATCCGGAATTTTGTTCTCATATCCACCTTCGAACAAAATGCGGCGGATAATACCCGGCGCGAGCACGGACAAAGGATTCACAGTAACTTTCGGATCGCTCGTCGGGCCTTTCATCGAATATGTCGCCGCGATCAAGCCCGTCGCACCGCCGAGGATTTCACCCACCAGCGGAATTTTGGACAGGAACGAATTGATCTCCGTCATCGGGATGATAGTGCCTGCGATATCCGTCGTCTTCTTGCCGCGATCGATCACGCCGGAGAAAGTCAGACCGATGGATGATCCGGATGTCTTGCCGTCTTTGATGATCAGCAGATTGCCAGTGTCACGGAAACGCCATTCGAAACCGGATTCCAGTTTTTCAAACACAAGTCCCTGATTGTTCAAAAGCTGCGATACGCCGGTCAAGCTCATCAGGCTGAGCAAGCTCGCGAGCGCAGGAGCCTTGATCACACGGAAATTCTCCATCCGCATGGAACCGGCAAGGTCGCCACGCTGCCCATCTTTCGGCTCTCCATAGATACGCAATATTCCACCGTGTACGTTGCTATACATACCAAATGTATGCAATGCCGCGCCCGCATCATCGGTGGCGAGACGGAAAGCACGCTTGCCGGTAGCATCCGGCATAAAGCGTGCGGACATAGTGCTTTTGCCTACCAGACCATCGAATTCGATGCGTGTCATATCGCCCACATCGTTCATCTCGATATAGGCTTTGGCGTTTTTCACGCTCTGATCGTTTTTGGCCAGCATCGTGTCGGCGGTCAACGAAATCTGCATCGGCTGCTTTTTCGGTTTTGGCTGGCTCACGTCTTGCGGTGTTGTCGTGCCTTTCGGATCGTCGCGCAAGAAAGGCTCTAGATCGAATACTGCGCCGCTGGCATTGATCTTCATGATGTTGTCACCGCCTGCGCTGGCATCCACCTTCATCGTGGTTTTGCCGATGGTGGCCGATGGCAAAGTGATTTTGGCAAGATCGGAATCCTTGCCGTTTTGCGTGGCAAAGCCCAGCGTCGCACCTTTCACCGACAAATCTTTCGCCGTGACATTCAAATCCGAAATCGTGTGCAGCTTGTTGTTGGTCAGTGAAGCTTTGAGCGAGACATCACCCGCCGTGCCAACCGGCTTTTCATACTTGAACGGCGAAATGTACACGCGCATCGGCGTTAAATCGCCCTTCACCTCGACGGTGGATGTTCCATCGCCCTTGGAGGTATAGATCACATCGATCGGCATCGTGCCGCTCAAATAGTCATCCAGCATCACGCCGAAATGGTTACGAAGCTCATGGTCTGCGCCCGCTTTGGCTTTGATCTGCATGGAATAAGGATTGCCCTTGCTCTCGTAAAACTGGTGCCATTCAACCGTTGTGTCGCGCCCCGACAGTTTGGCATTGCCCTTCACACGGAAACCGCCCTCTTCCGTCTCCAGCGAAAGCGGCCCGCCCGTCAACGGCAATCCTTTGACCAGATCAGGAACGTCGATATCGCTCATCGTGCCCTTGATGCCGACTTTGACTTGTTCTTTTGGAACGTCTTTCAGAGTTGGAAGAGAGATATCCAGATCGGCATCCAGCGTGCCCTTGACCTTTTTCGGATCGATGCCGATCCGCTCCTTGTTCATGTTGATCGGCTCCAGCGCGATATAATCGAGCGCGGTCGCCATTGGCCCCT
>CAYYPX010000172.1:0-2757 GCA_964473655.1 uncultured Micavibrio sp.
CGGGTGAGGTGAACGCGGTATCGGCCGGTATCTTCCAATGCTTCCTTCAGGGCTTGGGCAGCGGCGAGGGTCACTGTTTTTTCCTTGGTGCCGTTCGCACCGATGGCACCGGGATCATCGCCACCATGTCCGGCATCGATTACGATCAAAGGTTTTGGACCTTTGCCGGATGGGCGCACTGGGGTCGAAGGTTCGGATAATTGCATCGGAGGTTTCGTGATCACCGGTTGCTGTTTGTTTTCTTCGAAATTTTTTGGCAATTGCAACTGGCCGGAGGTATTTTGTACGGGAGGCGCACCGGTGCCAGCGGCAACGTTTGGATTGGTGTTGCCAAGTGATCCGAACATGCGTTCGCTCGCTGGATTGTATTTCCCGTTGACCGCCGCAAAGTCAATTACGACACGATCCGAAATTCCCGGTCCGGCCGGCAGAATAAAAGCACTTTTGAGCGTTGCTTGTTTTTGAAGATCGATGACAATCCTTGAAATCCCTGCCTGTAATGGTCCATTACGGATGGCACTTACCAAGCTTCCGATAGGGCGAGAGGGCTGTCCGGCGCGCCAATCAAAGGCTGGAAGGTCGATGGCGATGCGCGGCGGGTTTTGAAGCATGAAGGCACGGAAATCGGATTTTCGGGAAACCTCAATCACGACACGGGTCTTGTCAGGATAAGTTCCGATACGGAGCGAATTTACGCTTAATGACTGCTGCGCCATGGCCGAGTTGACCAGAACGAGTGAAAAGAGCAGGGCTGTCAAAAGAAGGGGTAAAAAACGCGTCACAATTGATTCCGTAAACCTTGAGTGCGTTCAGGATACAGTGATAGTGGGGCTTTGCAATCCCTTAGGCTATATGATTGGCAAAATTAACGTTGTAAGCGGGAACCTATCTGTGTATTGTCTTCTCTAGCGACCCGTCGCGGCCAAGCAGTTGTTACTAAGGATTTGATTTACAAAGGTTTCGCTGGCTGTAACGGAAAAAGATAGGTCCTCCCGCCTGGCATTGCCGGTGTGATTTCGACGCTGATGAAGGGGCCGACCAGACGAGTTAGGTTGGCTTACCGTTACCAGTGACAGCCCTTCGGCTTTAAAAGCCGGGATCAGGTCTATCTTCCATTGAAAATTTTTGGCGCCTTGCGCCCTCATCCTTCCATTGTCGCTAGAGGGGAGTCCGGCTGCAGCGCTTGGAGGATATTCCATGCCTAAAACTATGCTTATCGACGCGACCCATTCCGAAGAAACAAGGGTCGCCGTCGTCGATGGCCAACGTCTCGTTGAATATGATTACGAGAGCAAGGTCAGAAAACAACTCAAAGGATCCGTCTTTCTGGCCAAAGTGACCAGAGTAGAGCCTTCGCTTCAGGCGGCTTTCGTTAATTTCGGCGGCAACCGCCACGGCTTTTTGCCATTCTCAGAAATTCACCCCGATTATTTCCGCATTCCAGTCGCCGACCGCGAGGCATTGATTGCCGCGCAGCAGGCCGAACTTGAAGAGCACGACAATGAGCAAGAGCAGGCCGAAGCCGCGATCGAACAACGCGCGGCTGCTGCCGAAGAAGGTGCTTCTGAAACTCCTGAAGAGGATGAAGAAGAGGAAATCGAAGCCATCGTTGAAGTGGGCGGCGAAGACCAGCCTTTGATCGAAGACGAGTCCGAAGAAGAAGTTGAAGATGCCTCTTCGGAAGAAGACGAGAAAGAAGAATACAATCCACCTATGGCGATGGATGCGCCGGTCGATGTCTTGCGTGGTCCTGTTGTCGAAGAAGACGAACAGGATGTTGAAGCGGAATCTTCCGACGATGAAGATTATGAAGAAGATAACGACGACGATACCGAAGAAGGCGATGAAGCGTTGGAGTCTTCCGAGGGTGAGCAAGCCAATGTAGGATCCGGCGAGCAGCCTGATGAACAAGCCGCCCGCGAAGGTGGTGACCAACCAAATCGTGGTCGCCGTGATCGCAATCGTGGCCGTCGTGGTCGCAATGGTGGTGGACGCGGACGTCATGGTGGAGGAGGCCGTGGCCGTCATGACCGCGATGATCATTCCGTTGAAAGCATCGGCGGCGATGGTGTGGATGGAGATCGTCCGTTCCGTTTCAATCTGAAACGCAATTACAAAATTCAAGAAGTCATCAAGCGCGGCCAGATCATGTTGATCCAAGTCAGCAAAGAAGAGCGCGGCAACAAGGGCGCGGCGGTCACAACATATTTATCAATGCCGGGTCGTTACTGCGTTCTGATGCCGAACTCGCCTCGTGGCGGCGGCGTATCCCGCAAGATCGCGTCTTTCAAAGACCGCAAGCGCATGAAGGAAACGCTGGACGATCTACAAGTACCCGAAGGTATGTCGGTTATCTTGCGCACCGCCGGTGTGACGCGCACGAAAGTTGAGATTAAACGCGACCTTGATTACTTAACACGTCTTTGGAACACGATCCGCGAGCACACGTTGAAATCGACCGCTCCGGCGCTCATCTATGAAGAAGGCAATCTGATCAAACGCGCGATCCGCGACCTTTATTCCCGCGACATCGAAGACGTTTATGTTTCCGGTGACGAAGGTTTCAAGAACGCCCGCGAATTCATGAAGATGCTGATGCCTTCCCACGCAAAAAAGGTTCAGGAATATAAAAATGACCGTGTGCCGATGTTCCACAAATTCGGCGTTGAAAATCAAATCGCCGAAATGGGCGAGCCGACCGTCAATTTGAAATCCGGTGGTTATCTGGTCATTAACCCGACCGAAGCTCTGGTGTCC
>CAYYPX010000173.1:0-2753 GCA_964473655.1 uncultured Micavibrio sp.
CGGTCGAACATCACGGCGAGCGCAGCTTCATTCGCTATAAGGCCGCAATGCGCAACAGGCCGCCACGCTGTGCCAACTTCAATATTTTCCGACTTATCCGTTATTGGATTCAGACAACTCTTCCAATGAACAATCCCATCATTGCGGGTGTATATGGACGTAGTGGCAACGCCCTTGGGCGGCACGATCAAATTTTTGGCCAGTGCTGGCTCGCCATTTAACGGGGCATGTGGATTTAACATTTGAAAAAGCATCTCCACGCCTAAAATGCCGGATTTTGGGTAAAACCCTATACCGACGGGACTACCCATTGTGATGACGCGGGCAACCTTGTCAGGATTTTGTCTTGCCAGTTCACGGGCAAAGATGCCGCCGAGGCTATGGCCGATGATATCGACCTTTCCCCCATGGGCTTGATTGATCTTGTCTAGACGCTGCTTCAGATGACGAACGGTATTGTGGTTTGGCCCACGATTGATGCCATTCTCCCATTCATAAGGACGATATCCTTTTTCACTTAACATTGTACGACAAACGGCTGTCGTCCAATCTGCGCCGCCAAATCCCGGTAAAACCAAAACGGCCGAGCCATGACCATTAGGGGTCGATTCAATTGCCTTTGAATGCATCAACCAGCGCGATTTATAGGCGTAATCAACCGTTGTGCGCGCTACTTCCATAAATGAATCTCTCAGGCGTGGTCTAGGCATCGTTTCCCCTCATGATGAATGACGAACATTCGACAAGCCTGATGAAGGAAAAACCCTCGCGCCAACAGATTCTCTGCTGCAATTGCGTAAAACGGCAGCGCAGCAATTGAACTAACCCTCTGAAAAGATTTTTGAATTTAAGGAGAATCAAAAAATTTCAAAAAATGAGGATATCTTAGTCGTTTATAACGATCGCGGACATTTGCCGCCCGTAATCAGGCTCACCACGATGAGTCGCGCGGCGATAGGAAAAACAATTCTCTTCTTCCTTATAGGTATCGACGCCCGTGATCCGCACCTGACGCACACCGGCCAGCGCAAGACGCATCGCGATATAGCCCGGCAGGTCAAACATTTTGTGACCCGTTTTTGCACTTTTGAAAAAATGCTCCGACTCATCATGGCGTTCAAGAAACGGTTTCATGAAATCATCGCTGACTTCGTATGACGCAGGTCCAATCGTCGGGCCGACGCACGCGATCATGCTCTCGATCTCTGCCCCCGCATGAACCATTTTGGCAATCGTATCTTCCAGCACACCGCCCAGCGCCCCGCCCCATCCGGCATGGGCTGCACCTATCACGGGATCGCCATTTTGCTTTTTTGCTGCGAACAATACAGGCCCGCAATCAGCCGTCAGCACAGCAATCGGCAACCCGGCTTTATCGGTCACCAAAGCATCCGCCTTCGGGCGATCATTACCCGCAGCAATGGGCGCATGAATCAAGAGACAGTCTGGGGAATGGCATTGCCAGAGAGAGGATATTTCTTTGTCTCGACCCATCAGATGCTGCGCAATCATGCTGCGGTTTTTTGCAACATCTTGCTGATCGTCGTTCGATCCAGTCCCGCAATTGAGCGAAGAATAGATGCCTTTGCTCACGCCGCCCGTGCGGCCATAAAAACCGTAGGCGATGTTCTCGCCGCAGGCTTTCGAAAAGGCATCATCTTTATATATCTTCATTTAAAATCCCGCTGGCTCAGGCATATCATGACACAGGGCCATAACCTTGAATAGCGCGCCCATTTGTTCTGTATCGATAAGGCGATTTAAACCCTGAACCAGCATCTCCGCCTGAACCGTATTTGCACCACAGGCTGGTGATGCACATTTTTCTAACGAAGCCAAAAGCGTCTTTGCACGCATCTCGATCCCCAAATTTTTCAAGAAAGCGCCTTGCGTGATCGGCCCGCAAACTTTCACGCCGCCACCTCTCGCAATGCGTCCGACATTTTCGAAGTCCACATGGGCCGTTAAATCGCTCAGACCGGGCGTTTCGAATATGCTGACGAATTCATGCTTTTTTACCGCTTGCAGCGTATCGCCAATCGCTGTGCGTGTATGACCGTAATCAAAGAACAACGCACAACCAGATTGTTTCTGAAGTAAATTTACAACCGACTTCATAAATTGGTTTAAGATGGGTGAAACTTCAAACACGCCATCCTCTTTGATAGCCCTGATCGACGATGGCAATAATTCCAAAATCAAATCATCGGCCTGTTTCAGCCCCTCACAAACCGTATCGTTTTCAAGCCCGACAACGCGCTCGTACCATTTACCCTCTTTCGATACGAGTTGTCTTATGGGGAGAGCATCCAGAAACTCATTGCCTATCACAAACACTGGGACTCGTGGGGGAATCTTCGATAAATCATCGATCCATACCGGATCGTAACCACCCAATTTTTGCTTTTGCGCGGCGCGAAGCACCGGACTCATCTCCAGCAAATGCAATTTCATCGCCTCATGGAAACCGGCAACGGATTTTGTCGCCCTCAGAGCGTCCCCCATCAACGTTCCGCGCCCGGGGCCACACTCAAGCAGGACAAACTCTTTGGGCGCACCAGAACGCTGCCAGAGGTCGGCAATCCACACGCCGATCATCTCTCCGAACATCTGTGAAATTTCCGGCGCGGTGGTGAAATCGCCGTCCGCGCCAAACGGATCGCGCGTCATGTAATATCCGAATTGCGGATGCCCCAAACACAACGCCATGTATTCGCCCATATCCATCGGGCCTTGTTGGGCAATGCGGGATT
>CAYYPX010000174.1:0-2738 GCA_964473655.1 uncultured Micavibrio sp.
GTGCAAGGGAAAAGGCTTGAAAAAAGCCTCAAATCGTCCTATGGAATATGAAAATAATGGAGTTTGCTATGACACAAGATTTTCGCCCCCGCCTGATCCAACGATTGGAAAAACCCTATACAACTTCCTTAAATATAAATGAGGGGATGCTGGGTTTTAAAGAAAGTTTTCTGAAAACAATAAAACAGATCATGTCGTTTGATTATATGGGTTCTAGCGAGTTCGAATTCGGGGCAGTACCAAGAGCCTTTGATGCATATATAGCTGAAATTAAAAAAGGAAATATTCAGACAAAAACTATAAATCTTGAGCTGCTACCACCAAGATTTGCGCCTTTTGAAACAAGAGATAAGCTACCGCCTAGCAAAAGCGCCGAAATATACATCATTGCACCTACCTCTCTCATGAACAAAGTAGTTCAATTTTTGGAAGAACTTGCTCTCGAAGAACCGCGCCTCAAAGAAGTTTCTAACTTTGCGGACTCAATATACGCAGAAGACATCATAAAACTCTCTGCTTACGCATCAGGTGAAAGAACGGTCGGCTGGTTCGATATCCAATACGGCTATTTTTTCTTCCGCGATAAAGAGATGTTTGAGAACATGAAAATCGCCAGCGGTTTAGAGACAAATGCCAAACCATCAGTAGTGCCTGCCACTCCGCAGCCAATGTAAAAAATCAGGCATTACATCAATAACTATGCTATACTCAAATCATCAAGACCGCACATGCGGCCTTTTTCTATTTATTGGGAAATTTGGCCTGAAAAACTTTTTTTCTCGGGAACGAACTAGACAAAAGTTAACGCCAAGTCGGAAAAATCATCAAACGAACTAAGTGAATTGAGATTCTGGAAAACATACTCGAAATCAGCTTAAGATATTGTTTTGTGATAGGATCAAACTTATCAAAAGGAGTAATTGCTATGCCAGAATCAGAACAAGACTTTAACAGTGCCGTTGCTTACTCAAACTTCCGCAAACAATTTGAAAGAGATTATCCTGAGCTTCTCACAGGAACGCGCGAAGATGAAGAAATAATAGCAATGGCTTTTGCCAATCGCCAGCAAGCGTTAAAAACACATTTCGGCTTAAAATAATTATCGCTCTGCAATCCTGATCACACCCGGCGTAGACCTTATGGCGGAGATAGCCGCTGGCGACAGGCTCCATTTCCCTTTGAGGGCGATCTCGGCAACATCGCCATCATTTGTGTGGGCGAATACGGTGACTTTTACACCGCCCGCGCCTTCGACCGCGATCAAATCGCTGATCCGTTTGGCGGGTGCCGCCGCATCGATATGCACCGAAAGCTCGGCGAGCTTGCTGGCAAGCTTGGTGTCGAGCGGTTCGATAATCTGCCCAAGCAAGCGCACCTGTTCATCCTTGATGTCGGCATCGCAGGTGATCAGCAGCGAATTACCCGCTTCGAGCAACGGCCGTGCTTTTGACAATGTTTCCGAAAAGATCATCACTTCGTAAACGCCGGTGGCATCGGACATTTGCAAGAACGCGAATTTATTACCGCTCTTCGCCGAAACCTTTTCGACTTTTTTGATAAGGATACCTGCCATCTGCACACGGCTTGATGGCCTGCGCTCTAACTCGCTCGGCAATTTTGCGAATGGAATAATCTTCATCCGCTCCAATTGCTCGACCTTGGTATCAAGCGGGTGCGAGGACAGATAAAAACCTACCGCGTCAAATTCATACCGAAGCTTTTCAAGAACATCCCATTCTTGAACATCCTTCATCGGCGGCAAGGCACTCGCGCCCTGCGGCTCACCAAACAAACTGACTTGACCGCTGGAACGCTCATCCGCTTGCGCCTGAACGTGGCGAAGCAAAGTCTCCATGTTTTCGTGCAACGCGGCGCGCTTCGGATAAAGGGAATCGAACGCGCCCGCACAAATCAATTGCTCGAACGATTTCTTGTTCATAACTTTTGCATCCAGACGATTGATAAAATCGGCAAGATCTTTGAACGCACCCTTCTCGTTCCGCTCGGCGACAACACGCTCCATCGCGCCGTGACCAACGCCTTTGAGGGCCGCAAGCGCATAAAGAATTTTACCGTCATCAACCGTAAACATTACGCCCGATTTATTGATGTCTGGCGGTGATAGCGTAATGCCCATGCGGCGGCATTCTTGCTTGAAGACCGCAAGCTTATCCGTGTTGCCATAGTCGAGCGTCATAGACGCTGCCATAAACTCAACCGGATAGTTGGCTTTCAACCACGCCGTTTGATAAGCAACAAGCGCGTATGCGGCTGCGTGAGATTTGTTGAATCCATAACCTGCGAATTTTTCGATCTGGTTGAAGATTGCTGCCGCTTGCTCTGCGGGAACATCCGAATATTCCTTCGCACCTTTGACGAACATGGCTTGCTGCGCATCCATTTCAGATTTGATCTTCTTACCCATGGCGCGGCGAAGTAGATCCGCTCCGCCAAGTGTGTAGCCGGACAATATCTGCGCGGCCTGCATGACTTGCTCTTGGTAAACCATGATCCCGTATGTTTCTTCGAGCATAGGGCGAAGTTTCGGGTGCAGGTAATCGGCTTCTTCGTTGCCGTCTTTAACGGAACAATATTTCGGGATGTTGTCCATCGGACCCGGGCGGTACAAAGCTACAAGCGCGATGATGTCCTCAAACCGGTTCGGCTTCATTTTGCGAAGCGTGTCTTTCATACCCGAACTTTCGAGCTGGAACACGCCGACCGTTTCCCCGCGCGCT
>CAYYPX010000175.1:0-2675 GCA_964473655.1 uncultured Micavibrio sp.
ATTTGATTTTATATCCAAGCTCACGCGCGAAGGAGATGTCCGCCGCGCCAATGTGACGAATACCGGTAATATCGATCGCGCCGAAATCAGGTTTCACACCAAACGCAAGCGCGCTGAGGATGGTCAGCTTATGCGCGGCATCTATTCCGTCGATATCGAATGTAGGGTCGGATTCCGCATATCCTTTTTCTTGCGCTTCTTTGAGCACATCAGAAAAATCACGACCCGTTTCGCGCATTTCGGTCAGGATATAATTACAGGTGCCGTTTAGAATGCCGTAAATGCCACCGATCTTGTTACCGGCGAAACCTTCACGCAAAGCCTTGATGATTGGAATGCCGCCCGCCACCGAAGCTTCGAAATTCAAACTGACCTTATTGTCCTCGGCCAACTTTGCCAAAGCCAGTCCGTGCTTCGCCAGCAAAGCTTTGTTGGCGGTGACAATGTGCTTACCGGCCTTAAGGGATTGCTCAACCAATTGCTTGGCAATACCTTCATCGCCACCAATTAATTCAACGACGACATCGATATTTTTATCGGATGCCAATAAAAGCGGATCATCGGTCCATTTATATTTGGATAGATCGACACCGCGGTTTTTCTTGGCGTCACGTGCATTGATGGAAACAACTTCGATTTTGCGACCCGCGCGGCGCGCGATGTCATCACCATGCGTTTGCAGAATTTTGATGACGCCTGCCCCGACAGTACCAAGCCCAGCTATCCCGATACGAAGCACGTCAGCCATAATCTATTGCCCGAAACCGGTCACGATATCGACGCGGCGTTGGTCTGCTTCATTCGCGCCCATCGGCAACGTATCGCCCCAACCAACGGTCTTGATCTTTTCGGCGGGCACACCTTTTTCAATCAAATCTTCCGAAACGGCTGTTGCGCGTTTCAAGGATTCTTTCAAGTTCAAGATTTTTGCTTTCACAGGATCGCTCGTTTGTGCCTTGCTGCTGGCATGTCCTTCAACACTCACACGATCAAGCGGCGCGAATTTCGCTGTCTCCGCCACGCTGTTAAGTGCGCTGCGATCAGATCTGCTCAATTGTGCCGATCCATGTGGAAAGTAAACGCTCGATACATTCGGGTTGACGCGTGCACCCATTTTGCCGCTTTCATCTTCGCCAAATGCCGAAGGTGTCGGGATCATCGAAACAGCATTGCCGAAAACAGGACTACCACCATCGAGAGGATAAATCGTTACGCCTTGCGTGCTGCTCAACGAAACACCGTACGGCTCTTCACTTGCCGGTGCGTAAGGCGCAGGTAGTTCGCCCTCAAGATCATAAACCTCTACCGATCCACCCGCATATCGCGTGGTCAGGGTTTTGAGCTGCGCATCCGACATAGGCTGGGGCGCTGCCGCATTACCTGTTACGGCCACCGGCTCCGTGCCGTTTGTGGCATCTGCCGATTTCATGGTTTCACAGCCGGACATAATTAAACTGGAAAATGCCAAAGCCACCAAAAGGGATTTTTGAAAAAATCGCACTGTTTCAATCTCCTGTAGGGAATATGGAGGCTATCCTGTCGCAAAAAACGGCCCTGCGCAAGATCAAGCCAAGCTACTTTAGGATCATTCCTCAACTTTATGAATTTGTTGCTTTTTGAAGGCCTTTGCGGCAAAGTCTGGGTCTGTCTTTCTGAACCCTTCCCCCGTATCAAAGCCCATGTCCGCCAAACGCAAAGAATCCCCGAATCCCAAGGAAAGCAAACAGGCCATAGATCCTGTCGCCTTTAGTCATGCCATGGCGCAAGCCGCCGAGCGCGCCTTGCCGTTGATCGAGGATTATATGAAACGCCATGGCAAAGATATGGCCGCTCAATCCATCGAACCGATGTTGAATTTGCAGGAACGTTTTTCCGCCTTCATGGGCGTGCTGATGTCGAACCCCCGCCGCCTTGCCGAACTGCAATTCGATTACTGGCAACAATGGGCAAATCTTTGGCAGAACACATTACAAAAACTAAACGGCGAAAAAGCCGATGATCTTTTCAAACCGGCCGCGGGCGATCGCCGCTTCAAATCCGCCGACTGGAATGAAAATCTTCTGTTCGATTTTATCAAACAATCTTATCTGATGACGTCCAGTTGGATGCAAAACGTCGTGCGCTCCACCGAAGGTCTCGACCCTGAAATGAAGGAACAGATCGATTTTTACACTCGCCAGTTTGCGGACGCTATGGCCCCGACCAATTTCGTTCTAACCAATCCGGATGTTCTTCGTGAAACTATTCGCACCGGCGGTGAAAATCTGGTGCTCGGCATGGAAAACCTGATCGAAGATATGGAACGTGGTCATGGCGAGCTAAAAATCAGCACTACCAATTACGAAGTCTTCAAACCGGGCGTAAACATCGCGGCCACCAAGGGTTCTGTCGTTTATCAAAACGATTTGATGCAGCTCATCCAATATGCACCGACAACTGAAAAGGTTTTTAAAAAACCGCTTCTGATCGTGCCGCCATGGATCAACAAATATTACATCCTCGATATGCGTCCCGAAAATTCCTTGGTGAAATGGCTCACTGACCAAGGCCACACCGTGTTTATTGTTTCTTGGGCAAACCCCACGCAGAAACTAGCGAACAAACGCTTCGAAGATTATATGCACGAAGGCATCATCGCCGCACTGGATTATATTGAAATAGCAACCGGTGAAAAA
>CAYYPX010000176.1:0-2622 GCA_964473655.1 uncultured Micavibrio sp.
TCTTTCATAGATGGGACAGCTAAAAAATGCCGCCGCTACAGTGTTCGGATTGAAACTTTCATCACGGAGTTTTACATCCCTGAAAAGGGACGCAAACTCACTAAAATCCTGCTCGTAGGATATTGATACATTTTCAAAGAATAGCTCTTCCCTATCGAGGTGTTCATGGGTGCTTATAACCACATCATCATGGTCAAGATGCGATAGCTGTTCTTGCCTTGTCATTAAAGACACTTTTTTATGATGCAGTTTTGCGCCCATTTTTTCCTCACAAACTAATTAAACATTGTACGACAATGTAGCTTGTGCGGATAAACCGAACGCCTGAAACTGGCCTTTAAGCCACTTTCGGGGGAAGCTGCAATATCGCGTCTATAGAACCCTTCGGGCCAATTTATTTTATCTACAACCGCATAGGCTTTAGAACGGGCTTCTGCGATCGTCGGCGCATGAGCCACGATGTTGAGGACACGGCCACCATTGGCAACAAGCCTCTTCCCTTCCATTTGTGTAGCGGCATGAAAGATTTTTACATCTGGATCGGTTGCGCCGGCTTCCGAAAGGCCGGAAATAGCTGTCCCCCTTTTAGGAGATTCAGGATACCCATCAGCCGCCATCACAATACAGACCGTTGATTTCTGATCCCATGACAGATCAAATTGCGACAATTTCCCTTCGCGGGCGGCAATCAGGATCGGCAACAAATCCGTATCCATCCGCATCAACATGGCTTGGCACTCTGGATCACCGAAGCGCACGTTATATTCAATCAGCTTTGGCCCACCGTCCGTCAGCATAATCCCTGCATACAAAATGCCCTTGAAAGGACTGCCGATCTTCTGCATCCCCTGAACCGTTGGCTCGATAATTTTAGAGATAATTTCCTTTTCAATGCCCTGCGGCAAGCCCATAGCTGGCGAGGTTGCCCCCATTCCGCCCGTATTCGGCCCTTGATCACCATCACCGACGCGCTTATAGTCCTGCGCCGTTGCCAGAGGCAGAATGTGCGTACCATCCACAAAGGCAAAGAATGAAAATTCTTTCCCCGACATGAATTCTTCGATCACGATTTCGTGTCCGGCGTTTCCGAACTTATCATCCGTCAACGCATCATCGATGGCTTGGGAAGCCTCTTCAAAGGTCTGAGCAATCGTCACACCTTTGCCTGCTGCCAAACCGTCCGCCTTGACGACAATCGGAACGCCATGTTTTTGAATATAGGATTTGGCGGCCCCGGCATCTGTAAACTTGCCAAATGCTGCCGTAGGAATGTTATAGGCGTCGCAGAATTCTTTTGTGAAGCTCTTTGAGCCTTCCAGACGCGCGGCCAGCTTTGAAGGTCCGAAGGTTGGAAACCCGTTGGCTTCCAGCTCATCGGCCAAGCCAGCCACGAGCGGGTCTTCTGGCCCGACAACGACGAAATCGATCCCTTTTTCTTTACAGAGATTGATCAGTCCCGCCGTATCGTCCACAGGCACAGGCGCACAGGAAGCAATTTCAGCAATGCCAGCATTGCCAGGGGCGCAAAAGAGTTCATCGCAGAGCGGGGACTGCGCGATTTTTGTACATAGGGCGTGTTCACGGCCACCCTGTCCAACTACCAATACACGCATATTTCTTTCTCCCCTTCTGGAATGGTATGATTGAAAGAAATTTTTGTTAACATAAGCATATACTCAACACAAGAAAGCAAAGGCATTCGGCTCAAATATATTGAGGAACTATGTGCTTGTCCGATTGCAACGGTACGGCGGTTAGCTCCCGACTGTTCGAGTCATATACCATAAATCCATTAAGCGTTGTTCCTCTTGTCACGGCAGGCCCATGTACCCAAATTTTCTCATCTGGTAACTTGACCGTTTGAAAGCTCGTATCCAGTTTGCTGTCTTTTGTAAAAATCTGCATCCCTTCGATATGGTCGTTACCGGAGAAGCTATACAGACAGCCTTTTTGTCCCATGAAATTAAAATGAGAAGCCAGCTCGCCAGGCTCTTTCGGTGCCCAAATTGATGAACCTGTGCAATCCGGCATGGCATAATGCGTGAAAAGCAGAGAATGATCGCCGCAATCCCTGATCACTTGCTCCGGCAAACCTCGAATAAAATCTTTGTTCTTGGCAGATAGCAGCGATGGCAATTCATTATATTCGTAAAGATAGATTTTGTCGGCGGCCAAAGTACGGCGATCATCATAATCGCGCTCATACCAGTCTTCGGGGTAATTGAAGAACGACCTGTTATCAGGGATTCTCTTAACCGCAAAAAGATCATGGTTTCCGATTACCGTTGCCGAACAGTTGCTACGCACCAGATCGACCACGGCGTTTGCGTCCCGCTCGGTCATAAAATTGTAGAACGGAACTGAATAGCCCACGATATCCCCTAAGCAAACGACCTCATCGACCTGCATTTGCTCAAGCGTACGGAAAGCACGCTTGAGTGTGGAAATATCTTCGTGAATGTCTGAAACAAAACCGATTTTCATTTTATTTCATACCAAATGTAAGATCGTCGCGTCTTACACCCACAGCAACATATTCAGATCCGTAGTATTCGCCATGTGCCGTAGCGTTTTTCGCTGAAACGAGCGGCGGCTGCTCGGACAAGATAACTTCCTCCACAC
>CAYYPX010000177.1:0-2592 GCA_964473655.1 uncultured Micavibrio sp.
CAAATTGGAGACGACGGCGCGTTCGGCCCCGAAAATTTCCGAAGGGATCAAGACCGTCGCCGTTGAAGATAGTGGCGAAGATTTCGAAGAGATAGAAGAAGAGGAAGAAGAAGTTTCTTCTGAATCCGAAAATAACGAAGCAGGTCGTAATGATCGCCCCGAGAGAGATGGAGAAGGCGGAAGCCGCCGTCGCCGTGGCCGCCGTGGCGGGCGCAATCGTCGTGGCCGCGATCGTGATTTCGGTGAGAATCGTCCGCAAGGCGAAAGCGATGAAAATCGCGGTAATGTGGCCGAAGGCGAAGATGATGCCGATGACAATATAGGCAACCGCGCCGAACGTGATCCGGAAGAAGGTCGCGATCAAAATCGTGGCAATCGTGAACCACGCGAAGGCGGCAATCGCAATCGCAACCGTGGTGGTCGTGGCCGTGGCAGAAACCGCAACAACGGAGACCGCCCGCCGCGTGAAAACCAGCAACAAGGCAATCAACGCCCGCCGCAGTTGCGCGAAGATCGTCCGCCTAGTGCAGATCCGCAAGTGCACGCCGCGCCGCCGATCCATGTGGTGGCCCGACTCTCAAACGACAGGCAGGAACAAGCTCAGCCACGTGACTATGAGAAGGTAAATGAGGCCCCTGAGCAAAAGAAAAAGGGCTGGTGGAACAAGCTAGTGGAATAACAAAGCGGCCCTTCGGGGCCGTTTTTCTTGAGTGCTGTGCGAATAGATAAAATCCAAGGCAATGTTTAACGGGTCTTAAACTTTTTTAATTAACATAAAAATTGATACATATACAAAGCGGTTTTTAGACAAGTTCCAGATATCTGGCCCATCGCCTTAAAACGGTATGGGGTCATTTTCCGGACCCTTTTCTATACCCTTTTGCTTGTGTTTCTTGTTCCCGTCCGTATGGCCGGTCATCAAGAGAAACGTTGCCCCCGCATTGTTCTCCCTGCTCTTGATGGCACGAACGGCATTCTGGACGTTTTCGTCCCTTGGCCACCGGAAAGGACTCCGGTGGTCTTTTTTTCGCGATGGATAGGCCGTATGGTAACGTGTATAAATAGTCACGTTCAAAATTTACCCAAACGGATATTTCATGCGCCTTTCCTTTCTTCTTTCTTCCTTTGTTGTTCTCGCCCTGACGGCTCCTGCGGTCGCACAGGATAAACCAAAAGAGGAAAAGGTTGAATCCGTGCTCAAGGTGAAAGAGCCGAAGAAAGCGGTAAGCACGCCTTTGAAAAAATGGATCGACGCCGAAAACGCGATGATCGACCCATTAGCTGATGTCGATAAGGAAAGTATTTTCATTCTGCGCAACAAATATTCCATCATGCGTGCGGTGCACGTGGTTAAAGAGGATATTGGTGTTGCTGTTAAATCTTGCGGATCGAACAATCCCGATATGAAAAAAGAAATGGATGATCGTTTCAGTCAATGGAAATCCGCTGTTGACCCCATTCTTAATACCGCCAAAAAGCAATTGGATAAGGACATTGAAAACCAGACTATCGTCGATAAAAAACAATTCAAGGAAGTATTGAAGTTGAACGATGCGGCCTATGATGACGGCGAAAGCAAAGTCACCAAAAAACCAGTATCGTCCAAAGAAGCCTGTGAAGGACTGATCGATAGCATGGATCGCACCGAAGACGATATGATCGAGCTTTTGCAAGAGACTTTGTTGCCGGAAAGCGTGATCCGTAAGCGCGGCGAGGAAAAGAAAAAGGCGAAGGCGGCTGCAGAAAAGAAAAGTTTTTCTAAAAATAATCCCAAACCTGCCGAAGAAAAGCCTGCCGAAAAACCGGCAGAGCCTAAAACTCCATAATTTGATTTCATGAAAATCCTGCAAGTCATGGCTGGCAACGATCATGGCGGGGCGGAAACCGCCTTTGTCGACATGTGCATTGCCATGCATAATGCTGGAACCGAAGTCGAGGTTGCCACGCGTGCCAATGATGTGCGTGTGCCCGCACTTCAACAAGCAGGGATCAAAGTGCATACGCTGCCGTTTGGCGGGCCGATCGATGTGTTTACGCCGTGGAAATTAGGGCGCATCATCAAGCAATTTTCGCCGCTCATCGTGCAAACGTGGATGGCACGTGCCGCGAAAAAAACGCCAAACTGGAGATCGCTTAAAACGCCGCAGCGATATCTGGTCGTCTCGCGCCTTGGTGGGTACTATAAAATCAAGAATTTTAAATCGGCAGATTATTTCAATACCATCACACCGGACATCAAACGCCATTTGGTGGATGGTGGTATCGATGCCAATAAAATCCGGCACATCAATAATTTTGCAGAAACCGAGGCTATTACAGCGTCTGTTATAAAATCTTCTTTACATACGCCAGAGGCCGCGACTGTCATTTTGTCTTTGGGAAGGCTTCACACCAGCAAGGCTTATGATGTTTTGCTCAAAGCCTTGGTGGATTTGCCCGATGTTTATGCATGGATTGCGGGGGAAGGGCCTGCGCGCGCGGAGTTGGAGGCTTTAGCCAAGAGCCTAGGGGTTGATTCAAGAGTTCGTTTTTTAGGATGGCGTACAGACCGTGCCGCGCTTCTCCAAGCTTGTGACATTTGCGTTTTTGCTT
>CAYYPX010000178.1:0-2582 GCA_964473655.1 uncultured Micavibrio sp.
GGGGGGCCAAGGTGATCTCGATTTCATGATCATCGATATGCCGCCGGGTACGGGGGACGTGCAACTAACGCTGGCGCAAAAAGTGCCGGTGGCGGGCGCGGTAATCGTGAGTACGCCGCAGGACCTCGCGCTGATCGATGCGCGCAAAGCGATCGAAATGTTTGCCAAAACCAATGTGCCGGTTCTGGGCGTGATCGAAAATATGTCTTCTTATTGCTGCCCGAACTGCGGTCATGTCGAAAACATCTTCGGCCGAGGAGGAGCAAGGGTTGAAGCAGAAAAACGTGGCGTATCGTTTTTGGGCGAAATACCGCTGAACGCGCAAATCCGAGCGGATTCTGATGCGGGGAAGCCGGCCTTGGATGGGGCATATAGCGAGATTGCAGACCTCATTATTAATGATTTAAAAAATTAATCTCGACGCCAGTCTAATTTTTCTTTATGAAAAAATGATGTCAGCAAAAAAGAAAAAAGATTCTGTCGAAACAGGGCAGGCCAAAGCACCTCTTTCCGAAATATTCGCCGCCATGGAAGGCATAAGATCTGCGGGCGTTGCCGTGGTCAAGGATGGCAAATCAACAAAAGATCCTGTTGCCGATCTGGCTATTACGGCTTGCTATAAATCGCTTGAGGCTAAAACCATTCTTAAAGGCTCAGGCGATGGCCGTTTACAGACCGAGCTGGCGGCGCGCAAACTAACTGACTTTATGAACTTGGCCCGCATGCAGTTGTACGATCATTCAAACCTCGTCCTGCGTCATGCGTATGCGAATGTTAAAGGCGGGAAGGTTTCCGAACTCGTGGCGCATATAGAAGATATTTTAATGCGCGAGGCTTTACCGGCAGAGAGAAAACTGCAAGTGATTGCTGATGGCGGTCTGCCATCCAGAACATTTAATGCGGCATATCTTCCGGGCGTAAAAAAATCAAAAACTTCACGTGCAAAGGGTGCGCGCGTTGTGCCCCTAGAACCTGAAAAAGAAATTCAGCCGGCTTTCGCGTAAGTGATAAAGCTGAAACCGTTTTTGTCTTCACGGTTTTCTTCAATCCATTCAGATCCCAATACAGGAAAGAACGCATCGCCTTCGGGGGATTGATGCACGCGCGTTAGATGTACCTTATGCGCGTAAGGCAGGGCCAGTTCGTAAATCTGCGCGCCGCCGACAATGCAGATTTCTTCGCAATCAATTTTGGCGGCCTGTTGCAGGGCTTCATTAAGATCTTTGCATGTGAGCGCGCCAGAATGTTGATAGTTCGAACGGCTGACCACGATATTAACGCGACCGGGCAGCGGTTTGCCAAGCGAGGCCAGAATGCTCTCAAACGTTTTACGACCCATGATGCAAGGCTTCCCGAGCGTGATTTCCTTGAAGTGTTTGAAGTCTTCCGGGATGTGCCACGGCATGGCGTTGTTTTTGCCGATGACGTTGTTTTCCGCCGCGGCGACGACAAGGGAGATGATTTGAGACATTAAACTGCCACGGCGCCTTTGATGTGCGGGTGGGCTTCGTAGCCGACCAGTTCGAAATCTTCGAATTTGAAATCAAAGATATTCTTCACGTGCGGGTTCATATGCATTTCAGGAAGCTTGTACGGCTTTCGGGATAATTGCTCTTTCACCTGCTCGAAATGGTTGGTGTAAATATGTGCATCGCCGAATGTGTGCACGAAATCACCGGGTTTGAGGCCGCAGACTTGCGCGACCATCATGGTGAGCAGCGCGTAAGAGGCAATATTGAATGGCACGCCGAGGAAGATGTCGGCGGAACGTTGATATAGTTGGCACGATAATTTTCCATCCGCGACATAGAATTGGAAGAAACAGTGACATGGTGGTAGTGCCATTTTTGGAATCTCGCCGACATTCCATGAAGAGACGATCAGGCGGCGATCATCCGGATTGGTTTTGATGCGTTCGATAACGTTGGTGATCTGATCAACCGTACGGCCATCGGCTGTTGCCCAGCTGCGCCATTGATGACCGTAGACTGGACCGAGGTTGCCGTTTTCATCCGCCCATTCATTCCAGATTTTTACGCCGTTATCGTTCAGATATTTGATGTTGGTGTCGCCCTTCAAGAACCAGAGCAATTCATGAATGATCGATTTCAAATGCAGCTTTTTGGTCGTGACCATTGGGAAGCCTTCGGAGAGGTCGAAACGCATCTGGTGACCGAAAACGGAGATCGTGCCCGTACCGGTACGGTCTTCTTTTTTGGCCCCTTCTTCTAGGACGCGTTGCATCAGGTCATGATATTGCTGCATGGAATTAACCTTTTTCTCTGTGATTCCCTTGATCCTAACGGAAAATAGGGTATTTGAGGGCGCAGAAAAGGTTAAAATCCCGCAAATAATATTTGACATAACTATTATAATTTGTTATTCAATCTGCCATGATCGATGCATTACATGAGCATATTAGACGTGTTTATCGCCCACAGGGCGAGGTCCCAACATTATTGCTGGCGGCGCTTTATAAAAAAGCTGTCGATCCTACGTATGATTTCGCGCAAGAAAATGTGTCTTATAAAAATTTCTTGAATAGCAAAGGCGTTCAAACCAAGCGTAGCTTTGGCGATTAT
>CAYYPX010000179.1:0-2580 GCA_964473655.1 uncultured Micavibrio sp.
TATTTTCCCCGGTCAAGGATCGCAATTCATCGGCATGGGCAAGGATCTTGCCGATAGTTTTGCCGAGGCCCGCGAGATTTTTCAGGAAATAGATGATGCTTTATCCCAAAACTTATCCACAATGATGTTCACAGGAAACGAGGCTGACCTCAATTTAACCGAGAACACGCAGCCAGCACTAATGGCCGTTTCGGTGGCGGTTGCCAAGATTTTGCAAAAGCAGGGCGGCATTAAATTCGAATCCGCCTGTAGCTTTATGGCCGGACATTCATTGGGTGAATATTCCGCACTCACCTGTGCCGGTGCTTTGGAAGTCGGTAATACTGCAAGACTTTTGAAAACACGCGGCAAGGCGATGCAAAAAGCAGTACCTGTTGGCGTTGGCGCGATGGCCGCAATTTTGGGATTGGATTTGCCTGAAGTGCAGGCGATTGCGAAACAAGCAACGCAAGCGGAAACCAAAGAAGTTGTCTGCCAAGCAGCGAATGATAATTCCCAAGGACAGGTTGTTGTCTCGGGCCATGCGGGTGCTGTGAATGCGGCAATCGCATTGGCAACAGAAGCCGGAGCGAAGCGCGCGATCTTGCTTCCCGTTTCCGCACCGTTTCACTGTTCATTGATGGCACCTGCTGCACAAGAAATGGCGTATGCATTGGCCGATACAGTCATTCGTCCGCCATGCGTTCCTGTTGTATCCAACGTCACGGCCAAGGGCGTGTCTGAGCCATCCGACATTCGCCGCTTGCTGGTTGATCAGATCACAGGATTGGTAAGATGGCGTGAGTCCGTGCAATGGATGAAAGAACAAGGCGTCACCGAAATGGTGGAACTTGGCGCGGGGAAAGTGTTAAGCGGCCTCGTCAAACGCATCGACAAAGACATTGCTTGCGAGAGCGTTGGTACGCCGGAAGCTATTGAAGCACTCATCACGAAATTGAAAGGTTAATTCCCATGTTCTCTCTTCAAGGTAAAACAGCATTGGTCACGGGCGCGACGGGCGGCATCGGCGGTGCGATTGCAAAAGCATTGCACGCGCAAGGCGCAACCGTCGGTATCTCTGGCCGCAACGAAGGCAAGCTGAACGAGCTCGCAGCCGAATTGAAAGAGCGCGTGTTTATTTTCGCGGCCGATTTATCGTCGAGTGAAGCGGTGGATGCGCTCGTCAAATCTGCCGAAGAGAAAATGGAAAAGATCGACATCCTAGTCAACAATGCGGGCCTGACCAAAGACGGTCTTTCCATGCGCATGAAGGATGAAGACTGGCAACAAGTGATTGATGTCAACATGAGCGCGACATTCAAGCTCGCCCGTGCGTGTCAGCGCGGCATGATGAAACGTCGCTGGGGCCGCATCATCAACATTGCATCCGTTGTCGGCGTGACGGGCAATCCGGGGCAAGCAAACTACGTGGCCTCCAAAGCGGGTATGATTGGTTGGAGCAAGGCAATGGCGGCGGAAATTGCAAGCCGCAACATCACGGTGAATTGCGTCGCTCCGGGATTCATCGCAACGGCCATGACCGAAGTTCTGACCGACGATCAAAAAGCCAAAATCAATTCCACCATTCCGGCAGGCAAGATGGGATCATCCGAAGATATCGCCGCCGCCGTGGCTTATCTTGCATCCGATGAAGCAGGCTACGTCACAGGCTCGACCATTCATGTGAATGGCGGCATGGCGATGATTTAATGCCTACTGCATACCTACTTCACGGTTACATAGGAGCGGGTAAAACCACCTTCGCAAAGAAACTTGAACAGGAGATAGGCGCGGTCCGCTTTACGCATGATGATTGGATGGTCAAGCTTTACGGCGATAATCCTTCACCTGAGATGTTTGCGGAATATTGTAGCCGCGTCTCCGATGTTATGGAGCAGATGTGGTCACAATTCTTACATCACAAAATTGACGTCATTCTCGATTGTGGGTTTTGGTCCCGCGAGAGTAGAGACCAAATCAGACAAAAATTTTCAGACATGAATATAGATCATGTTCTTTTTCATTTGACCTGTGATGACGAAATGGCTCTTAAAAGGGTTCGTGCGCGTAACGAGACTTCAGAAAAAACACTCTATATTGAAGATAACACGTACTATGTGTTGAAAGAGCGGTTTGAAAATCTTGGTTTAGATGAGCCACACCAAATAGTATCTACAGACAGGGACTAAATGAACTTCGACCTCATCATCTTCGATTGCGACGGCACGCTTACCGATTCCGAGTATGTGAACAATCGCGCGCTGCTTGAAATCCTGCATGAAGATGGTTTTACGCAGTACGATCTCGATCATGCCTATAAACATTGGGTTGGATCGACGGTCAGCAACATCCTACTCTCCATCCAAATGGACACAGGGAAGATACCGCCGCAAGATTTGGTGCCGCGCTACATCAAGCGCGTTTCGGATTTGCAAGTGAGCGGTTTAGTGCCCATCGAAGGCGCGGCATCCCTCGTTTCAAAATCAAAATCGAAATTCAAAATCTGCGTGGCGTCGAACGGTGAGCGCAGCAATGTTTTGAACTCGCTCGAGGTCACAGGTCTGATGCAATATTTCACGGACGCGACTGTCTTCACGAAAA
>CAYYPX010000180.1:0-2579 GCA_964473655.1 uncultured Micavibrio sp.
GCCTTCAGCATTTCCTGCGAGAAGGATTGGACCATGGCGGCGTTCGTTATAAGGCCGGCGGTGTATGCTTTTCGGATATATGGCACTTGGGTCAGATAACGGTCCACCTTTTCAAGATACAAACGCTGCTCGTCAGTCGCCAGCGCGGCAAACTCCAGACGCATTTGCGAGACTTTACCAATCAACGTTGCTGCTGCCTGCCCGTCCAGTTTTGCACTCGGAATATCATGTACGCGGTCGCTATATTCGTTGAGCACTTCGTTATACAAATCCATCCGCGCAGCATCATGAATCAACGCATATTCACGCAAATAAAGGTTTTCTCCGCTCTTCGCGTTTTTGTTCGCTTCCGCAAAATGTCTGGCCAGTTTTTGAAAGGCTTCGTGGTCGCCGTTGTAGCTTTGTATGTCCACATCATTGAATGGCTGCTTTTTCATCAACGCCGCCTGCGCATCGATCAGAATAATGCCGGTCTGCAATTTCAAAATGGTGTTCTCAATCAGACTCAATTGGTGATGCGCTTCCTGCCTTTGCGACTCATCATGAATGGTTGCAAGCACGGAGGATGTCGTTTCATTTTCTTGGAAATCTTGGGCCACAAAATCCGTCAGATCGGCATCCGGATCAGACAGCAAAGCGTGATCGCCTCGGAAAGCGGCAATAGAGTTAGCCAGTTGAATAACTGCTTTGCTCAGAATTTGAAGATCGGGCACGTCATTTTCATCATTGGCCATAATATCAAATAGAGGAAAATTTGATTTATGTCAATAAAAATTAACCTTTTAGAGCGCCCAAATCGCGGTAAAGCTCGAGGGCCTCTGGGTTGGCAAGTGCTTCAATATTCTTGATTTTTCGGCCATGGATAACGTCCCGCACCGCCAGCTCTGTGATCTTGCCGGATTTGGTGCGGGGGATGTCGGTGATCTGGATGATCTTGGCCGGAACGTGCCGCGGCGAAGCACCGGAGCGGATCTGCTTCTTGATCCGGTCTTCGATATCTTTGTCGAGTTGCGCACCCGGTTTCAAACGCACGAACAGGATGATACGCACATCTCCGTCCCAATCTTGCCCCACCGCGATGCTTTCCATGACTTCAGGGATCTGTTCGACTTGTCGATATATTTCCGCCGTGCCAATCCGCACGCCGCCGGGATTAAGAGTGGCATCCGATCTTCCGTGAATGATCAGCCCATTATGATTTGTGCGTTCGATCCAATCACCGTGGCACTAGACATTGTCGAACCGCTCAAAGTAAGCACCTTTGTATTTCGCACCATCCGGATCGTTCCAGAACATCACCGGCATACACGGGAACGGTTTTGTGCAGACGAGTTCGCCCGAGCCTGCACCCGCCGGAATAGGTTTACCATCATCATCGAAAACATTGACCGCCATACCAAGACCAGCACCTTGTATCTCGCCGCGATACACAGGCGAGATAGGATTGCCAAGCACGAAACAGGAAACGATATCCGTGCCGCCGGAAAGCGAGCCCAGATGAACATCTTCCTTGATATCGCGATACACGTAATCGAAGCTCTCATGCACCAGCGGCGATCCTGTAGAACCAATCACTTTCAACGACGACAAATCGAAATCGTCTTTGGGCTTGATGCCGTTAACCTTCAAGGCATCGATATATTTCGCCGAAGTGCCGAACAACATGGCCTTGTGCTTCGAGGTAAATCCCCACAAGACTTTGCCATCCGGATAGAAAGGCGAGCCATCGAACAGCAACAGCGTTGCACCACTCGCAAGGCCCGTGATCAGCCAGTTCCACATCATCCAACCGCAGGTGGTGAAGTAGAAAATCTTATCGTTTTCCTTGATATCCGTTTGCAAGCGGTGTTCTTTCACATGCTGCAACAACGTGCCGCCATGGCCGTGGACGATGCATTTTGGAATTCCCGTCGTTCCGGAAGAGAACATGATAAAAAGCGGATGATTGAATTCCACGGGTTCGAAGGTGACATCGCCACCATCGTTGAAAGACACACTCGAAACCGCATTCGGCAGGAAAGAAAAGTCCGGATTGTTTTTGGTGAACGGCACGACGACGATATGCTCCAGACCTTTCAGGTGCGGGTATACTTCGCGCACCTTATCAAGGCAGTCCAGCGTTTTACCGTTGTAGAAATAGCCATCGACCGTGATCAGGATTTTGGGTTCAATCTGACCAAACCGGTCGATCAATCCCTGCACGCCGAAATCCGGAGAGGCCGACGACCAGATCGCACCCAACGATGCGGTAGCCAAAGTTGCAACAATCGTTTCCGGCATATTGGGCATGAAGGCGGCAACGCGGTCACCTTTTTTGACGCCCCAGTCTTTTAATTGTTTTTGCCAACGCGCGACATCCTGATAAAGCTGCGTGAAGCTCAGCGTGCGCTCACCGCCACGTTCATCTCGGAAGATAATCGCCGGCGCATCATCGCGACGTTTCAAAAGATTTTCGGCATAATTGATTTTGGCATCCGGATAAAACCGCGCGCCCAGCATATCGTGGCCGTTCTTCAGAACCGTGCCGCCCTTGTCGCCGACGATTTTGGAAAAATCCCACACCGCATCCCAAAATTTTT
>CAYYPX010000181.1:0-2542 GCA_964473655.1 uncultured Micavibrio sp.
TTTTTAAGCGTCACGGTAGAACTAGGGCAACCAGAACACGCCCCACGCATTTTCAAAAACACAACGCCGCGCTCGAACTTATCGAATATGATATCGCCACCATCTTGCGCCACGGCCGGACGCACACGCGTTTCGATCAATTCTTTTATCTGCTTTGAAATCTCGTCGAGAAGATCATCATTCGCCCCACCTTCTTCGTGATCCCCCTTGAACAAAGGTTCACCCATCGAAAAATGTTGCATAACGGCGGCGAGGATACGCGCCTTGATCTCATGCCATTCAACACTGTCGTTCTTGGTGACAGAAACAAAATCACGACCAAAGAAAACACTCTGCACGCCCGCAATCTCGAATATGCGTTCAGCTAGTGGCGACTTTGCACCCTGCTCGGCGTTTGTAAACTCCGCCACGCCCGATGGCATGACAGCAACGCCCGGAATGAATTTCACGGTTGATGGATTGGGAGTATTTTCGGTCTGTATAAACATGGACCTTAACTTAGTCAGGCCTGCCCAAAAATCAAGAAAACTCTTTGATATGGTTGGGCACAACGATAACGGGAACGTTCAAACGCGACAGACCCTTGCCCATGCAGAACGAAACCAAAGGCCCCGGATGCCCGTCCGGCCCGCCGCCCAAAATCAATTGCACGATCTTTTCATCGGCATCGATGACCTTCAGCAAAGCTTCGCCCGCCTCGCCATCCGTCACATAAAGCGATGGCGTAATGCCAAGATCGTTGGCCATCTTGGCCATGGTCCAGAGATATTTCTCGCCCTGCTCTCGCTGTTCTTTTTTGATGCGCCCTTCAACGGCACCCCAATGTTGGAAATCTTGATCTTCGATGATGTGAAGAATACCCAGTCGTGCGCGGTGGTTCTTCACCCATGTGCACGCGAACGCCAGCGCGATTTTGAATTCTTCCGTATCGTCTGCGACGACCAAATATGTGCCCCCATCCCCTTTGCGGCCTTGCTTGGGCTTGGATGGTTCGACATCGATGATATGCGGTTTTTCGCTCATAGGATTAATCCCTTCTCAGGAACGTAAAGGCGGACCATCCGGAAAACAAGGCCATCAGGACGGCAAAAATGCCATAGAAAAATGAATGGTTGTCGGAAAATAGATAGACCCGCGCGTTAAACCCAACCTGTCCCACCTGCAATTCCTTGGATTCTTTGGCCACAACCGCACCATCCTTGATGACCATGGCTTCAACCCTATAACCGCCGGTTGGAACGCCGGGCGGCAACGTGAACACCGTTTTAAAAAATCCGGCAGATACAAAGCTCACGTTGCTCGCTTGCACGGGATAAAATCCCTTACTTTGCATTTCGGCGATCAACGCATCGCGAAACGAATTTATCACGTCCGGCTTTTCATCATCGTCTTCCGGATAAAACCCCAAATGATTGACGCCGATCTGGTTGGCGTCTAAAAGCGCGCCTGTTTTTTCCAGCGTCGCATCGTTGATACTGGCCGCATAATCGTAATAGGTTGGCACGCGGCGGAACTCGACAGACTTGTTGTTCATCCACGCGCCCATCACGCGGCCCTTCCGGCGCAGAACCACCGTGCGCTCCGGCCCCGTCAGTGTAATCACAACATTCCCGTCGATGGATGTCGTGCCGAACAGTGCCACTTGCGTGCCGTTAAATCCGGTGGAAATGTTGACACGATCGTCGGCCAATTCCAGATGAAGCTTTTTTTCCTGCGCCAGCGCGGGATAGGAAAACAGCAGCAATAGCGCGAATAAAATTCTCATCGCACATCCACCGTGAACATATCGGATGGCTCCAAAAACAATTCACCCATCATGCGGATGCAAACGCTTAAAATGATAATGGCAAGCGCGATCCTCGCCGGTGCCCCTTTGATTTTTCGTGCGGCACGCACACCAACCTGCGCGCCAACCACACCGCCGGCAATCATGACCAGCGATAAGATCACATCAACCGTGTGGTTCAGCACCGCGTGCAGCACACACGCAAAGGCAGATAGGAAGATGATTTGGAACAAGCTCGTCCCCGCAACTAACAAGCTCGGCATTCCCAGAACGTAAATCATCGCCGGAACCATGACGAACCCACCGCCGATCCCGAGCACGGAAATCATGAGGCCACCAACAACACCGACACCGATGGGCAGCAACGCCGAAATATACAGGCGTGATTTAATGAAACGCACCTTGTACGGCAGATCTTTGAAGAAAGGCTTCTGGCCCCAGCTATGAACGTCTTCGGTTATTTTCGCGCGGTTGAGATAGGATTTAATGCTTTCGATCAGCATCATCGTGCCGATCGAACCAAGCAGCAGCACATATGACACCGCGATAAATAAATCGATATGGCCGAAATGTTGAAGCAACCGGAACAGGAATATCCCGATGATCGTGCCGACCATACCGCCCGCCGTCATGATCGCGCCGATATGCATATCGACATTGCCGCGCCGCCAATGGCCCAGAACGCCCGTCACCGATGTCGCGATCAACTGGTTCGCCTGCGTTCCCACCGCCACGGCCGGCGGCACCCCCATGAAT
>CAYYPX010000182.1:0-2540 GCA_964473655.1 uncultured Micavibrio sp.
TCCGCGAAATGGAGGCGTTCGCACAGTTCGCCTCCGACCTTGATGCCTCCACGCAAAAACTGCTGGCACGCGGTGCACGTCTAACGCAGCTTTTGAAACAGCCGCAATACTCGCCATTGACCGTGGAAGAGCAAGTCTGCGTTATTTACGCCGGTACGAAAGGCTATCTCGACAATGTCGCGGTGAATGATGTGTCCGCGTTCGAACGTATGTTCCTCGATACGCTGCGCGCAAACGGCAAAGACATCCTCGATGGTATCAAGAAAGACCAGAAGATCGATGGTATCGAAGCGAAGTTGAAAGACTTCCTCGCGAACTTTGCGAATAGCTTCTCTGGTTCTGTGAAAAAAGCGGCTTAAGTAAGAAAGTTTCTAAATGCCAAGTTTAAAGGACTATAGAAACAGGATCGTTTCCGTTAAATCGACGAGAAAAATCACCTCGGCGATGAAGATGGTTGCGGCCTCGAAATTGAAGCGTGCGCAGGATAAGGCCGAAGCATCGCAACCATACGCACGCGCCATGGCCGCGATGATGGATCGCGTTGCGAAAAACGCTGTTATCACGTCCGCCTCGCCAAAGCTTCTGGCCGGTACAGGTAAGCAAGACACTTATCTATATATCGTCATCACGTCTGATCGCGGTTTGGCCGGTGGTTTTAACGCCAACATGGTTCGTATGGCGCGCAATGAAATTCGCTCTCTACTGGCGCAAGGCAAAACCGTTAAGATTGTTACAGTCGGTCGTAAGGCCCGCGATCTATTGAAGCGTGATTTTGCAAATTTGATCGTAAAGAGCTTTACCAATTTGGGTTCGGGCAAGTTTCTGACCTTCGCCGAAGCCGATGAAGTTACCCAATATGTGTTGGCGTCGTTCGAAGCGGGTGAGTTCGATGTGGCGTCCGTGCTGTATAACAAATTCGTATCCGTTCTGACGCAAAAGCCAAGCTTGCAACAAGTCATTCCGTTCAAAGCGGAAGAGCCTTCGGAAAAAGACAAGAAATCGCAAGTTGCTGTCGAGCCTACAACGGCTGGTCCGGTTTCGCCATATTCGTTTGAGCCGGAAGAATCCGAAATTCTAGGGTTGCTGTTGCCGCGTAATTTGGGTGTGCAGATTTTCCGCGCGCTAATGGACTCTGCAGCCGGTGAACAAGCCGCGCGTATGACGGCAATGGACAACGCAACACGCAACGCCGGTGACATGATCAAGAAACTTTCGATCCAATATAACCGTGCACGTCAGGCTTATATTACAAAAGAACTGATCGAAATTATTTCCGGTGCGGAGGCTGTATAATGATATCGGGGCAGAAAGAATTAGGCGTAACTTTTGATGCCAAAGCAACGGATCCAGATCCAATTCCGGATAAGCCGGGTGCTGAAAAAGGTTTGAATGGCATCAAGGCACCAGCAGGCGTTCGTCAAACCGGTGATATCGAAGACCGTTTGCGTGCTGCGGGTGTAATCCCGCCTTTGAGCTACATAAAGAATTAAGTTTTAAAAAAGGAAGAAAAGAAAATGTCACAATCCAAAGGTTATATCTCGCAGGTGCTCGGAGCCGTCGTGGACGTTACGTTCGCGGACGGAAATGTTCCTGCTATCTTGAACGCGCTGACTTGCGTTAACGACAACAAGACTCTGGTTCTTGAAGTCGCTCAGCACCTTGGCGAAAACACAGTCCGCGCCATCGCGATGGATTCCACCGACGGTCTGGTTCGCGGAACGGAAGTATCCGATACGGGCAACGCCATCAACGTTCCTGTCGGCCCTGAAACGTTGGGACGCATTATGGATGTTATCGGCCAGCCGATTGACGAGCGCGGCCCTGTAAAATCGAAAAAGACTTACCCAATCCACCGCGATGCTCCTGCGTTCGTTGATCAGTCTTCCGAAGCGGAGCAGTTGATCACTGGTATCAAGGTTGTTGACCTTCTCTGCCCATACCTCAAGGGCGGTAAGATCGGTCTGTTCGGCGGCGCCGGCGTTGGTAAAACGGTTACAATTCAGGAATTGATCAACAACATCGCAAAAGCGCACGGCGGTGTTTCCGTGTTCGCAGGTGTTGGTGAGCGTACCCGCGAAGGGAACGATCTTTACCACGAAATGATGGAAGCCGGCGTTATCAAGCTCGATGGCGTTTCCAAAGTTGCCCTCGTTTACGGTCAGATGAACGAGCCACCGGGTGCACGCGCACGTGTTGCTCTCTCCGGTTTGTCGATGGCGGAATATTTCCGCGACGAAGAAGGCCAAGACGTTCTGTTCTTTATGGACAACGTGTTCCGCTTTACGCAGGCAGGCGCGGAAGTGTCCGCTCTGCTGGGCCGTATTCCATCCGCTGTGGGTTACCAACCGACACTGGCGACCGACATGGGTGCGCTTCAAGAACGTATTACATCGACCAACAAAGGTTCGATTACATCCGTTCAGGCCGTTTACGTTCCTGCCGATGACTTAACCGACCCTGCACCGGCCACGACATTTGCTCACTTGGATGCGACGACCGTTCTGTCCCGTCAGATCGCGGAATTGGGTATTTACCCTGCG
>CAYYPX010000183.1:0-2509 GCA_964473655.1 uncultured Micavibrio sp.
CATCGGCCCCAAGCGAGAGCAATAATTCGTTTCTTTGTTCGATGGGAAGAAAGCGATCATTCAATCTTTCAAGCCCCAGAATGGTCGCCGCCGCGTCTGCCGATCCGCCGCCAAGTCCTGCGCCTGATGGAATATTTTTGGTCAGATGGATTTTATAATGATTTGGCGTTGCCGTAAGGGCGGCATAATGGCGTACGGCCTTTGTGACAAGATTGTCTTGCGTAGACAAACCCTTTGCAAATGGTCCATCAATGGTGAGATCGAAATGATCGGCGCGATCTATGTGGATTTCATCTGCAATGTCCGCGGTGAACACAGTCAAGGAATCCAATAGATGATATCCATCATCGCGCTTTCCAGTGATGTGCAGAAAAAGATTGATCTTTGCGGGGGCGAAGAGGGATAGCACGGGCTTTGGCCTATTGCGACTTTGCGCCGTCATCTTTCTTGATGGTTTTGGCTTCAAGGACGTCCGGTTTTTTATCCGTCAAGCCTTGCGAGATTTTCAGTTCGATCTCAGCGTTGGCTTTTTCATCCTTAGAGTGATTCAGCGCGCGTTGCCATTGGAAACGAGCCTCGTTCTTGCGGCCAACGCGCCAATAGGCATCGCCCAGATGGTCGTTGATTGTCGGATCGTACGGCACCAGTTCGACGGCCTTTTCCAACTCATTCACGGCCTGATCATATTGACCCATTTTGTAATAAACCCAGCCAAGGGAATCTACGATGTAACCATCATCCGGTTTCAGGTTCGCAGCCTTGGTGATCAGCAGCAAGGCCTTATCGATCTTCTTGCCTTGATCCGCCCAGCTATAGCCCAGATAGTTGAGCAAATAAGGGTGATCCGGCTTGTATTCGAGCGCGGCTTCTAGATCTTCTTCGGCGCGTTTCATATCGCCATTGCGCTCATAACTCATGCCGCGGGCATAAAGAAGATGCCAGTAATCGGAACTCGCCTTGCCGCCAAGCTCCGCGATCGCGCGGTCATAGGCGTTGATCGCTTCGGCGTGACGTTCCGCGCGGCGATAAACATCGCCGATCTGGATCAGGGCATTAACGTCTTTGTCACGCGCATAAACATTTTCGAGATAAGCAATCGATTCATCGATTTTATCTTGTTGTTCCAGCAGCTCGGCTGCGCTGCGTTGGGATTCAGGATAATGCTCGCTCTCTGGTTTGATGCCTTTATAAATGGCGATCGCATCATCCATGTGGTTTCCACGGATCATCATACGGGCCATCAGCAATTTTGTGTCATCGCGGGCTGGGTCGAGCTGTTGTGCCAACCGCGCAAAAACAAGAGCGGAGTCATCGCTTTGATCCTGATAAAGAATGCGTGCCATATTGTAGAACGCTTCGGCTGCGCCTTGCGCTGGTGTCTGAATACGCGCTGTTTTGGCGACTTCGGGATTGTCGCGCTTTTCGGTTATGCGTTTCGTGTAAGCAATTGTTGCAGGTGTTTTTTCGCTTTGTTGAAGAAGCGTGTCGTAAATTTTCTTGGCTAGTTCCTTTTTGCCCTGACGAGAAAATACATCGGCCATCATTTCCAGCATATGCGTGTCCGCACCGCCGCCGGTAAGGATGTTGACGAAGTATTTATCGGGGTCTTTCACAGGGCCGAGATAGTCGGCAATCAAAAGCGCGTGATAGGCGTGAAGGGGGCCGCCCGCGATCAACATTTCATCATCGATTTGTTTTTCCGGCGATTGCGCCCACGCGATCAGGATCGGGCGAATAAAATCGGCGATACCGTTTTCCGGCATCTTGGAAAATGTTTTGACCGATTGCGCATATTCCTGACGTGACACCTGATCAGCGCCGATAAAAAGAAGGGCGATGATATTCTTATCGTCTTCTTCCAAAACTTTGCGAGCCAACACAAGTGCGCGGGTTGGATCGCCAGCCTGCATGGCAAGAATCATGGCGCGTTGCTGAAGCACGACGTTGGAAGGATCAAGCTGGATGGCCTTGTCGAAATATTTGTTCGCATTGGCCCAGTCCTGACGGTACTGCGCGAATTGTCCGGCTAGATAGTTTCCGGCTTGCGTCTCGCGTGGATAATCCGCACCGCTCAGATCGATCATGGTGAGCTGTTTTTTAGGCTCGCCCTTACCTTTTAGCCAGTCAACCCAGCTTGTTTGCGAAGAACCGTCATCGCACCCGCTTAAAAGGGCGAGGGCGCTCAAGGTCAGGAATATTGCATTACGTTTGCCGGCCATATTCATCCATCATAACATAAAAATTGAATCACATATTCGGGTAATTCGGTCCGCCGCTGCCTTGGGGAACGGTCCAATTGATATTCTGTGACGGGTCCTTGATGTCGCAGGTTTTACAGTGAACGCAGTTCTGGGCGTTGATCACAAAGCTCGGTCCAGCCCCCGTATCCACTACTTCATAGACGGCAGCCGGGCAATAGCGTTGTGCCGGTTCGGCCCATTTTGGCAGGTTGACGCCGATGGGAATGGACGGGTCTTTCAGCTTGAGGTGGGACGGCTGGTCTTCCTCA
>CAYYPX010000184.1:0-2486 GCA_964473655.1 uncultured Micavibrio sp.
GGGATCATGATGGAACATATGGTACTGAACGGCCTTGATCGCTACGCCCAATGTTTCTGCATTGCCTTCGCCCAAAAAGACGAAATTGGGCAATTGGTATGCGGCGATTCCGAGGTAGGGCAAGCAGGCAACAATCTAATTGAAGAAGATGGCACCAGTCTTACAAAAGAACACACAGGTAGCTTCCGCCAATCTGTTCCTGTTTTCTCGATCGATTCGTTCCGAAAGGCATTCGCTCTTGGCATTCCGGATCATGTAAAGCTAGATGTAGACGGGCTGGAGCATATTATTCTTCGCGGCGGAAAAGAAACACTCTCCCAAATCAAATCACTGATGATTGAGATTGAGGGAGATGACGCCCGCAAAAAAGAATTGCTCGATCTAGTTTTAAGCACCGGATTGAAAGAAAAAGATATAACAGCGCAAAATACAAAAGGTCGTAATAGGCTGTTTACACGCTAGTCGGTTTTCTGACAGCATCCCATGGCTTAACTTGCCACACCGTAGTTACTATGGCGATGATTTCACCATCACCGTTTGAAATATTGGTGGCGACTTCGACAGACGGAATTTCATCCTTTTTGAATTCTTCATGCATGCGGGCAATGGTTTCTGGTGGAATAACGCAACGACCAACAACATCACCGCGGGCCTGCTTAGAATAAGTCACCCGGACATCAGACATAAGCGGGCGGAACTTCGCGAACGGGAAATTGCGGATAATAACTAGCCCTGCACAGGTTTCGCCCAACGTGAACAAAGCGCCGGCATGAATACTACCCACATGATTGCGAACGCGGCGGCGACGCTTCACGGAAATCGCACATTTATTATCGTTCCATTCGACCATCTTTGCTTTTAAATGCGCATTAAATGGTGAGAGAAAAGATAAAAACGTCATCGCTGCCCAATGACCAAGCTTGGGAGATTTTTCTTCCAATCGCGCAATAGCAAAGAACGGATCAAAGGGCATTGCGTGCGTCCCAATATTCTTTGACGAGCTTTTTCATCACCTCTGCGGTCGGGCGGATATCATGGATCAATCCAACGCCTTGGCCCGCACTCCAAACGGTCTTCCATGTGACTTTGTTCGCCGCGCCTTCAAGGTCTTTTGTGCCCTTGATATAGCGGAATAGTTTTACGTACTTTGCCGTGAACGAGTATTTGCGCAAGAATTTTTCCCAAGCTGGCAAATCAAGCCCTACTTTTTGAATGTAGGGCGTGTTGATCACGGCCGCAGGCGTCCCCGATATGCGGCGCGTCATAACGATATCTTCCGGCTCCGATGTCAAAATAGCTTGCTTATAATCATCCGCAACCGAAGCTTCCGTGGTTGCGATGAAACGTGTACCAATTTGGACAGCATCGGCACCAAGCACCAACGCCGCCAAAACCTGTCTTCCATTTGCGATGCCACCGGCAGCAACAACAGGAATAGAAAGTTTTTCTTTTAAATAGGGAAGAAGAACAAGCGGCGAAACAGGGCCAGCGTGCCCACCAGCACCGGCGGAGACAGCAATCACACCATCCGCTCCTAATTCCTGAACCTTCAGTGCATATTTCAAATCTGTAACGTCACAGAATACTTTTCCACCATAGGAATGGACGACTTCGATCACTTTTTGCGGATTGCCCAGCGATGTAATTACCATCGGAACTTTCTGGCGGCGAATAACCTCCAGATCCTGCTCCATCCGCAAATTACTTTTATTGACGATCAGGTTGATGGCGTAGGGGCGATTGGTCACGCCGCGTATTTTTTCAAGCGCAGATTCGAATTGTTCTGATGTACGCCAATTAAGGGAAGGGGCCGCACCCACACCGCCGGTGTTCGACGCTTCTGAAACCAACGCCTCATTACTCACCAGAAACATCGGCGCAGCGATAATCGGATAATCGCACCCCATCAATTCGGTAAAGGACGTTTTGATTGGTCTTAAATCGCTCATACTAAAACTTTGGCCCCGCACTTCGTTCAATAGCTTCACATTCTCCGCTAAAACTTTTGCCAACGCCATCTAATTCAATCGTTCCAGAATGCCGATCGATCGTCACGTCGACAAAATTTAAAAGACTAATCGGCGTAACGCCGCTAATTTCATCTGGCGAAATTTCAACATCATTAATGTCGTACCAATCCCCATCATCGCTCAAATCGATCAATCCGGATTGTAGCGCGGATGGAATTTTAATAGTGGAATCATCGCCCCTAACCTTAACGTACACGGTCCCGCTAAAATCTTTTTCAGTGTCAAAATGACCGGTGATCGTCCCGCTTTGATTATTTGAGAATTCGGCTTTTTCTTTTTTGCTGACAGTTCCGCTGCCTTTACAGCGTAAATCCAGATCCTGCGCAAAGGATTGGGCGGGGAGAACGAGCAAGACAGACAATAAAATGAATTTTTTCACATGTAGCTCCTGACAGAAAAACCAGAAGAACTCAAAAAATGGCGGAAGAGGTGAGATTCGAACTCACGGGGGGCGTG
>CAYYPX010000185.1:0-2484 GCA_964473655.1 uncultured Micavibrio sp.
GGCTTTTATTTTTGGATCGCCGTAATACATCAGCGCGCCGCAGGTCAAAGCTCCCACGCCCGCCGCTAAAATTCCAAACCCGTCACCTTGGATGCAGGCATGGACGCCATAGGAAAGATCGCCGAGCAATCCTGTCGCGGCTGCCGACTTGCTCGGATAATTCGTTGCCGCCCATGTCAGGCCCGTCACATCCGCCGCTTTTCGAAACGCGCAAACAACAGGATCGGCCACACGGCGAAACGCCGCGCCCAACAATCCACGCTTGGGTTTATCTAAATCCTGATCCACAAAATGCTCATATTAATTAGAAACAATGTTTTACAATTTAAATTATGAAAAAACAAGAGGCACGATCACAACGAAACTGCGGGACACGCCGTTTCGCACCGCAACAAAAGCATTGCAATTAATGCATGGCTGCCTATTATAAATCTCAAATCTGATTCACTTTGTACTTTGGAGATTTTTCTAATGGTTGGAGCCGATATTGCGTGGATGTTGATGGCCTGCGCCCTCGTTCTTTTGATGACCCCCGGTGTGGCGTTTTTCTATGGGGGGATGGTTCCGGCAAAATCAGTCGTCTCGACAAAATTCCAATCTTTCGCCTGCATGGGCGTCGTTGCCCTTATCTGGGCTGTGTGCGGATACTCGTTGGTTTTCACAGGCGGTGATTCCGATTACGGCTTCATCGGCAATCTTGATCATATCTTCTTGGCGGGCGTTGGCATGGAACCAAACCCAGCCTATGGTTCTACCATTCCGCACGTTTTGTTTATGCTCTTCCAATGCACGTTTGCGATCATCACTCCTGCGCTGATCACCGGCGCAGTGGCAGAGCGCGTACGGTTTAAAGCATGGATCGTCATCATGGCCGCTTGGTCGTTGCTGGTTTACGTTCCCGTCGCGCACTGGGTTTGGGGGCCGAATGGCTGGATTTTAAAAATGGGCGGGCTCGATTTTGCCGGTGGACTCGTCGTGCACATGACATCGGGTTACGCCGCGTTGATCGCCGCGCTCATGCTTGGTAACCGCACAGGCTTCAAACCCGAAGAAAACAATTCCTTTTCCGTGCTGCTCGCCATGCTTGGCGGAACGTTGCTCTGGTTTGGATGGTTCGGTTTTAATGCTGGCTCTGCCCTCGCCGCCAACGCGCTGGCCGGTCAGGCCGCCGCGACAACCATGTTCGCCGCCGCCACCGCCATGACCGTGTGGATCGTGATGGATTGGATGACACATGGTAAACCAACGGCCACAGGCGCGATGGTCGGTGCCGTTGCGGGGCTTGTGGCTATTACACCGGCGGCTGGTTTTGTCACTGTGCAATCTGCCCTTGCCATCGGCGCGATTGCCGCCGTCATTTGTAATTTCGCGTGTCGCATTGTGAAACAAAAACTGAAAACTGATGATACGGTGGATGTGTTTGCCTGCCACGGTGTTGGCGGAACAGTGGGAACAATTCTCACGGCTGTTTTTGCCTCCAAAGCCGTAAACCCCGCCGGTGCGGATGGATTGATCTTTGGCGAAACCGCGCTTTTGTCCGCCAACGTCATCGGCGCACTTGCGGTTGTATCTTATACAATCGCAATGACCGCTTTCATTTTATTCATCGTTGGAAAAATGATGACCGTGCGCGTCAGTGCGCAAGACGAAGAAACCGGCCTTGATTCCACACAGCATGGCGAGCGTGCCTTTGTTGTGAAACGCCCGACACTAGAACGTTCCATTTCCTCCGTTCGAAAAGCCAGCAATGGTTGAATAGGGCAAGAGAACGCCCCTTCGTCTAGCGGCGAAGGGGCGTCTTTCGTTGGGGAGAAAAACTAGTCACGCCAGCGATCATGTCCTCGCCCGCGTCCACGATGATCGTGTCTATCATGGCGGTCATAACGATCATATCGATCGTAACGGTTGTATTTGTAGTAATGGCCGTTTCGCGAATGGCCATTTATGTTCCAGACAAACACAGGGTTTGGTTGCTGCCGGTAATAAACGGGCCTGCGGTCGTAATAAACAACCCGCTGCGGTGTGAAATCACGGCGGTTGTCGTGGATGATATAATTCACGTTGGATACATTGTTGGGAATGTCATTACCCAGCCCCTCACCCACGATCATCCAGCTTCCGTCCGGCTGAAGACAGGCAGTGCCGTAAGCGTCCTGAGCGCGGTTTCCTATGTAAACGGTTCTTGTATATTCACGGCAATAGTCGGCTGCCTTCGCTGAATCCGGCGCGGCGATGAATGCCGTCGCCGCCAAACCGGCCAAAGCGAGCAGTTTGGGGATGTTTCTGGTCATGGATTTGTTCTCCTTGTTCTAGGCCCATGCATATTTTACGAACATTTAACCAAAACCCTTCGCGCGCCCTAAATTCCCCATAGATTTTTAAAAATCGATCGTGTATTGAAGGGGTTAACCAGACCATCCTTATGGATTTGCGGGTGTGGTGAAATTGGTAGACGCGCCAGACTCAAAATCTGGTATCGCAAGA
>CAYYPX010000186.1:0-2471 GCA_964473655.1 uncultured Micavibrio sp.
TTTCCGAAGGATTTACCAAGCTCATTCCCTCCGCGTGCATGATCGTCGCAATGTGCGCGAGCCTTTGGTTCTTGACGCTGGCCGTCAAATCATTGCCGCTTGGAACGTCTTATGCTGTGTGGACCGGTATCGGCGCAGTGGGCGCAATGATTGCAGGGATTATTCTGTTCGGTGAGAGCGCATCATTGATGCGTATCGGCAGTGCGGGATTGATCCTTACCGGCATTATCGGATTGAAACTGGCGGCATAATTTAAGCTGCCTTTTTCGCGCCTTTGAGTTCCGCAAGAATTTCTTCCGTGTGGCCATCGACTTTGACCTTTGACCAGATTTTTTGAATCTTGCCGGCTTCATCAATCAAAAACGTTGTGCGTTCGATGCCCATATATTTGCGGCCATACATCGATTTTTGCGCCCACACGCCATAACGCTCGCATACATCGGAATTTTCATCGGACGCCAGCGGGAATTGCAGATCGTATTTCGCCTTGAACTTGTCGTGCTTTTTCACCGAGCATTTTGATATGCCCACGATGGCAACGCCTAGTTTTTCAAAGGATTTGATATTTTCCGAAAACGAGCAGGATTCCGCCGTGCAGCCTGAGGTGTCATCCTTGGGGTAGAAATAAACCAGAACCTTTTCGCCCTTCATGTCGGATAGGCGGAAATGGCCACCATTGTCGGTCGGCAGGTCAATCTCGGGTGCTTTGGAACCTTCTGTGAGCGTTGTCATTGGCTATCCTTCCATCTGGTCTTTATTGGGGAGCAATTCCATCCATTACTTGGATTTTTGAGGGGCCATGTCAAGAATGCTACCTGACAAGATACTATTTTTATCCTATTGTAATTCAATGATTTCATCAGGAACGATGCCCCCTTGTTCAAGCCTATTTTAAAAATCAGCCATCGTACATTGGTCATAAGTTTTGAGGTGCTGGCGGTTGCCTCGCTTTTGCTGCTCCTCGCGTGCGGGATTTTGATCTGGAAGGTGTCGGCCGGCCCCGTGAGTATCGGCTGGGCCAAGGACTATGTCGAAGACGCGCTGAGCGACCTTGAAGAAGATCAAACCGTTACGTTCGACAATCTCGTTTTTTCTTGGCCCGAATTGACGGGACCTTTTTATCTGGACCTCACGGGCCTTCGCGTGACGCGCGGAAAAGACGAAGCCAATTCGTTGAGCGTCGATGAGGCGTCGCTCGGGTTATCACGGACCGCTTTGTTGTTCGGGCGCATTCGCCCCACCAGCGTCATCATCAAGAAACCCTCGCTGGAATTGGTGCGCACGCAAGACGGGCATCTGAGCTTGCTCTTGAAACAAAAACCCGTGCAAGAAGATCCAGCTGCGGCGCAACAGCCACCAGAGCAGCAGATTGCACAAATCTTCAAGGACATGGCGGGGCGTAAACGTGGATCGATGATTTCGCGTCTCGACCGTTTCGAGATTACCGATGCGAGCGTTGCCATTCGCGATTTTGAATACGGGCGGTCTTGGTATTTGAACGATCTGGATTTTGCGATCGAGGAAATGAATCAAGGTGTTGCCGCATCGTTCGATGTTGAATTGCCCGGAGGTAAGGACAAGCCTTCGGAAATAAAATTAGATATGGTTTATCGAAAGAAAACGGATGATTTTCGTGCCTCGGCGCATATTCAAGATTTGAATCCATATGCGCTTTCGCGCTTTTTACCGTTTCCCGAAACAATGAGCGGGCAGGATTTGTTTTTCAGCGGCGATATCGAAATGGCGATGGATACGAATTTACAGCCGACGCTGGCGAAATTTTCAGGCAGCATTCCTGAAGGAAAAATCCTGATCGAAGAAGAATATGATGAGCCGATTGCGCTCAAAAACATCCAGATCGCCGGTGATTACAACACCAAGGATGACGTCGCCAATCTGTCCAATGTTTCGGGCGAAATAGGCGGCATCGGTTTTAAAGGCGGCGGCAAGGCGACATTCACGGACACATCCGTATCGTTCCCGTTGCAACTTACATTCGGCAATTTCGGATTGGCGCAAGTGCCGCCGCTCTTCCCGAAATCCGAACGCGAAGGCGGGGCCTATCGCTGGCTCGGTGGTAGATTAGAGGGTGGCAATTTCAGCAACGCGAATTTGAATATGCTTCTTACCATCAACAAGGTGATGAACGAGGAAGCACAGCGTTACGACTGGGATGCGGATTTATCGGACCTCAAACTCGCGTTTGATTTCGAAGGCACGAAAGTCACCTATAGCGATACGTTGCTTCCCGTTGAAAACGCAAAAGGCAGCGGCCTTCTCGATCTGAAGGCGCAAGAACTCACCATTTCGAACGGCATAGGCAAGCTTCGCGATATAGACGGCAGCGATATCGGTGTGAAGGTCACGCATTTGATGACCAAGGGCGCAGGCATGGTTTTCGTCAAAGCGAAAGTGAAGGGGCCAATGGCGACCGCGCTCGATTATATCGCGCTGGAGCCGATCAACATGAA
>CAYYPX010000187.1:0-2444 GCA_964473655.1 uncultured Micavibrio sp.
GCGCACAATCCGGATAAGATCGCGGCAACCCTCAAAACACTTCATGAATTTTCAGGCTGCTTGCATATTTTCTTTCAGCCACACGGCTATGGCTTTTTAAAAGTAGTGGGAAAAGAGTTGGCGGAATCTTTTGCAGAGCATTTGGGTGCTGAAGATACACTATATATGGTGGAGCCTTTTTATGCGGGTGGCACGGTTGATCGTTCGGTCGGATCGGCATTGGTGGTCAATGATATAGTCCGCTTGGGTAAAAACGCGCGGCTTATGAACGGCCGCCAAGAAGTTCAGAAAGCCATATTGGGTAAGGCTAGAAGCGGTGACCGGATCGTAATTATGGGGGCGAGAGATGATACTTTGTCCGATTTCGCCCATGAAATCATGGAATTAATATCCTAAAGAGCAGGGAACCTCCCGGAATTTGGCTCGTTGGCTTCACGTAGGCTAACGAAATCAGGAGATTATTCCATGGCTTATATCTCACAAAATTATACCGGTGCGGACTATGCTGCTGCCATTCCGGGTATGTTTAAAGAGGCAGTAGGTGTGTTCAAGGACGCCCATGAATTACAAGGTGCTATCCGTGTTCTAGAAGGAACATCTTTTCCGCGACACGATATTTCCGTGATGGGTTCGCAAAGCGAGCTTGAAAAAATATTTGGTGTGCGTTCTGTGCCGCCGCAATTCGCGATGGATAATCCTGATACCCCACGCGAAGCTCCAGCTAGACCGGAAGAGCAAACAATCGGTGCGGCCGGTATGATTGGCGGGGCAACCTATGTGGGTGCGATTGCCATGGCTTTGGCTGCGGGTGCGGCGACTTTTCCAGCGATCGTTACTGCTGCTGTCATCGGCGGTGTGGGAGGTGGTTCTATCGGAGCTATCCTTGCAAAATTACTGGGTGATCGATACACACAAAACATTCAAGAGCAAATCGAACGCGGTGGGTTGCTGCTATGGGTGAGAACGCCCGATAAGGAGCGCGAAGATTTAGCTATGAAAATCATGCGCTCATGCGGTGCACATGACGTTCATATTCATGAAATTATTTAGGCTGCGAAACGTTTTTCGATCAATTTGAGAACGGCACGCATGCCCGTATCGGCACCGCCGGTGGGGCGTCCTGCTTTACCGGATTGTTCCCACGCATAACAATCAACGTGTATCCAATCGATTTTAGGATCAACGAACTGCTCCAAAAATAATCCACCATGAATAGCTCCCGCTTTGCCTGAACCAATATTGTTCAAGTCTGCCACGCTGCTATTCATTTCTTTTAAGTACGGCTGCCAAAGTGGCAACGGCCAGACGGGATCTTCATTGGTAATTCCCAAATTCTTCAATTCATCAAGCAGAGTATCGCGGTTAGAAAAGAAAGCAGGGATGTCATACCCAAGGGCCGCACGTGCCGACCCGGTCAGTGTACAGAAATCGACAATCAGTTCTGGTTTATCACCTTCGGACGCATAAGTGAGAGTGTCACCCACAACCAAACGTCCCTCGGCATCCGTATCACTTACCTCTACAGTTAAACCTTTGCGGGTTTGTAAGACATCGCCCGGGCGGAAAGATTCTCCGCCAACGCTGTTTTCAGCAACCGCAATGAGAACGCGCAGGCGCACCGGCATTTTCATCGACATGATGTAATGGGAAAGGGCCAAAACATGGGCAGAACCACCCATATCCTTTTTCATCAAAAGCATGAACGGCGGCGGTTTCAGATCAAGCCCGCCCGTATCGAACACGATGCCTTTACCAACCAACGTCACCAGCGGATTTTTGCTATCGCCCCATGTGAATTCAACCAATTGCGGCCTGCGCGGCGATGCTTTGCCGACATCGTAGATCATGGGAAAGTTTTTACTCAAAAGATCCTTATCCACGATCTTAGAAAATTTCGCGCCACCCAAATCAGCGATCGATTTTGCGGCGTCAGCCAATTCATCTGTGCCAAGGACGTTAGCGGGCATGTTGATAAGCGTTTTGATTAAACAAAGCGATTCCACCATCGCCTTTGTCTTTTTCTGATCGGCGTTTTCTGGCCAGACAAGAGCTACGGGTGTTGTTTTGCCTTTGTCCTTTTTAAAGAGATCGAAGCGGTATCCGGCGAGTGCCCAGCCAATGGTGGCTTGGGTTGCGTCTTGCGGTGATAATTCTGTTTCCAGTTTAAAGGTGGCGCCTTTCAAGAAATCGCCAGAGAATTCGGCGCGAATTTTTTCATGTATGTGCGCGAAAGAATAAATGCTTAACGGTTGAGCAACTCCCGCCCATATCTCCACGACGGAGCCTTTATCATCGCGCAGGATGCAAACTTGTCTGTCTTTACCTACAAATCCAGATTGAGCGATCTGCTCGGCGTAAGATGCTTTCGTATTTTTTTTCTGGGTTTCAAAATCGCTTGGCGTTATCGCGCGTACGGCTATAGCCGTTTTCGAAGGCACTTTGGT
>CAYYPX010000188.1:0-2425 GCA_964473655.1 uncultured Micavibrio sp.
CCGGCGGGCTCAAACTCAGAGAGAAAAGATACTGCTGGCACTTCGTGCCGCGCGAAATCGCTTCAACTTCCTTGAATGCCCCTTTCAGGTCATCGGATGCGAAACCTCGGAGATCATGAAGAAGGACATGTTCGTTGTCCTTCATGTTCATTAGGTGGCTTGCCAGCTCACCGCCGCCGCCCCGTTGTGATCCTTTGAGCATCATGGCGCGCCCTCCGGTTTCAGACCGAGGGCGGCGATCAATAGGCGGCGGATTTCACGGATATCGGCGAGGGCGTCGGCAAGTTCCGATTCCAGCTCCGGCGTAACCGGCAGCGCGCCGATATTGGCGAGGTGCGCTAGCTGGTTGAGGTTGCTGGACAGGCGGGAGCGCCCCAACAACGCGAGAGCCTGTGCCAGCGACTGGCGGTCTTCGACCGCCAAGGCGGATCGGCGGGTGCGAACAGGCACCCCGCCACCCAAAAGCTTCGCTCTTATATATGGGCCGAGCGGCGCGCCCGCCGCCTCAGATAAGAGTCGTTCCCGCTCCGCCGCAGACAGCCGGAGGCTAAACGGCTTGACGTCCCTGCTATACGGAAATTGGGGGGTGGTTCTGACTGTCTCTAGGGACATGGCGGCACCGGAGAGTCAGACGACTCTCGGTGCGTAAGAACCGTGTGCCAGCGTTCCAATTCTAGGATAAGCTGGTTCGAGGTATCACCATCAAGGTGCACCATCATTGGAAATCATGACATGATGAAAAGCTATGTTATCAACCTAGACCGAAATCCGGACAGGTTGAATGCCATCACGCGCCGCTTTTCGGAATTGGGAATTTCTTTCGAACGCTACGCCGCCATCGATGGCGCGGCATTCACAAATGAACAGATAGATGAATTTACGAACGCCCGCCCCCGCGCGGGCCAACCATGGTTGCGTGGTCAGATCGGCTGTTTCCTCAGTCATTATAATATCTGGCAGAAGATCGCGAACGGTCATGATGATTATGCCGCCGTGTTCGAAGACGATGTCCACGCATCGGATAGGCTTCCCGCCTTTTTACAAGATACGAAATGGATTCCGGATGGCTGTGATCTCGTTCGCCTTGAAACATCGACCAGCCGCGTTCTGCTTTCTAAACCCGTCACCCACCATCAAGGCCGCGCCATACATGAACTGCAATCGACGTGCTGGGGCATGGGGGCGTATGTAATATCCAAGAAGGCTGCTCAACGTTTGTTGGCATTCCCAATATCTTCCCACAATACGGCCGATAGGTTCGTGCTATCCCGTGAAGATTCCCTCGTTCCGCATGAATTGATGATCGCGCAGGTTATCCCCGCCCTTTGCACGCAGGACAAGGTTCTGGGATCCAGCAAGGATCGCAATCAGTATGTCAGTGATATATCCGACGAAGATGTAGGGCCTTCTTTAAAATCACGTATGCGCAGTGGATCGAAACCATCGCTTTTCAGGGCTCTGATGCGCACAATTAGAGGGTACAAACGCATTGCCTACGTGGCCTGACCCCTTTTCTTTACATCTAAAAGGAGTATGATATATTCATGCAGGCTCTTAAAAACACCCTATCCAATCAAAGACTTTCTCTTTTCATCTTCGCGGCCATTTCCGCCGGCGCGTTGGCAATCGCGTTTATCAGCCAGTATGCCTACGGTCTTCAACCGTGCGAGCTTTGTATCTATCAGCGCATACCATTTGCGATTGTCATCACGCTTGGCGTGATAGGAATTTTGCTTGGAAACACGAAGCCGAATGTTGGAAAAGCCAGCATTGCTCTTATCGCCCTGACATTTGCCGCCAATACGGTGATCGCCTTTTACCACACGGGCGTGGAACGCAAATGGTGGCCGTCTTTTCTGGAAGGCTGCACTATCCCTGAAATGAAGGGGAACATTACGGATGTTCTGGCGCAGATCGCAGCGACGCCTGCCGTGCGCTGTGATGAAATTCCATGGACGGATCCGGTGATCGGCCTGTCCATGGCGAATTATAACGTATTGGTTTGCTTGGCTTTGGCTATCGCCGCGCTCTACGCGCTTAAGCGCCAAGCATAAGGGCAAAGCCCTGAACGCCCATAATCAAACAGGCGTAAAACAGATAAAAACCGACTGACTCTTTCAGAGTGCGTTGTTTTTTAAAGTTGAAAAGATCATTGAACATAGCGGCCCACTTTCACGAATTTTTTGATTGTGGGTCATGCTTACACGCTCGAAGGCGCAAAAGTCAAGGATTTCCGCCATTTTTAAGCGTACATAAAAATCGGGCGGAGATACTTCCCCGCCCGACCAATTAGTCTTTTATGAGTGTCCGTTTATTATTTCGTCTTCAATGTCGTCAGCAGAGCAATCGGAACAAGACCGATCATCACGCTGGATGTGTAAGCAAGGTATACACCTACGCCAACCACGAGCACCGAGAAAATGTC
>CAYYPX010000189.1:0-2424 GCA_964473655.1 uncultured Micavibrio sp.
CCGCGCACAAATCATGGAAAAAGAAGGCCGCTTACCGGACTCACTCATCGCCTGTATTGGCGGTGGCTCGAACGCCATGGGCCTTTTCTATCCGTTTCTGGATGATCCTACCGTGGAAATGATCGGCGTGGAGGCCGCAGGGCACGGGCTGGAAACGGACAAACACGCAGCATCTTTAAAAGGCGGCGCCCCCGCCGTGCTGCACGGGATGAAATCTTACTTCCTGCAGGATAAGAACGGACAGATTCAAGAAGCGCATTCCATTTCTGCAGGCCTCGACTACCCCGGCATCGGCCCCGAACACGCATGGCTTTATGACCAAGGCCGCGTTGATTATGTTTCGGTCACGGATGACGAAGCAGTGTCCGCCTTCCAATATTGCAGCAAAATGGAGGGCATCATCCCTGCGTTGGAATCCTCCCACGCCATCGCTTATGTGCGTAAATTGGCACCGACCCTGCCCAAGGACCATATCATCGTGTTAAATTTAAGCGGGCGCGGCGATAAGGACATCTACACCATCGCCAATAAATTGAACATCACGATCTAGGGTATTTCGGGGGGTAGTCATGACGCTAGATCTAGAATTCTCAAACGCGGCAACAAGCGCGGATATTACCCGCCTTCGCGATTATCTTATGATCGAAAAGACCAACCTCGTCCCCGCCGACCTTATCCTTGTCTTCGGCAATCGCCATGTCATTGAACAGACCGCAGAGCGTGCAGCAAAATTATATTATGAGGGCATGGCGCCCATAATCGTGGCTTCGGGCGGCAAGCCCGGCTTTTCAGGTTTCTCCGAAGCTTACGAGCTTCGCTCGGCGTTACTCAAACATGGCGTGCCGGATGAGTGCATACTGATCGAAGATCGCGCAAGCAACAGTCAGGAAAACGTGCTGTTTACCCGCGACCTTTTTCAAAATCCAGAAGAAGTGTCAGCCATTATCGGAGTGGGTAATATTGTTGCCGGACGTCGTTTCCTAATGACGCTGCAGAAAAATTGGCCCGAAGCCCTTCCGATGTGTAGCCATGTCTGGCCGCAGGAAAATCTGGGCCACACATGGCAAAAACACACCGAATTTTGCGAAATGGCCAGAATTCAGCTCGCCCGTATTCCGCATTATATTGCAGAAGGTTTCATCAGCGAAATCGATTTGGACGATATCAATCGCCGCGTGCTGGAACGACGCGCCACCCCGCATCAAACCTATACCCACACCGGAATACATATTTCATGATACGTATCGACAAGACTTTTGCTGCACTGAAATCCCAAGGCCGTAAAGCCTTGATCACCTTTACCATGGCGGGAGATCCCGATCAGAAAACCGCGCTTTCGATTCTAGAAGAGCTGGCAAAATCGGCAGACATACTCGAAATCGGAATGCCTTTTTCAGACCCCATGGCCGATGGCCCTGCTATCCAAGCCGCAGGCATACGCGCCCTGCAACAAGGTGTGAATTTAGACGAAATATTATTACTTGTGCAACAATTCCGCAGCAAAAATTTGGACACCCCCATCGTCCTCATGGGCTACATCAATCCCATTCTCCATTACGGGATCGATAAATTTTGTAATGATTTCAGCAATATAGGAGTAGATGGTTTAATCATCGTCGATTTACCGCCGGAAGAATCAAAAGAGATCGTTGTAAAACTGCAGCAAAAAAACCTCTCCCTCATTCGTCTTGTCGCGCCCACAACCAGCCCTGAAAGACTACAAAAAATACTGCAAGACGCCTCCGGCTTCCTTTATTACGTATCGATCACGGGCGTTACCGGCACGGCTTCTGCCGATCCCCTCAAAGTGGGTACACATATCGCCGCCATTAAAAACCTCACCGATCTACCTATCGTCGCCGGTTTTGGGATTAAAACCCCACAGGATGCCGCCACCATGGCCAAGATTGCGGACGGTGTCGTGGTCGGCTCTGCTCTTGTTCAAACAATTGAAAACAATCAAAAAGACCCTGCTTTGGCCCAGAAATTGGGCGAGCAGGCATCGGCACTAGCCAAAGCCCTTGCCGCATGATTGCCCACAGAAGAATTTTCATTTTAAATCAGTAAATTAGATATATTTTGGCCTCACCAATTCGCCTTGATTCCTTGACTCATAACGCCAATAGAGGCTAAATGCGCGCTGTTTTAATCAATGGATCAAACGCTTCATGAACTGGCTGACCAACTTTATCCGTCCCCGCATCCGCTCGATCGTCGGTGAACAAAAAGATGTGCCGGACAATCTCTGGCAGAAATGCGAAGCGTGCGATGGGATGCTCTTCCACAAGGAGCTAAAAGCCAACATCAACGTTTGCTATCATTGCGGCCACCATTTGGCGTTGCCGGTCAATGAACGTCTCGAGCTACTTTTTGATAATGCAAAGTTTGAGCGCGTAGCGACTCCCGTCGTCCCTTACGATCCTT
>CAYYPX010000190.1:0-2414 GCA_964473655.1 uncultured Micavibrio sp.
AAGAAGGCAGCGAAATCATGGACAATCAAACCATTCGCATCAGACTGAAAGCGTTCGATCACCGTGTACTGGATCAGTCCACGCACGAGATCGTGAATACGGCAAAACGCACGGGCGCACAGGTTCGTGGACCGGTTCCGCTGCCGACGAACACGAAGTATTTTTCGGTCAACCGCTCTCCGCACGTTGACAAGAAATCGCAAGAACAATTCGAAATGCGCACGCACAAGCGTTTGATCGATATCGTCGACCCGACACCGCAAACGGTGGATGCATTGATGAAGCTTGATCTTGCTGCGGGTGTGGACGTTGAAATCAAGATTGGCGCTGCTGCTTAAAGATAGAGCCATAAGGTAAGGAAGAAGAAAATGAGAACCGGAGTAATCGCACGTAAGGAAGGCATGACCCGTATATTCACGGAAGATGGTCAGCAAGTTCCTGTCACGGTGTTGAAAATTGACAACTGCCAAGTGGTTGGTGTCCGTACGGAAGAGAAAAACGGCTATGTTGCTGTTCAGCTCGGCGCAGGCAATGCAAAAGTAAACCGCACATCCAAAGCGATGCGCGGCGTGTTTGCGGCCTCCAAAGTTGAACCGAAGAAAAAGATGGCTGAGTTCCGCGTAGACACAGCGAATGTTCTGGAAGTGGGCGCAGAATTGTCCGCGGAACATTTCGTTACCGGCCAATTCGTCGATGTTCAAGGTGTCTCTGTCGGTAAAGGTTTTGCCGGTGCGATGAAGCGCTGGAACTTTGCCGGTCACCGCGCATCGCACGGTAACTCTGTAACACACCGCTCCCACGGTTCGACTGGTCAACGTCAGGATCCGGGTAAAGTGTTCAAAGGCAAGAAGATGGCCGGACACTTGGGGCATGAAACCGTTACAACGCAAAACTTGAAAGTCGCGGGCATTGACCTTGAAGACAATCTGGTTTTGATCGCTGGTTCCGTTCCGGGTCCAGACAATGGTTGGGTTCTCATCACGGATGCCGTGAAGAAGCCTGCCCCGAAAGATGCACCTGTTCCTGCAGGTCTGAAAAAATCCGCTAAGGCCCCTGCAAAGGCCGAAGCAAAAGCCGAAGAAGCTCCAGCAACGGAAGCTCCTGCGGAAGAAGCAAAAGGTGAATAATCATGAAGATCGCAGTTAAGACGCTCGATAACAAAGCCGCTGGCGACATCACGCTCGATGCATCCGTATTTGGTGCCGAAGTTCGCCAAGATGTTTTGCACCAAATGGTAACATACCAGCTGGCAAAACGCCGTGGCGGTAACCACAAAACACAAAACCGTTCGGAAGTTTCCCGCACAGGTAAAAAACCGTTCAAACAAAAAGGTACGGGTTCTGCTCGCGCCGGTGACCGCACACGCGTTATCGATCGTGGTGGTCATGTTGTTCACGGTCCGGTTGTTCGCAGCCATGCCACGGAACTACCGAAGAAAATTCGTCAGATGGCGATGAAATCTGCCCTGTCCGCGAAAGCGGCTGAAGGCAAGCTGATCGTTATCGATGTGCTGTCCGCTAAAGACCACAAGACAAAAGCTATGGCCGACTCCTTCAAGAAGTTGGGTTTTGACTCTGCTCTGATCGTCGGCGGCAAAGAAATCGATGCGAACTTCGCCCGTGCGACAAACAATCTACCAAAGATTGATGTTCTGCCGGTACAAGGCGCGAACGTATACGACATCTTGCGTCGCGATACGTTGGTATTGACCAAGGACGCGGTAAGCGACCTTACAGAAAGACTGAAAGGCTAAGACAATGGCTGCTGCAAAGAAAAAAGAAACTGTAAAAGTCGCCGAATGGATGTATGGCATTATTGCCTCTCCAGTCGTCACAGAAAAATCCACACTGGGTTCCCAGCACGGACAAGTGACGTTCAAGGTTCCTGTGAAGGCATCGAAGCCGGACATCAAGGCTGCTGTTGAAGCGTTGTTCAAAGTAAAAGTAACGCGCGTTAACACGCTGATCCAAAAAGGTAAGACCAAGAGCTTTAAAGGCAAAACTGCTTTCCGCTCTGATGTGAAAAAAGCGATCGTGACACTTGAAGAAGGTCAAACGATCGACGTTGGAACAGGTCTGTAAGATAAACGAAATATGGCACTCCGCCGATACTGGAGAAAGGTAAGAAAAGACAATGGCACTGAAACAATTTAGACCTATTACGCCCGGCACACGTGGCTTGGTTCTTATCGAGCGCAATGCTTTGCACAAAGGCGCGCCTGAAAAGAACCTGACCGAAGGTAAAAAGAAAACCGGCGGACGCAACAATCTTGGCCGCGTGACGGCTTGGCACCGTGGTGGTGGTCACAAGCAGCGTTATCGCATCATCGACTGGAAGCGTAACAAGTTCGACGTAGAAGGTACGATCGCGCGTTTGGAATATGACCCGAACCGCACGGCATTCATCGCTTTGGT
>CAYYPX010000191.1:0-2406 GCA_964473655.1 uncultured Micavibrio sp.
ATGATCAGAAGGCTTGATCCCGATATCATTTGCTTGCAGGAAACGAAAACGCCGGATGAGCATTTCCCGTCAGCCGTCTTTGTGGATGAGGGATACACGCACCAGCATTTCCACGGCATGAAATCTTACAACGGCGTTTGCATTCTTTCCCGCGTGCCGTTTTTGGCAAAAGACATTCATCATCGCGTGGGCCGTCAGGATTGCCGCCATATCGCCGCAAAGTTCAAGGGCTTCGAGCTGCACAATATATACATCCCTGCTGGCGGCGATATTCCCGATGTCGAGGTGAACGATAAATTCGCGCACAAGCTGGATTTCGTCGATGAGCTTGGGGCGTGGTTCAAGGATAATTATTCCAAGGATGAAAAGCTAATCGCCGTTGGGGATTTTAACATTGCGCCACTGGAACAGGATGTGTGGAGCCATAAGCAGCTTCTCACTGTCGTTTCACACACGCCGATCGAGGTGGAGAAGCTCACGAAAATGTATGCCTCTCTCGATTGGCATGATGCCATCCGCCATTTTGTGCCTGAAGACCAGAAATGCTACACGTGGTGGAGCTATCGCAACAATGACTGGAAAGTTTCCAATCGCGGCCGCAGGCTCGATCATATCTGGGTCACAAAGCCGCTCGCGAAAAAGCTCGCGCGCCACGAAATTCTCATCGAGGCGCGCGATTGGGAAAAACCCTCCGACCATGTGCCGGTTATGATAGAGCTGGCTGCCTGATCCTGCCATTCCGGCCCCACAGGAATAATCCCGCCGAACCAAGAAGCGCCAGCATTCCTGCGATACAAAGCAGAGCGTAACTGACGCCGCCATGATCGGAAACCGCAGCAACCACCAAACTCGATGGGACAAACAATATATGCACCATCAGATTTGCGGTCGATAGGATTGTCGCCCGTCGTTCCGATCCAACGCGGCTGTGGATCGCGTTGTTGATGCGGGGCTGTCCCATTGCGTAGGTCAGTGTGCCGGTGAAGAACAACGGTAATGCCAGCCACAACCACGGAGTCATCGACAACACAACACACGCAATTATCAATGCGCACCCCATGAAACCGAGCACGGCGCGATTGCTGCCCCAATGTTCGATCCGGTGGCTGAGTTGCGCGGCAATGCCGCCTAGCACATAGCTTCCCGCCATAATAACGCCGAACCATGCCACGGGCACACCAATCGCCTGAAAGTAAGGCTGTTGCGTCCACATCATCAATTTCGTCGAACACATGACCACGGCCGACACCATGATAATGCCTGTGATTTCGGGATGTCCAGACAAGGCATATTTCATCGTCTCCCACATATCGCGGAAGATATGTTTTTCTGGGCTTCGCGTATGGCGCACGGGCTCATGCACGAAGGCGATAACGATCATACCGATCAGCAAGATGGCGACATCCAAAAACGCAGGCAGGCGTGGATGAACAGTGAACATGACCGCGCCGATCAGGGCCGACAATGCTACGCCGTAAATACCGAGCGCGTGCCTTTGTCCTTCGATGCGGCGATATTCATGCTCGCGCCCTTGCTCCAAAAGCGTATCGTAGAGCAAGGATGTGTTCGTACCCGAATTGAGCGCGACGGCGATACCGATAATTCCTTGGGCAAGCGTAGCCTGCCAAAAATTTTCGGCCATTAACAATCCGCCATATCCTATGATGCCAAAGAACGCGCCAAGGATAAGAGTTGAACGCCGTTTCCAGACGTCCGAAATCCATCCCGACGGCACTTCGGCGGCAATAACAACAGCCGAAAAGACAGCTTCGCCGATCAGGAAGTCGCTGAACGTCAGGCCAATATTGTGATAGTACGGCACCAGCACGGGCAGCAAGAATAGAACTTGCGTACAGACCGTGTGGGCGTAGATCAATTTTATATTTCTGTTGTTCATGTCCTTCACCATCGAACATCGAGTTTTGGCAGGCCGTTCGTATCGAAGCGGGCATACCAATGTTTGTCTATGATCGAGCCATCGGGCAAAACATCTTCGCGTTTAAAGACACCCTCTTTATCGAAACCCAGTTTTTCAATCACACGCGCGGAAGCATCGTTACAACCCGCATGGCAGATGGTAACTTTGCTGGCCGAGAGCTCATTAAACGCATATTGGATCAGCGCGTTCGTGCTTTCCGTGGCATAACCGTTGCCGGCATAAGGTGTTCGAACCCAATAACCGATTTCGAAAATCCGCAAATTCCAGTTTATGCGGTGCAAACCTGTCGATACGATCAACTCACCCGTTTCTTTGGAGAAACCGAGTATCATCAAATCTTCCCGCGTCAAAAACTTTGCATGGTTTTCCCGAGTGACGATTTCAGAATCCTCAACCGTGCCTAGTTCTTTTGCCCATGGCATCCATTTTTTAAGCTCATCAAAGGATTCCGATTTGGCTTCGAACAT
>CAYYPX010000192.1:0-2380 GCA_964473655.1 uncultured Micavibrio sp.
TGGCGTACAGACCGTGCCGCGCTTCTCCAAGCTTGTGACATTTGCGTTTTTGCTTCGCGGGTCGAGCCGTTCGGAACGGTGTTCGTGCAAGCATGGGCGCAAGGTGTGCCAGTGATCGTGTCCGATGCGGACGGGCCGAAACAGTTTTGTATCGATGGTGAAGATTCGTTGATGGTCCCGAAAAACGATGCGGCGGCTTTGGGTGCGGCGATCAAAAGACTGTCGGGCGATCCTTCTTTACAAAAGAAATTGATCGAAAACGGGTATCAGAGGTATCTGAACGAATTCACCAAGGAAAAGACGGTTACTGCCTATCTAGATTTCTTTTTAGAAATCCTAAAACGCGAGCATATTCTTTAAATTTTACGATGAAGAGCATGAAGCTGCTGGATCATCAATCCCAGCAAAATCAACGCGCCGGCCTGATGGGTTGCAGCCACATGAATGGATACTTGGCTGAGAACCGTGCCGATACCCAACCCCACTTGCAAGAATGCCATGCCCATCAACGGGAAGTTTTTCATGCGCCATCCGAATGTTGCTAAAGCGACGAACGCGGCAATTGCGATCCAGCGATGGATGAATTGCACGGCGGCGGGATCATGCAGGATAGCGAACAATCCCGTCACTTCCGGCGGTATCCAGTACGCATCCATCATCGGCCATGTGTTATAGAGCATTCCGCCATCAAGACCGGCGGTGAATGCGCCCCATGTTATGGTGATGGACAAAAGCGCAAAGGCTATCCATCCATGGCGTTTTAAGCAGAAGGAGGTAGGGCCTTCTTTTTTATTCGTGAAATCAAATGCGATCCACAAAAGTGCGCAATAAATGATGAGGGCGAGCAGAAGGTGCGCCGCCAGTCTGAAATGCGATACGTCTGGGCGATCGACGAGGCCGCTGACCACCATGTACCATCCCATCACGCCCTGTGCTCCGCCAAGCGCAAGGATGAACAACAGTTTGCCTTTATATCCTTGCGGAATTTGTCCTTTGATCCAGAACCATGCAAGCGGCAGCGCATAAACCAAACCGATCAACCGACCCCAAAGTCTATGCAGCCATTCCCAGAAAAATATTTTTTGAAAATCGGCCAATTCCATCCAGCTATTTTTATGGATGAATTCCGGCGTTAGTTTGTAGAGACCGAAGACGCGTTGCCATTCGGTTTCCGACAAAGGCGGTATCGCACCGATCAGGGGCTTCCATTCCACCATCGAAAGGCCGGACTCGGTGAGGCGCGTGATGGCCCCGATAACGGCCATGGCGAAGACCATGGCGGCGTTGAAAAACAGCCAATTCCGGATCTTTTTGTGGGGTGTTGTTGACAAATCCATGCCGGATGAGATTTATAACGCATCATGAGCGAAAACAAGCAAGAACGGCACAAAACGGACGTTATTATTATCGGCGCGGGACCTGTGGGCCTGTTTGCCGTGTTCGAGCTTGGCTTGCTCGATATGAAAGCCCATCTCGTGGATATTCTCGACAAGCCGGGTGGCCAGTGCGCCGAACTTTACCCTGAAAAACCGATTTACGATATTCCAGCTTGGCCGATCATCACGGGGCAAGAGCTGACCGATCGTTTGTTGGAGCAGATCTCGCCGTTCAAACCGACGTTCCATTTTGGCCAGATGGCCGAGAGTCTGACCAAGCTCGACAACGGCAATTGGGAACTCACGACCAGTGAGGGCACCGTGCTCGAAGCACCCGTAATAGTGATCGCTGCTGGTGGCGGTTCCTTCGTTCCGAAAAAACCTGCACTCGCCGGATTGGAAGACCACGAAGGCAAGAGCATCTTTTATGCCGTGCGCAAGATGGATCAATTCAAGGGTAAGAAAATCCTGATCGCGGGCGGCGGTGACTCCGCGCTGGATTGGGCTTTGAATTTGCACCCTATCGCGTCCGAAGTTTCGTTGATCCATCGCCGTGATGATTTTCGCGCCGCGCCGGACTCTGTGAATAAAATGCGTGAACTGGTCGCCGCCGGAAAAATGAAATTGCACATTGCAGATCTTAAATCCGTTCACGCGGAAGATGGCGTTTTGGCTGGCCTAATGGCACATAACAAGGATTTGGGTGAGCATTTGATTCCAGCCGACACATTGCTGGCATTCTATGGTTTGACCATGAAGCTTGGCCCGATCGCCAATTTCGGATTGAATCTGCATGAGAATTTGATTCCGGTTGATACAGAGAAGTTTGAAACTCAAACGCCGCAAATTTTCTCGATCGGCGATATCAACTGGTATCCGGGCAAATTGAAGCTCATCCTCTCCGGCTTCCATGAAGCGGCCCTGATGTCGCAGCAGGCGTTCCGTTATGTTTATCCGGACAAGAAGCTTCGTTTTCAGTACACAACGTCTTCTTCCTCCTTGCA
>CAYYPX010000193.1:0-2355 GCA_964473655.1 uncultured Micavibrio sp.
GGTGCAAAAGTCAAAACCGGCGAGAAGCTTGCTGAATGGGATCCCTTCACCATGCCGATCATCACGGAAAAAGACGGCGTTGTTAAATTCGCTGACCTCGTGGAAGGCGTTTCGATTGCCGAGCGCACAGACGAAGCGACAGGTATTACATCCCGCGTTGTTATCGACTGGAGAAGCCAACCAAAAGGCGGCGACCTGAAACCACGTGTTCTGTTGACCAACAAGAAGGGTGAGACAATCACGCTTCCAAACGGTCTGCCGGCTAACTATTACCTCTCTACTGACACAATCTTGTCCGTTGAAAACGGTCAGGAGGTGAAAGCAGGGGACATCATCGGTCGTATCCCACGCGAAACATCGAAAACGCGTGATATTACCGGAGGTCTTCCACGCGTTGCTGAACTCTTCGAAGCACGTCGTCCAAAAGACTTCGCGATTATCTCCGAAGTTGATGGTCAGGTGGAATTCGGTAAGGATTACAAATCCAAGCGCCGTATCATCGTCAACCCGACCGACAAGACGATCGAGCCGAAGGAATACCTCATTCCAAAAGGCCGTCACTTGGCGGTGCACGAGGGCGACTATGTCCGCAAAGGCGATCCATTGCTGGATGGTGCACTCGTGCCGCACGACATTCTGGACGTTATGGGCGTAGAGGCTTTGGCCGAATACCTTATCAACGAAATTCAGGACGTTTACCGTCTGCAAGGGGTTAAGATCAACGATAAGCACATCGAAGTGATTTCACGTCAGATGATGCAGAAAATGGAAATCCTTTCGGTTGGCGATACGACATTCTTACTGGGTGAAGCCGTTGACCGCGAAGAATTCCACGCGGCCAACCAGAAATATATTGCCGAAGGCCGCATCCCGGCGGAAGGCAAGCCGATCCTGCAAGGTATCACCAAGGCATCGTTGCAAACGAAGTCGTTCATCTCCGCTGCGTCCTTCCAAGAGACAACGCGCGTTCTGACCGAAGCCGCAACGCAAGGCAAGGTGGACGAGTTGAACGGTCTGAAGGAAAACGTCATCGTGGGTCGTTTGATCCCGGCTGGTACGGGTTCCTACGTCAACAAGGTTCGCCGTGTTGCCGCCGACCGCGATGCCATCGCCCTCTCGGCCCAGCAGCAAGCAGGTGCCATCGAAGCCGAAGACTTCGAAGCCCCAGCCAAAGCAGCAAACGGTTGATATCAATAGATAATTTTATAAAAAGCGGCCTTCGGGCCGCTTTTTATTGACCATTTACATAAAATTAAGTAAATTGATCGCAGTTCAAACAGGGAGAATAAAATGAAATTATCCGATATCACCAAGATGTTTTTTGGTGACGCATCTTTTACCAAAGAAAAACTAATTGGCTCGATTCTTGCGCCAAAGCTTTTGGAAGGCAATGGTCAATTCCAGCTACAAGTAAAAGAAAATGAAATCCGCTTCGGAACGACCGAAGCAATTGCCGCGCATTTTGGCTCACCAGCAATTACCCATGAATGGGATACAAAAAGAGGTACCATTGGTGGAGCACCATTTGGTCCGGGAAAGACCAAAGCAAATGAAATTCCAATTCTGACATTTAAATTCGATGGATCAAGAGTATCTGAGGTATGCGCTCATGACAGCATGCACACTTACCGCGCTGTCCCATTGAAAGGACGTGGTGCTATAACAGAAACCGCTCCTAAATTATGGACACAGTCATTGGATGAGGAAAAAGTTTCTAGGATTATTTCAGCGTTTGTTTCTAGAAACAAAGCAGAAGTTTCACCAAAAGTAGGAGCCAAAGGCCCAGCATTTGTGGCCGCTGCATAATTACTCGAATTCAGAAAAAGCGGCCTTTAGGCCGCTTTTTTATTGGTTCATTTTCAAGATATGTTCCCGACTGGCACGAATGGCCTCATGTTGCTTCCGCTTCATTTCCTGCTGGATCTGGCTATTCCGGCCCTCGATCCTACTATCCACGCCAGTATCATTAAGACGGCTTTTATAAGCCTCGTCCTGAAGGCTCTGGAGCTGCCGCTGCTCTTGGCGATAATCACGGTAACGATCGAATTCATTGTCGAACTTTGCGGTGGGGCCTGAATATTCCGGTGTTTCGTAGCTGGTATTCTGGGCCATCGCCGCCGTTGTTCCGGTCAATAAAACCAAGCCGATCAGATAAAAGAGCTTCATGGTAAGTCCTTCCTTTTGCTTGAAATATTGCGAACGCTCCGCAAAAGAAGGGCGCGGGCCCGAAATTCCCTAAAAAAAGCTTAACAAGTGCTTGACTTGCAAGGCTCCGGAGTCATATAGTCCGGCCAAATTAAGGAATCGGATGGGCTGGCTGTGGAGCTTCCTTCTGAAGGCAACTTCAGGAAATTT
>CAYYPX010000194.1:0-2348 GCA_964473655.1 uncultured Micavibrio sp.
GCAATGTTTAGCGGAGATATCTTAGATCCCTCGACTACGCTCGGGATGACATTATAGGAAAACTTGGCGTTCTTGGCGACTTGGCGTTGAAAATCATTTTCCACCCGTCCAAGGCCGCCCGCCAATATCCTGTCTTACCGTTTTCACGCGAACACCCTTATCACTTAAATAAAACGCGTGCGCGCCCTCGTCCAAAAAATCATACAGATCGTATATTTTTGCGTTCTCACACTTCCATTCACGAAGCGGCACATCGGCAATCATCACGTGCGCCCACCCGCAATCCTCTTCCAAAGCCGAACGGTTTTTGACAATCGATATGGGCTGACCATGAATGGTCGTACGGCATCCCGCGTCATCACATAATAATGGCGAATGTTCCGCCTCGAAGCTTGAAGGCTTTACACTCTCCTGCCCGAACAATCTCATCCAGTTTTCGGCAACGAACTTTTCCTTCCGCCCAGACGACAAATAAATCTTTCCATCTTCATCCCGCACGGCGATTAACTTGCCCGTACCCGACACCAATATATCTGGCGCAGGCGTAAATACCGGCAACACCAACCCGATCGACACAATAAACAATGCCACGCCCTTGCCATGCCATCCCTGCCACAACAAAAACAACACAGTCCCGACAATCAAACATCCATACGTCGCCACCGGCCATTGTGCGACATGGATCACCGCGCCCTCCAGCCCCGCCGTCCAATGCGCAACGGCCAGCATCCACACCGTACCCCATTCCATGATATCAAGCGCCCAGCTCTCTAATCCAAACGGCATCAAAATCATCGCCACCACGGCGGCAGGCATGATGACAATCCCTGTCAACGGCACAACAATCATGTTGGAAAGCACACCATACATGGAAAAGGACTGGAAATGATAAAGACTGAACAATCCCGTCATCGTCCCGGCAATCACCGATGTCAGCATAACCGCCAATAGATATAAAACGGCTTTCCGCAAAAATCCTGCGCGGCTGCGCCAGCTCATCCACCATTCGCGTGACCATTCAAAAAAGCAGATCAGGGCCGCCACGGCGGCAAAAGACATTTGAAAACTCACCCCCACCAACGAATATGGCGCGAAGATCAACACCATCAACGCCGCGAACGCGATTAACCGCAACGAAAATGGTGACCGATCTAGCATAATCGCCACCATAATCAATCCCGTCATGAGCAACGCTCGTGTTGCCGGAACATCCGCGCCTGCTAAACACACATAAAACGCCGCGCCGCACAGCGCGATCACCGCCGCGATCTTCTTAATCGGCCAATGAAGTGCAACCCACGGAATTGCCGCCATGAACAACCTTGAAAAGAAAAATAGAACGGCGGCCACCATCGTGACATGCGTACCGGAAATCGACAGCAAGTGATAAAGACCGGAATCTCGCATCGCTTCATCATCTTCGTCGGCAATCGCGCCGCGCTGCCCCGTGATCAACGCCGTCATAATCCCTTGCGTCACCTTGCCGGCGCGCTGTTCAATCGTACGATCTATACGCGCCCGCAAATTTTCAAACATCAGTGATACGCCACTTGTTTGATCGCCAATGATAGTCGCGGCTTTGTAAGAAAACCCCACCGCGCCGATCCCTTGGAAAAACAAATGCCGCCGAAAATCATAGGCGTTCGGTGCCACCGGCCATGAAGGCGCATCCAAACTGCCAAGCGTTGAAAGCCGCACACCGGCCGCCAGCCCATCATCTTTTCGAAATTTCAATCGCACGTGCCGTGGCGTTTTTTCTTTCGCAATGCCCTCGATATAGACATCTTCCAGAACAACGCGTGCGCCGTCTTTCTCACCCAGATTTTCAACCGCGTAAATCCGTCCTTCGATCGTTGCGGGGCCAACGGATTTTTCGAGCACAGGAGTCCCCACGCGCCATGTACCCACTTGCGCCGCGCAAAACCCGAGCGCGACCAGCAACAATCCGGCCGCACTGACAAATCCAAAAAAATGCGGCAAATCTTCAAAATGTTTCGGGTAAAGGCAAACCACCAAAGGCAAAAACGCAACCGCCGCCAATAAACCGGCCCACCAAACAGGCTCAGCCCACAGCCCAAAATAAATCGCGATCCCCAAACCAAAAGCCACGGGAATCCAGAGGAACAACCGCTCCTTCTGATCCGCGATTTCGGCCCGTATATCAGCCCCCGAAAACATCAAACCCCTTGTTTTCCAACGCCTATCACTTATAAATAAACCCTACTCAATATAAGGCCAAACCATGTCGATCGTTACCCGTTTTCCACCGTCCCCCACAGGCTTGATGCATATCGGCACGGCCCGCACGCTGCTCTATAACTGGCTGTTTGCGCGCGGCCGCGGCGGCA
>CAYYPX010000195.1:0-2344 GCA_964473655.1 uncultured Micavibrio sp.
GCGCTGCAAAAAGGTGCGAAGGTCATTCACTGCGAAGATACCGAAGAAGCTCTCGGTGCGTTGCTGAACGGTAAAGGCGCGGACGTTGTCATGTGCGACGTCAAACAAAAGATTGGTCCGTTCGTTCAAGCGCTCGAAGAAAACCGTATCGTCGTTCCTGTCGTTGCCTGTGGTATCGGCTCTGATGCGCGCACCGCTGTGAAAGCCATTCAAGACGGCGCGAAAGAATACATCCCTCTTCCACCCGATGCGGAATTAATCGCCGCGGTGCTAGAGGCTGTGACGGAAGAACCGTCGAGCATGATCGCCAATGATGCGGGGATGCAGAATGTTTTGAAACTTGCTGACAAGATCGCGCCTTCCGAAGCCACCGTGCTCATCACCGGTGAATCCGGAACCGGTAAGGAAATCATGTCGCGCTATATGCACAAGAAATCCAAACGTAAAGATGGACCGTTCATCGCCGTCAACTGCGCTGCCATCCCTGAGAACCTTTTGGAATCCGAGTTGTTCGGCCATGAAAAAGGCGCGTTCACAGGTGCCACCGGACGTCGTATCGGCAAATTCGAAGAAGCCAACAACGGTACATTGCTTCTTGATGAAGTCTCCGAAATGCACCCGCTGCTTCAGGCAAAGCTTCTCCGCGCCATTCAAGAAAAAGAAATCACCCGCATTGGTAACAACGACGCCGTAAAAGTAAACGTGCGCATTCTTGCGACATCAAATCGCGATCTGGAAGCATCCGTCCAAAAAGGCGAATTCCGCGAAGACCTTTATTTCCGTCTAAATGTCGTAAACATCCGCCTGCCCGCCTTGCGCGAACGTCCCGGTGATATTCTTCCGCTGGCGAAATTCTTTTCGGATAAATATGCGGATGCCAATGGCGTTCCGAAAAAGAAAATTTCCAAGGAAGCCGAGAAAAAATTGTCCGCTTATAATTGGCGCGGCAATATTCGCGAACTTGAAAATACAATGCACCGAGCCATCCTGATGTCGCTAGAAAATGAAATGGAACCAGATGCCATTCATCTTCAGGACAATGCCTTTACCGCATCTTCTTCCAGCGGCACTTCTGCAAAAGCCCCCGACCCTACAGGCGTTGGTAGCGCAGGTGCAGCGCCAAAGAATGCCGCCGCTGTTGAAGGTCTCGTTGGCCGAACCATCGCCGATGTCGAGCGCGATATGATCATCGACACGCTTGGGCATTGCCTAGGTAATCGCACGCACGCCGCGAACATTCTCGGCATTTCCATCCGCACGCTGCGAAACAAGCTGGCGCAATACAAAGATGAAGGCGTTGACATCCCGCCGGCCGTTGGCGGCGGATTCTAATTCGCCTGAGGTTTCTTCGTCATCAACCCTTCGAGGTGATCGACAATCCCGTTGAAATTTTCGGCACAATCTTCTTGCCTGACAACAGGTGCAGGCGCGGCATAGGCCGCCGGCATCGCGATCACATTGGTTTGCGAAGACACTTGCTCCTCCTGATGGGAACAAGCTGCAAGGAAAAGAATGGCTGGAAGGATAAAGAAACGCATTGATGAAAGTATGGCATGGCATAAATGCGCCCGCTACTCCCAACATACAAAAAAGCACCCTTTCGGGTGCTTTTTAAATTAGTTGTAAGCGGGTGATTTCGTCGCCGCAGGCTGAACCGCAGGAGGCGTCTTATCAATCACGATGGCATCTGTTGGAATGCTGGCAGGATCAACCGGTATCGGCGTAACCGGAACATATTCCGTGGTCGTGGAAGCATTCGGTGTCAGCGTTGGTTGTGGTGATACCAGAACGATCTGAACTTTTTTGCTGGAAATCGCAGGATTTGCCGGAGCAACCAGACCGTTCAAACGATCGGCGGCAACATTCTTTTTAATAAGCTCGTCACGAATGGCATTCACACGCGCATTCACAACACTCGTTGCAAATTCACCCTGCCCTTCGGCGTAACCTGTCAATGTTGCCGTATAGGCTGCATTGGATGGATTGCTCAAAAACTCGGCGACATGAACAATTGTTTTGCTTGAAGCAGGATCGATGACCGCGCTGTTCGGTGCGAAGGCAATATCGAATGTTGTCGGCGCCAACGTATTAACTGTGTCTTCCGTACCAGCTGCAGGCATAATCAACATCGCCATCGATTGTTCAAAATCATTTTTGCACTGTGCGAAGTGTGTGTCATCCGGCGCTTCTTCAGCACGCTCGATCCAGCAATCAAAGCTCGTTTGTGCTTTGGCCAATGTTGCACTGTTTTCCGGCGTGTTTTGCGTCTTGAGCGCAGTGACCAATTCGGCGCGCGCTGCTGTCAACTCACCCACGCGGTTGGCGGGAAGATCAAAAGACGAGA
>CAYYPX010000196.1:0-2029 GCA_964473655.1 uncultured Micavibrio sp.
AGGAAAACATGACCCTGTCGCCGCACGCCATGAACCTTCGTGCAGGTACAAAAATGGGCAATGCCGAAATGACCGATACGATGATCAAGGATGGTCTGTGGGATGCATTCAACGGATACCATATGGGTATCACGGCGGAAAACATCGCCGAGAAATTTTCAATCAGCCGCGAAGCGCAGGATGAGTTTGCCACCAATTCGCAGCAAAAAACCGAAGCCGCCACCAAGGCCGGTAAGTTCAAAGCCGAAATCACACCAGTAACCGTGAAGGTCAAAAAAGAAGACGTGGCCATCGATAAGGATGAATTCCCGCGCGAGGGTGTAACGGCGGAAAGTCTGGCGAAACTGAAACCCGCCTTTAAAGGCGATGGTTCGGTGACGGCCGCCAACGCATCTGGAATCAATGATGGTGCAGCAGCAGTTCTGTTGATGCGCGAGAGTGAGGCCAAGAAACGCGGCCTGAAACCTTTTGCCCGCATCAAGAGTTGGGCCACGGCGGGGGTTGATCCTTCCGTGATGGGGACGGGTCCAATTCCAGCCTCGAAAAAGGCATTGGAAAAAGCGGGCTGGAAAGTTTCCGATCTCGACCTCGTTGAATCAAACGAGGCATTTGCGGCGCAGGCCTGTTGCGTGATGAAGGAACTGAACCTCGATGCATCAAAGGTGAATGTTAATGGCGGGGCGATTGCGCTGGGCCATCCGATCGGTGCTTCGGGTTGCCGCGTGCTAGTCACGTTGCTTCATGAACTGGCCCGCCGTAAGGCACAAAAGGGTCTGGTGACTCTGTGCATCGGTGGCGGTATGGGCGTTGCCATGTGTGTGGAGCGTGACGGATCAAACGACTGGAAAGAGGTTGCATAAATTATGAGCAAGGGTGTTGCTATTGTTACGGGCGGAACGCGCGGAATTGGACTTGAGATCACGTCTGCATTGATTGCGGATGGGTATAAAGTCGCCGCCACATATCACGGCAATGAACAGGCCGCGAAGGAATGTGAAAAGCAAACCGGCGCACGCACGTTCAAATTCGATGTAGCGGATTTCGATGCTTGCCAAGCGGGCTGCGCCGCCATCGAAGCCGAAATGGGCAAAGTCACTGTTCTGGTCAACAATGCCGGTATCACCAAAGACGCCGTACTTCATAAGATGACACCTGAAATCTGGCACAATGTCATGGAAACGAACCTGACATCTTGTTTTTCCATGTGCCGCGCCGTGATCAACGGTATGCGTGAGCGCGGGTTTGGCCGCATCGTGAATATCAGTTCCATCAATGGGCAAAAGGGTCAGTTCGGCCAGACCAATTATTCGGCGGCGAAAGCGGGCTTGCTCGGTTTTACCAAAGCTTTGGCGCTGGAAAGCGCGGCGAAAGGGATCACGGTCAACGCGATTTGCCCGGGCTATATCGCAACCGACATGACCGCGTCGATGAAGCAGGATGTGTTGGATTCTATTATTCGCCAGATTCCGGTTGCCCGTATGGGCACGCCCAAAGAAGTCGCCGATATCGTCGTATTCCTAGCATCCGACAAAGCAGGGTTCATCAACGGAGCCACCATCACCGCCAATGGCGGCCAGTATATGGTTTGACGCTTATAAAGACTCCGATATAATTCGGCGCATGGTTGCACCGGTATTAGAGCGTCGTTTCGTCCCTAAAGATCAGATCATCATCCGTGAGGGTGATTTCGGAACGCAGGCCTATCTCATTCAGGCTGGTCTCGTTTCTGTTTACATCACTAAGGAAGGGCAGGAGGTCGAATTATCCCGCCTTGAGGCCGGCCAGATTGTTGGTGAAATGGCGTTCATCAATGACGGCCCACGCAGCGCGAACGTTAAGGCGTTGGCCGATACGACGCTGATTGTTATCAGCCGCCAGCAATTCCAAGAAAAACTAAAGGAATCCGACCCTACCGTGCGCGCACTTGTCCACATGATGACGCAGCGTATCGTTGAATCTAACAATGCTCTCTTCGATAAAAAGAGCGATGCCGCCGATTTGAAGGAAACGGCGCGTATCATATACGAGA
>CAYYPX010000196.1:2039-2304 GCA_964473655.1 uncultured Micavibrio sp.
GAATATTTTGGCCAAACTCAGCCAACATCAGAAAAGAAATTTTCAGAATACTGTCCAGCCGCATCTTGATGCACTCATCCAATCGATCGATACGTTCAACGAACGCTATAGCGATTCAAACGACTGATTTTTCCCCATAAAAAAGCCCTAAAGGTTTGAGTTCATCGACATTCAAGCCTATATAGGTTTTTGTATTTTAATCGTATTCACATTTCGTTTTTTGGAGATCGCATGAAACGTATTCTGCCTCTGGCTCTCGGTATTC
>CAYYPX010000197.1:0-2215 GCA_964473655.1 uncultured Micavibrio sp.
GATTTGGTCCCGCGCGAAGATTTCGACCGCCTTGCCGCGCAAGTGAAAGAATTACAGAAAAAAGTGGATGCGCTGTCCGGTAAGAAAACTGCCCCTACCGCTCCTAAAAAAACCGCTGCAAAAAAGAAAACGGGAAAGAAGAAATAATGAGCAATCTCTCCGAACAGGATATTTTCGAAGACGTCAGCAATCCTCTGGATAGCGTCGAAGAGATTCTCTATGCCAACGAATGGACGTTTGACCGGATGACAGAAGACGAACTCACCGTTCAAATCACCGGCAAAATGGGCGAATACAAATTATTCTTCCAATGGCAGGAAGAATACAGCGCCATGCAATTCACCTGTCAGTTCGATCTTGATGTGAAACGCGAAGCAATGGATGTCGCCTCAAAAACAATGACCGGAATCAATTCCGGTCTATGGCTCGGCCATTTCGATTTCCGCGAAGGCACCGAAATTCCGTGCTTCCGTCACACAACTTTGTTCCGCGGCCAAACACAAACATCGGGTGCAGAACATATCGAAGATCTCGTCGATATCGCGCTCGCCGAATGCGAAAGATATTATCCGGTGTTCGATATGCTCTCCCGCGGCGTTCCGGCGAATGACTGCGATATGTCGCTGGCACTCGCACCCGCCGCCGGCCAAGCATAAGATTTCCCTTCCGTCATTTTGAGGAAGCATGAAAGACTCAAACTATAAAATTGGTCTCGCCGGTTGTGGCAAAATGGGAACTGCCATGGTATGGGCATGGCTTTCCGCCGATCTTGTCGAACGCATCGACATCCTCGATCCTCATGGCCTCCCTCCCGAACTGGAAAACGACAAAATAAAGCTCCGCACCGATGCCGCGCCTGATTGGGATTTGCTCTTTTTGGCCATCAAACCGCAAGACGTCGCTGCGTTTGGCGCGTCGATCAAACTGCCGCCGGATCTGGCTGTCGTGTCCATCGCGGCGGGAAAATCTCTGGCCTCCTTGCAATCCGCTTTCGGTTCGCGCCCCTTTGTTCGCGCCATGCCGAACACACCCGCCTCTATCGGTATGGGTATGACGGTTGCCTGCGCTAATGATCTGGCGAACACCAAACACAAACACCGCGCGGAAACTTTGCTATCCGCGCTCGGTGCGTTTGAATGGACGAAGGATGAATCTATTCTTGATACGGTCACCGCGCTGTCCGGCTCCGGCCCAGCTTACGTTTTCTATCTGATTGAAACGATGGCACAGGCAGGGATTAAATCCGGTCTCGATCCTGATCTTGCCATGAAACTTGCGCGCCAAACTGTTATAGGTGCCGCAGCACTCGCCGATCACCAAGATATCCCTGTTTCCAAACTCCGAGAAAATGTGACTAGCCCGAACGGCACCACCGCCGCAGCTCTTTCCGTTTTGATGGATGGAAAATTTCAGGACATCATGACCGAAGCCATCGCCAAAGCGACCGCGCGTTCGAGAGAATTGTCTAAATAAATTTAAGTAAAAACGCCAAGACGCCATGATCGCCAAGTCATTACCAAAATCTTGGCGTCCTTGGTGTCTTGGCGTTAAAAATTTTAATTAAAGATAATACGTATCTTTCACCATATCGCGCACTTCGAATGTGACGGCGATATCAGGCCCCCCAGCGGCGTCTTTCAATGCGGCAAAAAGCGGATCGGCCAATTTCTTCTTCGTCGCAATATCACGCCCTTCAATCAACAATAGCGTACCGTGGATCATGGAACCGCTCGCGCCTTTTTCACCGACAAACGCATGATCGATCTTAATCGCCCGTGTTTTGATACGGCCTTTATCCACGCCGCTCGCAGCCAGAGAGTCATGCAACGTGCCGAGCATTTTCGGCACGTCCAGATCCGGCAGCAGATTGGCGGAATATTCGATGATGATATGCGGCATGGTTACTTCTTGACTTTGCCTTTGGTGCCAAGACCGATGTCTTTCGCCAACGCCGAACGCTGCTTCGCGTAATTCGGCGCAACCATCGGGTAATCGGCAGGAAGACCCCAACGCTCGCGATATTCTTCGGGCGTCATGTCATAGGCTGTTTTCAAGTGACGCTTCAGCATCTTCAATTTCTTGCCGTCTTCCAGACAGACGATATATTCCGGTGTCACCGATTTCTTGACCGGAACCGCCGGCAATGGGCGATCCGCCGACAATGGCGTGCCGCCGCCCAAATTGGACAGAGTTCTAAACACCTGCTCGATCAAAC
>CAYYPX010000198.1:0-2176 GCA_964473655.1 uncultured Micavibrio sp.
CCGGTGACGGACAGAAGCCTTGCATCAAGGTAATAAATTCCCTATTTGTATCGGGTAATTCTTTGATTATGAACGCTTGAACAGCGGTGCGGCGATATGATGGACCAGAATAAGAACAAAGGCGAAAACAACGCGTTCGACGACGATGAATTCGATGTCGAAGAATTTTCCGACGCGGATTTCGCCGATGCCGAATTCGACGAGAGCGAATATGCCGCCGATGGCGAGTTGGATGCCGAATTCGACGAAGAATATGCCGATGAAGAATGGCAAGAAGAATCCGCGCCTGTTGCCCCCAAAAAACAAAGAAGCTCTTCAAAAAAAGGCTTGAGCTTTAACACGATCGTGATCCTCGGCGCCGTTGTCGTTGGCGGCGGAGTCATGATGATGACGATGATGTCGAAATCATCCCAGCAGCAACAATCCATCAGTGATGGCGGAATCTTCCAATCGATCCTGAGCATCGCCAATGTCATGGACGGCACACTCTTTGGATCAAACGAAGAAGTTTCAGGCGAGCAAGTGGTTACACCTGAGCAGCAACAATCGCAGCAAGGGTTCTTGGATAATCCAGATAGTATCAACAATCCGCCGCAACCAACACCGATCGCACCGTCTGAAAACGAAGTGCTGACGCCGATGCCAGATGTGGCGACGGACAATGTGCCACGCGCGCCGGAAGAAACACCGCTAGATAACGAAAATGTTGCTGTCGTGGCACCAATTGCGCCGCAACCAACACCGGAAGCAGAACCAGCACAGCCAAAGGCCGAAGACATCTTGAAACAGGCGATGGCGAACCGCGAACGCAAAGCGCAAGGTTTGGTCGAAGAGCAAGAACCACCAAAAGTCGAAGCACCTATCGTGCCGCCAGTCGCCGAAGTCAAAACACCAGAGCCTTTGGAGATCGCAAAGGTCGAAACGACGTCAACACCAGTCGCATCGCCCGCACCAATTGTACCGGATATTTCCAAGCAAGAGCTTGAAGCCAAAGCGAAAGAAATCGAAGAGCTACAAAAACGTCTGGATGAGGCGACGAAAAACACACAAAAACTTGAAACCGAACTCAGCAATGCCCGAGCAGAAAAAGACAGCAACGCCGATCAGGTTTCTTCTTTGAAAAAAGAAGTGGCGGAATTGAAATCCCGCCCCGTGCCAGCGTCTGAAAAGAAAGAAGCCGCGCCTAAACCAGAGCCGGTTGAAGAAAAGGTCGCCGAGATTGCGCCCGCGCCGAAAAAGGCGACCCCTGCCAAGGCCAAGCCGAAGAAGGTGGAAACATCCGTCTATCCATCACAATCGCCGGAAGTCTCTGCTGCCGCCAGAAGCCGCTGGGAATTGCGGGCTGCGCAGCCGGGCCGCGCATGGGTGTCCAAACCGGGTGCCCGCGACATGCAGAGTGTGGAAGTCGGGCAGACATTGGCCGGTATCGGCCGTGTGACGGCCATTTCCTTTACCAATGGCCGCTGGGCTGTGACCGGAACCCAAGGCCAGATCCTACAGTAATTGCGCCTTTCGAAGTCGATTTTGACACAATTTAGACATAATTGGGGCTCTAGAGGTTCGAATTGGACCCTAAATTTTTGAAAATTTATATAATTATATCAATTGTTTATATATAATTTCGCGAGACATCTTCACAAATTTGCCTTATTTGGGCGGGATGTGTTCTAATTGAATTATAGAGTTCACGGAACGGGGTTTTAAGACTGGAGAGTTTTTCCGTTTCCTTGAAATTGAGGGTCTCAAATTCGCAAAAAGAATTTTGATTTTGTATACTTGGAAACAGGTGGCACAATACGAAGCGAAAAGATTTTTTGAAGATTTGGCAAAGGCCATAACAAAACGGATTTGGTAATTTTAACAAGGAGACGAACTATGACGAAGATTAAACACAAGCTGATGGCCGTTAGCGCGATGACCTTTATGGGTCTCGTATCCGGCGTTGAATCTGCATCCGCCTCATCGGGCACAGGGAACGGCACTTTCAGCGATATTTCGAGAAACGTTATTACATCTATCCAGGATGTTCCGGGCCTTATCACGGGCGTATCCTACATGATGGGTATCGTTCTGGGTGTCCTTGGCGTTCTAAAGATCAAAGACCACGTTGAAAACCCAGGTCAGCATCCATTGCAGCAGGGTGCGGTCCGTCTTGCAGCCGGTGGCGGTCTGTTCG
>CAYYPX010000199.1:0-2173 GCA_964473655.1 uncultured Micavibrio sp.
CCCCGTACCCGGCGGCATATCGATGATCATGAAATCGAGATCACCTTGGCCCCCCGTCCAGTCGACATCGCGGAGCATCTGGTAGAACGCCGTCTGCACCATCGGCCCGCGCCATATCATCGGCTTTTCTTCCTCGACCAGAAAACCCATCGACATGAGTTTCAGACCGTGCGCTTCCAACGGCACGATCTTGCCCTTCTCATTCGTCACAGGCTTTTGTCCCGTCAATCCCGTCAAACGCGGAACGGATGGTCCATAAATATCCGCATCCAACAACGCGACACGCTTGCCCATAGCCGCTATCGCCACCGCAATATTGAACGCCACGGTCGATTTTCCGACGCCGCCTTTGCCGCTCGCCACCGCGATGATGTGTTTCACCGGCAAAACCAGCGGCGGGTTTTTGTTCATGCCATGCGGGTCCGGCTCTTTGCTCTGCGCACGTTCCGCCGTTAAAACCACGCTCACATTTTTCACGCCTGAAATATTTTTGACCGCACGCTCGGCAGATTGACGCAATGGTTCCATTTGCGTGCCCATCACCGGATCAACCTCGATTGCAAACACAACATCCTTGCCATCGCTCACCTGCAACCCCGACACCATGTCGGCAGATAGCCCATCCACACTTTGCAGTGCTTCCATAATCTTTAATTTAAGCTCGTTACCCATGGTTTACGACTTGTCCGCGCCCGTAAAAAACCGCTATTGTTATGCGGCATACATATACTATGTCATTCACCGTACAAACAAGGATTTGGATAGAACATAATGTCTTGGGACGATAACGGCGGCAACAAAGGCCGCAATCCATGGGGTAGCAACAATTCCGGCGGCGGTGGCAAAGGCAAGAATCCTTGGGGTTCCGGTGGTGGTGGCAATGGTGGGCGCGGCGGACGCGGGCCGGGCAATCAGCCACCCGATATTGATGACATTCTTTCCCGCATGCAGGACGGTATGAAAGGTTTTATGCCCGGCGGTTTCGGCGGCGGAAAAATAGTGCTCGCCGGTATCGGTGCACTTGTCGCACTTTGGTTCGCCAGTGGTTTTTACATCGTCAATCCGGGTGAACACGCGGTGATCCAGCGCTTTGGCGCATGGAATCGTACGATTGATACCGAAGGTTTGAAATATCACCTCCCCTCACCGATTGAGGCCGCAACAAAATTCAACGTCAATGAAATCCGTACCATGAATATCGGATTCACCGGCCCTGTCGGCCGTGGCACGAATATTTCCGCAGGCCGCGATGTACCGGAAGAAAGCCTGATGCTCACATCAGACTTCAACATCGTTGATCTGGATTTCGTGGTTCAGTGGAATATTTCAAGCGCAGAAGATTTTATCTTCAACATTGAAAATCCTGAAAACACACTGCGGAAAGTAGCACAGAGCGCGATCCGCGAAGTCGTCGGCCAGACCCGTATGTTCCAGATCATCACGACGGAACGTGGCGCGGTTGCAGAAAACGCCAAATCCATCATGCAAAAAATCCTCAACGATTATAAATCGGGTATCAACATCACGCAGGTTTTGATCAATTCCGCCGAAGTGCATCCTGATGTTCAGAACGCGTTTCAGGATGTTCAGTCTGCAAAACAAGATGCGGAAGACGTTCAAAACCGCGCACAGGCTTACCGCGAAGACATTATTCCGAAAGCCCGTGGTGCGGCCGCCCGCGTCTTGCAGGAATCCGAAGCTTACAAGCAATCCGTCATCGCCCGCGCATCCGGTGACGCGGAACGTTTCAATTCTGTTTTGGCGGCTTATCAATCCGGTCAAGATGTGACCAAGGAACGTATGTATATCGAAACCATGGAAAGCGTGCTCAAGAACGCACAGAAAATTATCATGGATGACAATGGTAAGGGCGGTGTTGTGCCTTATCTGCCACTCAATGAACTAAACCGTGTTGCGCCAGCCGCCGGTGAAAAATCCACGCAAGGCAAAGGACAATAACATGAACCCGAAAATCACCATTTTTCTTTTCGTTGTTGGTCTTGCGCTGATTGCCATTTCGCAAACTATGTTCATCGTCAATCAAACGGAGCAGGCCATTGTTCTCCAACTCGGTCAACCGGTGGGCGAACTCCGCAAACCCGGCTTGCATTTCAAACTGCCGATGATTCAAGAAGTGCGCTATTTCGATCGCCGCATTCTCTCCGTTGATCCA
>CAYYPX010000200.1:0-2134 GCA_964473655.1 uncultured Micavibrio sp.
AAACGGTTCCCGTGCCATCGGCTTAGATCGATATTTCTCCACGTAAAATTTTCTTCAACGTATCTTTATAGAATTCCGGCTCTGCCGTGCGGACCATAGTTTCGATCTCATCAACAGAAGCACTATCCGGAATAGGCAGAATTTTCTGCGCAACGGTTTTGCCGTGATCATATTCACCGTCGATCAAATGAATAGTAATACCTGTCTCAGTATCATTCGCATCATGGACGGCTTGATGAACATGGCGGCCATACATACCTTTGCCGCCATGCTTGGGAAGAAGGGCTGGGTGAACATTCAAAATGGCATTAACGACGCCCAACGTTTTCGGCCCTATAAGTTTCATATAACCGGAACACACAGCTAAATCGATTTTGTTATCTTGAAGCATAGCCGCGATGGTCTCATCGGTATCTTGGCTAGTGCCCGCATTGATAACAGCGGATTTCAGGCCCAGATCGCGCGCCCATTCCAAAGCCTTGCTACCTTCATTGTTGCTGATGAGTAAAACGGGTTTTGCATCCATCTCGCCGCTCAAACAAGCAGACGTAATCGCGCGGGCGGCGCTCCCATTATGAGAAGCGAAGAAAGCAAGGCGTTTCATTGTTACAACCAGCTTTTCGGATTTGCGATGCGATATCCCTTACAAGCGCGAGAATAACCATTTGCCACGCGGTAAACAAAATAAAGAACGGCGGGACCAATCGTGACAATGCTGGAAAGCACCAGTAAATTCTTATTGGCCGCCATATATTGCATGAAAATGGCCCATAGATCTTCTTCGGTAAGCATGCGACCATTTTGAAGGTCCGATGCCACTTGATTCAACAGCGAATGATCACCTTGCAAGTAAATCCAAGTGCTCGCAGCCAAAATACCGATCGTCAGTAAAGATGTTCCAATCCAGATAGTACCGATCAGATAGGTCATATGGTTGTATAAAAGCCCGTCTTCATTGTCTTTGGCGCGATATATATAGGCGGCAACCAAAACCACGATCAACAAAACCAGAGATAGGATCTGCGCCAAGGTCAGCGGCACGAACGATGTGAAGGTCGATAAAACCAGCATGAAATAAAGGGTGTTTATGGTGTTCTTTTGCGATTTGTTTTCCATGCTTTACCGTCTATGAAATAGTTTTTCGATGTCTTTTAGGCTCAAAGAAATATAGGTGGGTCTTCCGTGGTTACAATAACCCGAATTTTCGGTTTCTTCCATCTGCCTTAGAAGGGCGTTCATTTCCTCGATGGAAAGCCTGCGCCCCGATCGCACGGAACCATGGCAAGCCATGGTAGAGAGCACGGCGTTCAACCGCTCTTCCAAGAGAATAGAGCTATTCTGTTCTTCCAGCTCGTCGGCAATATCCTCGATGATTTTTTTAATATCAAGCCGGTTGCCAAGAATGGCTGGAACGGTCCGCACGGCGATGGACCCTGCACCGAATGCTTCAATTTCCAATCCCAATTTATAAAAGATATCGCTCTTTTCGAGTACTGCGGCCGCGCGCGTGTCGGATAGATCAACGATTTCCGGCACTAACAATCCCTGCGCCTTCACGCCGCCGCCATTCATCTGCGCTTTGAACCGCTCATACACGAGACGCTCATGCGCGGCGTGCTGATCGACCAGAATGATGCCGTCTTCCGTTTGCGCGATAATGTAATTCTCATGCAATTGCGCGCGCGGTGCGCCAAGCGGATAAGAAGTGGTTTGCGGCACTTCGTTCAACTCCGCCCGCGCCGATGGAATATGATCCATCATGGGCTGATAGTTCTGCTCTACTTTTTCGGCAAGGTTGCCATAGCCGCCGGTGCTGTAAGAGCCACGGCCATAGGGCAGAGCAGGACCGTTCGATGACTGCGGCCGGAAAGAAGATAAAGCGAAATCCGAAATCGTGCTGGACGTCGTCTGCCCACCGGCCAGCAAAGCGTGCTTCAATGCGCTGATGATGGCACCGCGCACCAATGCATTGTCGCGGAACCGTACTTCGGCCTTGGCGGGATGAACATTCACATCCACTTCTTCCGGCGGCACATCGATATAAAGCGCGACAACGGGATAACGATCGCGGGACAACAAATCAGTATAGGCCGCACGCACGCAACCGATGAGCAAACGGTCACGCACCGGCCGC
>CAYYPX010000201.1:0-2103 GCA_964473655.1 uncultured Micavibrio sp.
CCCGTTCCAGCGAAGTTCACATCTATATCCGCTAGGCCAATCTAAATCCTGATAATCAGATAAGAAAAAAGCTCTCCGGGGAGGAGAGCTTTTGAATTATCAGGTTATTGTGTGTGGGGACTATAACCTACTTATTTTGTCGTCCTTCGGGGTGTGTGGCCCCGTGTGTGACCTATATATTCCATAAACTAACAACCTCGTCAACACTAACTTTTGTAAAAAATGCTCTAATCTTGTTTTTTTACAAAGTTATGACGAAAAAACGAGTTAATTCGTCAAAAATTGTAATAATATTGCGCGCGTTTAAAGTCCATGGATCGCCCGAACACCGGTTAATATCCTTTCACAGCCCTGCTCTATCAGGTCGAAAACATCCTCAAAACCCTTTTGCCGGCCGTAATACGGGTCCGGCACATCACGCAAAGAACCGCTCGTAACCATTGGAAATTCAAGGAAAAGTTTCAACCGGTTGGCCCCGCCATAGCGGGATAGAAGGTCATAGTGCCCCGAATCCATGGCTAAAACGTAATCAAAGCGATCGAAATCATCCGCCGCGAACTTACGCGCCCGCAAATCTCGCATATCGACACCCCGCGCCAACGCCGTTTCAATCGAACGCGGATCCGGTGGATCGCCGATGTGATAGCCGTGCGTGCCAGCGGAATCGATCAGAAAGCTTTGTTCCAGCCCCGCTTTTTGAACTTTGCTCCGAAAAACAGCCTCGGCTGTCGGCGAGCGGCATATGTTTCCCGTGCATACAAAAATGACGCCGATTTGATTATTTCCCATGCCCCGACAATACCCCCATCAAAAGCCCTGCAGAAGGTTTTTTTCCTATAAATTGGCAAAGGGTTTTGCTACAAAGCACAAGCGTTCAGGCCGTTTGAGAGGTCTGTTTCAAACTCGAAATGGCGTAATGACACAAGACCACCAAACACAAGCAGACAAAATTACCGTCAGACTGGCCCGCAGCCCCGCAGAGATCGAGGCGGCGCAACGCTTACGCTACAAAGTTTTCTACGAAGAATATAAGGCAATCGCGGACGCCGAGGCAAAAGCCTCACAAATGGATGTCGACGAGTATGACGCGGTGACAGACCACCTCGTCGTTCTGGACAGCACGCTTGGCGAAGGCACGGATCAGATTGTCGGCACGTATCGCCTGCTCCGCCGCGAAGTCGCGGACAAGTTTGGCAAATTCTACACAAGCGGTGAATACGATATCAAACCATTGCTGACGTCCGGCGCGGTGCTTTTGGAACTCGGACGTTCTTGTGTGCTCGCGCCTTATCGCACGCGCCCAGTTTTGCAAAAATTGTGGGAAGGAATCGCGCACTACGTCGCCGAACATAAAATCGGTTTGATGTTTGGTTGTGCAAGCCTTCATGGCACCGATGTCGAAGAATTAAAACCGCAACTGGCTTATCTTTATCATTATCATCTGGCGTCGCCTGACCTTCGCCCACGTGCGTTGGATTCACGTTACGTCGATATGAATGTGATGAAAAAAGAAGATATCAATGCCAAGGCCGTGTTCGTGTCGCTGCCGCCACTGATCAAAGGTTACATGCGCCTTGGTGCAAGCATCGGCGATGGCGCGGTTATTGATCACCAATTCAACACAACAGATGTTTGCATCGTTATGCCAACGCATCTTGTCACCGAAAAATACTTCAAACATTACCAGCGTGTGACCAACAACAGCATTCATCTTGATGACGGTTTCGCAGCGCGCGTACCAGCCATGGCCAAGGGCGGCGCCTAGCCATGCGCAGCGTTGTTGCTGTCGGCAAATTTATCGTCTACGCATTCGCCACGCTGCTTATGATCCTTATTCAGGTTCCTATTCTGGCCGTTGCGCGAGGACGCCCCATCTCCACGATCTATCCGCAAATTTATCATTGGCAATGTTGCAAGATTTTCGGCCTCAAAGTTTTGGTCGAAGGCACGCCAGCGCGAGGATCGCATCTTGTGTATGTTGGAAATCATCTCTCCTATCTCGATATTCCCGCGATCGGCAGCATCATCAAAGGCGCGTTCATCGCAAAAAAAGAAGTCAAGGATTGGCCGATTTTCGGTTTTTTGGGAAGCCTTGGGCAAACA
>CAYYPX010000202.1:0-2086 GCA_964473655.1 uncultured Micavibrio sp.
CGCCGGTTACTATTACTGGGCCGGAAAAATGTGGGGTCGCCAATATCCTGAATGGGCGGGTAAGCTGCACTTCTGGGTAACATTCATGGGCGTCAACCTGATCTTCTTCCCGCAGCATTTCTTGGGCCTCCAAGGTATGCCGCGTCGTTACGTGGATTATCCGGCACCGGAAATTCCTGTCGAAATGCAGGGCGTGTTCCACAATCCGATCGAAAAGATCAAATGGATTCTGGCCAACGAAGAATATGGCTTCCACCTGTTCAACTATATCTCGACATTGGGTGCGTACCTGACGGGCGCGTCCGTTGTGATGTTCCTCTGCATCGCCATCTACACGATGTTCTTCGGACGCCGCGTTGGTGCGAACTACTGGAACGTGCAGCCACAATGTATGACGCTGGAATGGACGATCCCATCCCCGCCACCGTTCCACCAGTTCGATATCCAGCCGAAGGTGAAATAAGAATTGTAAAAACCCCGCGGAATGCGGGGTTTTTCTTATAAACTTGCACGGCTTTTAAAATCCTGCTTTTCTTTTGTCATGATCCGTTTTGCCGTTCTTATCTTCTTTTTCATCCATCTGGCGATCTTGCTAAGGGCCCGCCATTTGCGTTGGCTCGGCCATTTGACCGGCTGGGGTACCTGCGCCCTCTTCATCTTGCTTTATGTCTTTCAGGTCGAAGAAAACAGCGACATTGTCTTCCTTGTCATGGCCGCCCTCACCGGTATTTCCATGATCGCCGCGGAACTAATGGCCTTCTTTCTTAAAAAAAATCAATAAATATCAATTAGCTAAAATAGTTAATAAAATATTATTTTACAGAATACAAAAAATATGCATAATCTCCCTATAATAATTTAAGGGAATTTTATATGTCTGATAATCCTTGGCATTCCGGCCTTTTCGCTGCGGTATCTAGTGTCGCAACAATATCTGCATACGTGAGCGAGCCTACTTTGACAGGTTTGCAAGGTGTGTTTGGTGCCGCAATGATAGGATCCGGAACACTTATTATCTCGGGTGTATACGGCACTGGTGGCGCGATTGTCGGCGGTATTGCTGGGGCTGCGTTTGGCACATTACGCCGTACCTCTTTGAGAGACGCTTCCATAGGGGCTATGTTTCTAGGAATGGGGTCCGCTGTAGTTGGAGCTTTCCCGGGATATGATGTTGCAAGAGACGTGGTTATGAATGGTGTGAATCATGTGGAAGCGACAGAAGAAAATCAGGCAAGCAACACGAAATCAAAGGGCGAATTCTCTATTTCAGGAACAACTGTTTTTATACCGACTCTTAACAGATAAATCCTAAAATCCGCGTGATTTCTGCCTCTGCACTTGATAAAAGAGTGCCATGAATAACGCGGCCCTAATGTCCGATACAACAGAAGCCAGTTTGAGCGATTATTTCGCGCTGTTGAAACCAAAGGTGATGAGCCTTGTGGTCTTCACGGGCTTTGCCGGTATGTGGGTCGCGCCGGGCTTTTCCTCTATGCATCCGCTGATCGCCGCAACGGCCGTTTTCTGCATCGCCATCGGCGCGGGCGCGGCCGGTGCCATCAATATGTGGTATGACCGCGACATCGACGCCGTGATGAACCGCACAAAAAATCGCCCTATCCCAGCGGGTCGCATGAATGCCGATGAAGCTCTCTCCTTCGGCGTCATCTTATCGCTGCTTTCGGTCATGACAATGGGTGTTGCGGTAAACTGGATGGCCGCCGCCTTACTCGGTTTCGCAAATTTATTTTACGTCTTCGTCTACACGATCTGGCTGAAACGCCGCACGCCGCAAAATATCGTAATCGGCGGAGCCGCAGGTGCCTTCCCGCCGATGATCGGCTGGGCAGCCGTCACGGGTGATATTACCACAGCATCCATCGTTCTTTTCTGCATCATCTTCTTCTGGACGCCGCCACATTTCTGGGCACTCTCGCTATTCGCCAACGAAGATTACAAACGCGCCAATATTCCGATGCTGCCCGTTGTTTCCGGTGAACGTACAACCAAGCTTCAAATGCTGGCTTACTCATTGCTTATGGTTCCGCTCTCCGTTGCGCCTTATATATTGGGCATCGCTGGCATA
>CAYYPX010000203.1:0-2043 GCA_964473655.1 uncultured Micavibrio sp.
GCCGATGGGAATGGACGGGTCTTTCAGCTTGAGGTGGGACGGCTGGTCTTCCTCATGATTGGTGTTGGAATACTGGACAGATGTCAGGCGGTCGAATGTCAAAACGCCGTCCGGTTTCGGGTATTCGATCGGAGTGCAATTTTTGGCCTCTTTCAACTGCGCATAGTCCGCGTGGTTTTTTAATGTGTAGGGGATCATCCATCCGCCCGCTGTCTGGAAAGCGGCGTGCAGCATACCGACCAATGTGCCCCAACGGAAACCGGGACGAATATTGCGAACCTTATAAAGCTCTTTATAGATCCATGATTTTTTGTAAGCCGTTTCATAACCAGTACATTCACGGCTCGGCGCATCGCTTTGTAAAAGCTTCGCTATTTCTTCGGCTGCCAGCATGCCGGATTTCATAGCAGTATGGTTGCCCTTGATCTTGGGCACGTTCAAAAATCCGGCCGTATCGCCAATCAAGACGCCGCCCGGAAAGGTAAGTTTTGGCAAGGATTGAAATCCGCCCTCTACCAAGGCGCGTGCGCCATAGGCGATCCGCCTACCACCATCCAGATATTCGCGGATTTTGGGATGGGTTTTAAAACGTTGCATTTCATTGAATGGCGAAAGATACGGATTGGTGTAATCGAGGCCGACAACAAAGCCGATCGATACCTGATTGTTATCCATGTGGTACATCCATGAGCCACCATAAGTGTCTGACTTCATAGGCCAACCGACCGTGTGCATGATGAAGCCTTCTTTATGCTTAGCCGGATCGATCTCCCAAATCTCTTTAATGCCGAGGCCGTAAGTTTGCGGATCGGAATTCGCCCGCAAATTATATTTCGCGATCACCGTTTTTGTGAGTGATCCGTGGCAACCTTCTGCAAGTACTACCTGTTTTGTGTGGAACTCCATGCCGGGTTCGAAGTGGACTGTCTTTTCTCCGTTCTTACCGATACCCATATCGCGCGTGGCAACGCCGATCACTTCGTTCTTGTCGTCATAAAGCATTTCCGAAACGGCGACCTGTTCGAAAATATCGACGCCCAGTTCTTCGGCCTGACCTTTCAACCAGCGTCCGAGCTCACCAAGGCTGATGATATAATTGCCTTTGTTGTGCATTTGGGGTGGCGTGATAAAACGAAACGAGCTGTTTGCATTTGGAAGGACAACGAAATGATCTTCTTTGGCTTCAACACGCAAGGGCGCGCCGCGTTTTTTCCAGTCAGGAATCAGCTCGTTAAGCGTCCGTGGCTCGAACACCGCGCCGGACATCAAATGCGCGCCGATCTCCGATCCTTTTTCTAAAACAACGACTTTGATCTCGGGGTTCACCTGTTTTAAGCGGATCGCGCAGGACAAGCCCGATGGCCCGCCGCCGACAATCACCACATCGTAATCTTCCATGACGGTGCGATCTTCGCGGATTGGGGTGGGCATTTTGGCTCTCCTTGTTGTAATTCCCAATGGTACAGGATAAGTCTAAACAACACTTATATATGTAAGGTATCACCGCAAGGGACTTAGGCAAATGGGCAGGGTGCCGAAAAATCCGCTTATCACCGCTTTGGAATGGCATATCGAGGCAGGGGCCGACGAGGTTCTGCAGGATACGCCATACGACCGCATGGCCGCAGCCTTGAAAATCCTGCAATCGCCTGAACCGGCAACCGCCACCATTTCGCATCTACCGCCAGCCGCCAATCAAAGTGCAGGTGATCTGCTCGGCACGGCGCAGGCAAGGGTGGAAGCAGCCAAAATCGCCAAATCCTGCAACACGCTGGATGAACTTCGCGCCGCCATCGCCGCTTTCGACGGGCTGGCGATTAAAAAGACAGCCACCAATCTGGTCTTTGCCGACGGAAATCCTAAGGCGTCCGTGATGTTGGTGGGCGAAGCGCCGGGCGCAGACGAAGACCGTCAGGGCAAACCCTTCGTCGGCCAGAGCGGCCAGCTGCTCGATCGCATCTTGAAATGGATCGGGTTGGACCGCACCCAAGAAGACCCCGCGCACTCTTTATATATATCGAACATTCTGAACTGGCGTCCGCC
>CAYYPX010000204.1:0-2042 GCA_964473655.1 uncultured Micavibrio sp.
CGCCGCCAAAGAATACGGATGTCACCGTGCGATCTTTGCTCAAATTCGCGAAGTAGGAAATTTCAGAAGAATACGCCCTGCGCCAAGCCTCATGATCGATCGTCTCGGCAACGTGCGAATTGAAATCGCAATACGGGCATTTGGAAGCACAGAACGGCCAATGGACATAAATTCCGAATTGGCCGTTCTGCATAATGATTACGCCGCTTTGCTTTGACCACCGAGCGTGGCATCCAGCGTGATTTCACAATTATAAAGTTTTGAAACGGGACAACCGGCTTTGGCGCCAGCCGCGATTTCATCGAATTGTGCCTGCGTAATATTCGGAATTACCGCACCCATTGTCAGCTCCGATTTTGTGATCGTAAAACCACCGGCATCTGGCGCAACTGTAACGGCGCAATCCGTTTCAATTTCGTCCGCTGTAAATCCGGCTTTATTCAAACCGAAAGCAAAAGCCATCGTAAAGCAAGCGGCGTGCGCCGATGCCAACAGCTCTTCTGGGTTTGTGTGCTTTCCGTTCTCGAAACGGGAATGAAATTCGTAAGGTGTATTTTCAAGTACACCGCTTTGGGACGAAATGCTGCCCTTACCTTCTTTTCCTGTACCCTTCCAGATTGCTTTTGCCGTTCTTGCGATACCACTCATGTTTTTTCTCCTTTTAAGTAATGAATTAATTTCTCAACTGCTTTGGCACGATGACTGATGGAATGTTTTTCATCGCCGCTCATCTCACCGAAACTTTTATCAAACCCGTCGGGTACGAACATAGGGTCATATCCGAACCCTTCAACCCCGCGCGGCGGCCAAATCAGTTTGCCATTCACGCGGCCTTCGAAGTGCTCCACCCTACCATCCGGATAGGCCAGCACAAGCATGGATGTGAAATACGCGCTGCGATCTGCCGCATCCCCCATTTTTTCGTGGACCAGCGACATGGCTTTGGTGAAGTCCCGCGGATACCCCGCCCAATCGGCGGAATAAACACCCGGATCACCGTTCAGCGCGTTAATGGATAATCCGCTATCATCGGAAAGCGAAGGCAGACCAGACGCGTGCATAGCGGCCAAAGCCTTGATCGTTGCATTCTCCAAAAATGTCGTGCCCGTTTCTGCTGGCTCGATCAGCCGCAAATCCGCCGCGCTTTTCACCTCGCCCACCAGCCCTTTTAAAAGAGTATCAAACTCTTTCAACTTACCTTTGTTATGACTGGCGAGGACGAGTGTTTGAATCATTTACCAAGTGCCGCTTTTTGAATTTCCTGCAACTCGCCGCAGCCTTTACGGGCTAGATCAAGCAACGTTAAAAATTGTTCTTGGCTGAACGGGTCTTTTTCCGCCGTACCTTGAATTTCAACAATCCCGCCTTTGCCTGTGATAACGAAATTCGCGTCGGTATCGGCCGCGCTGTCTTCTACATAATCCAAATCCAAAACGGGCGTGCCATCATGAATACCACATGAAATCGCCGCGATAGAATCCGTCAGTGGCAATTTTGGAATAGCGCCCAGCTTCACAAGGTGCTGCATCGCCATCACCATCGCAACGTAACCGCCCGTCACGCTCGCCGTTCTCGTGCCGCCATCGGCTTGGATAACGTCGCAATCGATTTTGATCTGGCGTTCGCCCAACGCTTGCAAATCCACAACCGCGCGAAGCGCGCGCCCAACCAATCTTTGAATTTCCTGCGTGCGGCCAGATTGTTTTCCCTTCGCCGCTTCACGGTCCATGCGCGAATGGGTAGAGCGCGGCAACATACCGTACTCCGCCGTCACCCATCCTTTGCCCAAACCTTTCATCCAGCCCGGAAGTTTTTCTTCGATGGTCGCGGTGCACAGAACGTGCGTATCACCGAACTTGATCAGGCATGATCCTTCCGCGTGTTTGGTAAAATTCGGTATGATCTCGATCTTGCGGAGTTCGTTTGCAGCACGGCCGGACGGACGGGTCATTGGTTTCTCTTTCTTTGTGGTTCAGCTATCTATATATTATCGCTTATGAAAACGGTAGTGTCTTATACCACTCTAGACGAGCGCGCGAGGG
>CAYYPX010000205.1:0-2039 GCA_964473655.1 uncultured Micavibrio sp.
TTGGCGGCAAAGCTGTACTGCGTCATACGATCGAAAAATTCATTAAAATTCAAGGCGTTAAAAGCATTCAGGTTATCATCGATCCGGAACACCAGTCATTATATATGGACGCGGTTGAGGGCCTCACCCTTGCGCCCCCTATTCATGGCGGTAAAACAAGAAAACAAAGTATTTTCAATGGACTTCAAAATTTTTCTAAGAAATTGGATGAAGACATTATTTTGATCCATGACGCCGCCAGACCCTTTATCTCGGAAGGAGCTGTAACGGAACTGCTCGCCGCCATGACATCAAACAACGCCGCCACATTGGTCGCGCCGATTCCGGATACAATCGTCGATGCAGACTACACTACCTATGACCGCGATAAAATCGCCGCCGTGCAAACACCGCAAGCTTTTCGCATCGGCGATTTAAAATCCGCACACGAACAATTCAAAGACGATGACCGTTTCACCGATGACGCGGGCCTACTCGCAGCCTCCGGCAAAAAAGTAGCCCAAGTCATCGGCAGCCGCTCCAATTTCAAAATCACCACATCAGAAGACATGATCATGGCTGAAAAACTTTTCGCAAGCGCTACTGAAACACGCACCGGTTTTGGATATGATGTCCATGCGTTTGACCCAGCCCCTGCCACGCACGTGCGCCTCGGCGGCGTCGATATACCACACGATAAAAAACTTCTAGGTCATTCCGATGCCGATGTCATCCTGCACGCATTGACCGATGCCTTGCTTGGCACAATTGGTGATGGCGATATTGGCCAACTATTCCCCCCATCCGACAAGCAATGGAAAAATGCCGATAGCGAAATTTTCGTGTCAGAGGCCGTTCGCCGCGTAATCGCGCACGGCGGAAAAATTCTTCACGCCGATATCACGTTGATTGCTGAAACTCCAAAGATCGGCCCACATCGCGATAAAATGATTGCGCGCATTGCTACTATGCTTGGGTTAACGCCGAACCGCATCGGCCTTAAGGCCACCACATCCGAAGGTCTTGGTTTTACGGGTCGTAAAGAAGGTATGGTCGCGCAAGCGGTCGTCACCATCACATTGCCATCGGACATTGCATGAAATTCAAATTGCCCGATCCGGAACTTATTAAAAAACTGGATTTCAAAAATCCCGCAACATGGGTTGCAACATGGTTCGGCTGCGGCCTAATGCGTCCTGCGCCCGGAACGTGGGGAACATTGGGCGGCCTACCTATCGGCCTTCTCATTCTCGTTCTTTGGGGCGTAGAGGCCCTCGCTGTCGCTACGCTCCTCGTTTTCATCCTAGGTCTTTGGTCTTCGCGTAAATTCGAAGAAATGACACAAACGCACGATAGCTCCATCATCGTCATCGACGAAGTCGCAGGCATCTTTATAACCTTGTTGGCTTGCACACTGACGCCAGCCTCCATTGCTCTGGCTTTTATTTTGTTCCGTATTTTCGATGTTCTAAAACCATGGCCGATTTCATGGCTTGATAAAAATGTAAATGGGGCACTCGGCGTGATGGTTGATGACGTCGCCGCTGGAATTGCGGCGGCGCTTTGCCTGTGGGGGATACATTATTATGCACTCGTTGGTTGAAGAACTCTCGCTCCTCCTGCTCGATAAAAATATGCGCCTCGTCACGGCGGAATCTTGCACGGGTGGAATGATCGCCGCCGCCATGACGGATCGATCAGGCTCATCCGCCATATTCGAGCGCGGTTACGTGACCTACTCCAACGAAGCCAAAATCGAAGAAATCGGCGTGAATGCCACGACCATTGAAAACCACGGCGCGGTGTCCGAACAAACCGCCGCCGAAATGGCGCAAGGAGCGTTGAAAAATAGCCACGCAGATATCGCCGTTTCGGTCACGGGTATTGCTGGCCCCAATGGCGGCAACAAAGATAAGCCTGTCGGCCTCGTCTATATCGCTATCGCCGCAAAAAACAAAGAACCGCAAGTATTCAAGCATAATTTCGATGGAGACCGCACATCCATCCGCCAACAAACATTGGAACAGGCACTGGAACACCTCATCGCTACGTTTGGAAAA
>CAYYPX010000206.1:0-1752 GCA_964473655.1 uncultured Micavibrio sp.
TTGCCTTGGCGGCTGCCTTTCTTTTGTCAATCACCTTTGTCCCGGCGATGATTGCCATGTTGATCACGGGCCGTGTTCAAGAGAAAGAAAGTCCCGTAATCATTGCCGCGAAATCCAGTTATGCACCGATGCTGAATTGGGCGCTTGGCAAGCCAAGAACCGTTGTTTTTGTGGCGGCGACGTTCTTTGTGTTCTCGCTTTTGATTGGCGGGCGCCTGGGGCAGGAATTCATCCCGTCGCTTGATGAAAAGGATATCGCAATGCATGCCATGCGTATTCCCAGCACAGGCATTTCTGAATCGACTGCCATGCAGCTTCGCGTCGAAAAGGCGATCAGCGCATTGCCCGAGGTCGCCTTTGTCTATTCAAAGACAGGAACAGCGGAGATGGCGGCCGACCCCATGCCCCCCAATGTGTCCGACACGTTCATCATCTTGAAACCGCACGAGGAATGGCCGGATAAAACCATGTCAAAGCCTGACTTTGTCAATAAATTGTCATTGGTTGTTGGTGAGGTTCCGGGAAATAACTACGAATTTACCCAGCCGATCCAAATGCGTTTTAACGAATTGATCTCCGGTGTGCGCAGCGATGTCGCCGTCAAGGTTTATGGCGATGATTTTAAAAGCATGACCGACGCCGCGAATAAAATTGCGTCTGTCCTGCGCGGTATAAACGGCGCCGCAGACGTCAAGATTGAGCAGACGACGGGCTTGCCGATGCTGGATATCGATTTAAAAAAGGACGCGATTGCGCGTTACGGTTTGAATATCGGCGATATTCTTGATTTGGTGTCGGCCGCGATCGGCGGGAAGGAGGCCGGGCTGGTGTTCGAAGGGGATCGGCGTTTCCCGATTATCGTTCGCCTGCCTGAAACGATGCGCCAGGATATTGCTGCGCTTGAGAACCTGCCCGTTCCTGTCCCGCACGAGGATGGCGCCGCCGGCGCGTTTATCCCGTTAAAAGAAGTAGCCACGTTCCGCTTGTCCGAAGGCCCCAACCAGATCAGCCGCGAAAACGGCAAGCGCCGCGTTGTTGTTCAGGCGAATGTGCGTGGCCGCGATATTGGCTCTTTTGTCATGGAGGCGCGGCAAGTGCTTGACCAGCAGGCCAAGCTGGCGCCCGGGCTGTGGCTTGATTGGGGGGGCCAGTTTGAAAACCTGGTCGCGGCGCAAAACCGCCTGATGGCAGGGATTTATTGATTTCAGCAAGTCTTGTATCAACGGCTTTGGACACAAGGCGGCTGTTCTCGCCTTTCAGCATCATGGCGGTGCCAACCACAACCTCGTGACCGTTTTCACTGGCGCTTCCGGTACGTAATTCCTTGCCAAGCGCGACGATCGCAACATCTTTCACGTACAAGGGAACGCCGCCGCGCGTAGAGACGACGACATTGGCGATTTGGTCCGCCATTTCCAATCGTCCATCAGCGCGCACGACATAGGCCTCGCCCTTTTGTTCCAAGAATCCTGCGCCTGTGCTGGCGTTATTGCGTTCAAGCGCGTCGATCACGTTCGCAAAACTAAGGCCAAGCGCCGCAAGTTTTTGCGGATCGGGCTGGACGTGATATTGCTGGGCATAGCCGCCAATCGCATCAACCTCTGCAACGCCGGGAACGGTTTTCAATTGCGGGCGAATGATCCAATCCTGAACGGTGCGCAGATACATGGATTTTTCAAAGGCAGACGTCAAAACACGTCCATCCGGCGTTTTGAAATCCGCATCCGGGCTTTCGTACTCCACCGTCCACAT
>CAYYPX010000206.1:1762-2034 GCA_964473655.1 uncultured Micavibrio sp.
TCGCCAAGGCCTGTCGATATGGCGCCCATGCGCGGCTCCGCCCCTTGAGGAAGCGATTCTCTGGCCTCGCCCAGGCGTTCGTTTACCTGGGACCGCGCGAAATAGATATCAACATTGTCATCAAAAATCACCGTGACCTGGGAAAATCCATTGCGCGATATCGACCGCGTATAGGCAAGGCCAGGAATGCCCGCCATCGCGGTTTCGATCGGATACGTGACCTGTTTCTCCACTTCAAACGGGGACAGGGATGGAACCGCGATGTTAATCGC
>CAYYPX010000207.1:0-2032 GCA_964473655.1 uncultured Micavibrio sp.
CATCACAAATAAAAAGAACGTGGAATGTCCCGGCGGAAATACAAAAATTGTACGAGCAAGAAGAAAAGTCGGGCCGTTCCACTGTCGATGAATATGATGATGGGGTTCCCTTCTAAGAAGGTGCCATGGCTTTACTGCGCGGTGTAGGTTCGGGGAAGAACTAGTCTAACCCCTTCTTCCTCTGCCTCGTTTGCGTCCATAAAGGCGTGGGTCGCATTGAGAATGCTACGCGCTATATCAAATTCCTGCCATTGGATTGCCTGCGTGTATCGTTGAGCAAAATCCAGCATCCTGATTAGGGGGATCGGGTTTGCATTGTGCGTCATGGCTTTCAAGGCACTTAGATAGTTGTTCCTGTAGACGATCGGGATAATTATTTTCTGTTCGCCACCGGCTACAAGCTCCGCATTCATCATGATCCGCGCTGTCCGGCCATTGCCATCAGCAAAGGGATGGACCTCGCTGATTAGAAACATCATATAAACGGCTTTATGCAGCGGTGTTTCCAATCCCTCGTAGAAACCGTAGCCCTTTTCAATGGTTCCCAAGACCAGATCCGGCGCAACAAAGACTGTGCTGCCGGCGCGATTGGATTTTACTTTGAATTGTCCAGGCAATTTATCCGGTCTGGATTCCATTATCATGTGATGCCGCTGACATAATAGCCTGATGAAATGCTCAAAGTTCTGCGGCGGCGTTGATAATGCCTGCCTGTCGGCCGCGATCCTGTATGTGCCGAGAACGTCGTGAGCATCTTCTGGCCGGTCTTGTGGAATACGGCCGTTGAATACAACGTCAATCGCTTCTTCAATTTCAAATTCTGTCCCTTCAATGAAATTTGAGAAATAGGCTTCAAAGAAAGACAGATTGGCGTTTTCCTGCGGCGAGGGGGCTTTGGCTGGTCGATAGGAAGGGGCTGTGTTTCGCAGCTCTGTGAATAGCGTTTCAAACAGGGCAATCCGATCAGGGTCATAGGGTTTACCCGCGACGCGTGCCGAAGCAATAGGGCTTACCACGTTTCCGTCGCGTGTTCCCAACAGGCGGCCGATCAATTCATCCAGCTTTTTGTATTCTTCCTGCAGGCCGAGTTTTGTAGAGATTGCCTTAGCATCGTCGCGAATCTGGTTCGCTGCTGTGTCACCGCCATTTCGGATAATCGTGTCCAGCCGTTCTTCAAGTTGAGCCTTCGCCAACGTCCGCGGGACAGATCCATCCCTTGATCTGGAGGGTTGCATATTTTCTAGGAAGGCGCGCGCTGTGGACGACAACCTGGCGCCACCTGCGAAAGGAAGATCACTTTCCAATGCTGCTGGCCCCTTGCGCGGCCTGAAAGTCAGCCCGGGCAATTTAATGGGACGTTTCTTATTGGAGATAATAAAGACCGATCCATCAGCTGCGGGTTTGTTCTCCAGTGCTGTACGGTCGGCAATCAGGGCATCGGGATAATAACCTTTGACGATGTAATACCAATTCCGCCGCACGATCGCTTCCGGCGTATCGGACAGGTTTTTAGTATAAAGTCTGGAGCCGAGTTTGCGCAGCGTCCCTGCGGCAACGGCCAGAGTAACGACCTGCGAAGTGGCAGACGTTGATACAAAGGCTTCCGGCATGGTTTCGATAGGAAAGTGGGGCATATCTCGATCCTCTTAGGCGATTATACTAAGTTTTTGGGGTTTTAGCTCTAAGAAACTGCAATTTTTGGGAAATAGTAAAAATTTATAGGATTTAAGAAAGTGGATTATCTAATTTCTGGGTATTAAGCGCCTGAAACTCTAAATAATCTGTATACAGATACGATTTATGGTAAGCCAACGGAAGACGAGCTTCGCACAGCAAAAGCGGACGCGGCGATCATGGCCGATGCCGGCTATGATCCTGAGACAACGACCAAAATCACAATGACGCCGGAGTTGCGGAATCACCTCGATATACACCGCCTCAAAATGGCGATAAGTGAAATCGAAGCTGGCAATCAGCAGAGATTGAAATTTTTGGAAGATGAGAAAGAAGTTAAAGCAGAACGTGACCCGCC
>CAYYPX010000208.1:0-1999 GCA_964473655.1 uncultured Micavibrio sp.
TCTGAATATCCTTGGTGATATCGGCGGACCATTTCTTCAGATCATCGCTAAAATCATTCCGGGCGCAATGGATGCATTCAACGATTTATCGGGCGCTACAGATGCAGAAATTGCCGAAGCCAAAACAGCTGAAGCAACGTCTGCCCCATCCGGTGAAATTTACAGCACGCCGCCAAGAACAGACACAGCTTCACTGACGGGCAGCCATGGTAACATCGTTGCGGGCCTTTCTAGCCTCACCGAAACATTCAGCATGGCTAAGGAAGCACCTTTCGAACAGCCGCCGAAGCCTGCCAACGAGCAGACCTACGTGTACACGGCCAATGGCGGTGCAGGACCTTCGGCAACTTTGTAATCAGTCTGATTTGAAAATTCAAAAAGCCCGCTTCAAGAGCGGGCTTTTTTATTGGCTCTTTCAAAATCCTATCCGCAGAATACGCGTACGACCTTGCCGCCATCGTCGTGGATAACGTTGATGCGCTCTTGATTGAAGTCCATCGTCGCAGGTTGTTCGGGCGTCATGATGCGGTATTTGCGCCCTGTCGCTTTCACCGCCTCTTCATCCACCGGCTTGCCGACCCAATCTTCAAAATTACACTCCGCATCGGCGAACACTTCGCGCGATGGTGGCGGGACATCCGACGTTGGCGGAATATCATCCGGAGATTCTGCGGCCTCGCCGTTTGTGCCGCCTTGTGCTTCTGTCGTGGCTGCTTCTACGGCAGGTGCCTCGGGCATCGAAGACGCTGCCGGCGGGGAATTTCCTTCCGCCAGTGAGTCTGTTTGCTGTTCTGCCGGCTGGTCGCACGCGGCGAGCAATAAAACAGCCGCGGCCATGATCAAAAACTGGTTAAGGTTGGTATGACGCATCTGGTGTTCTCCTTTTCTTAAAACTAACCCGCCCCCTTAGTAATCACCAGCAGCGTTTTTAATTCCCATATTTCTTACAAGATGGACTGGGTTACTGCATGGAGCAGCGTTAATTAGGAGGCCCTTTCCCCTTGCCCTTTGGGGCGGATTTCCTTATCTTCCGGCCCCATGAGCACCCCTAAGACCAAACCTTTGGACCAAATCCGCAATTTCGCGATTATCGCCCACATCGACCATGGGAAATCGACCCTTGCCGACCGGCTGATTCAAACCTGCGGCGGATTGGAAGCGCGCGAGATGACGGCGCAGGTGCTCGACAACATGGATATCGAAAAAGAGCGCGGCATTACGATCAAGGCGCAAACGGTTCGCCTCGCCTACAAAGCCAATGATGGTGTCGAATACCAATTGAATTTGATGGACACGCCGGGCCACGTGGATTTCGCGTACGAAGTCTCCCGTTCCCTCGCTTCCTGCGAAGGCTCCATTCTTGTGGTCGACGCGAGCCAAGGCGTGGAAGCACAAACGCTCGCGAACGTGTATCAGGCACTCGACAACAACCACGAAATCATTCCGACGATCAACAAGATCGATCTTCCAGCCGCCGATCCGGAACGCGCAAAGCAACAGATCGAAGATGTGATCGGTCTCGACGCAAGTGACGCTGTTCTTGTGTCGGGTAAAAGCGGTATCGGCATTCCGGATTTGCTGGAAGCCATCGTCACACGCCTGCCCGCGCCGAAAGGCTCCACTACCGACACGACCAAAGCCCTTCTCGTCGATAGTTGGTATGACGCTTATCTCGGCGTGGTCATTCTGGTTCGCGTCATAGACGGTTATTTGAAAAAGGGTCAGAAGATCCGCTTCATGGGAACGGGCGCGACGCGTGAGATCGACCGCGTCGGTATGTTCACGCCGAAGAAAGTCATCCTCGATGCACTCGGCCCCGGCGAGATGGGCTTTATCACCGCCGCCATCAAGGATATTTCCGACACGCTTGTTGGCGATACGATCACGGATGAACGCAATCCAGCATCAGCACCACTGGCCGGATTCAAACCATCCGTGCCGATGGTGTTCTGCTCCCTCTTCCCTGCAGAATCATCCGAATATGAAAAATTACGCGAGT
>CAYYPX010000209.1:0-1968 GCA_964473655.1 uncultured Micavibrio sp.
GTCTTGGCGTCAGGTGGAAATGGCAAAGAATGCCGCTGAAGTATCCGCGCTTGGTGCCGACCTTCACAAACGTTTCACCAAATTCCTCGATCATTTCGCGAAAATCGGCAAAGGCCTTGGTTCCGCTGTATCTTCTTACGAAGACGCGCTTGGCTCCATGAACCGCATGGTTCTACCGGCGGCACGTAAATTCACCAAGCTTCATTCGGCGAACCAAAGTGGCGACATTGCCGATCTGGTATCAATGGAAAAATCTGCTGCGCACTTATTGATTGCGAACTCAGACGACGAAGAAGATTTAACAGATAAGAAACTCCATGGATAAATACAAAATCATCACCGTGCCGGACCCCGTGTTGAAACAGGTGGCCGCAAAAGTCGAAAACGTGGACGATGCAATTCGCAAACAAATGGATCGTATGTTGGAGACAATGTACAAAGCCCCGGGCATTGGTCTGGCCGCCAACCAAGTCTCTTTGTTGAACCGCGTGCTGGTGATGGATATCGCGCAGCGTGAAGAACCTGAAACGCGCAAACCCATCTTCATGGTGAATCCTGAAATCATCTGGGCATCGGAAGAACCAAGTTTTTGGGAAGAGGGATGTTTGTCTATTCCCGGGCAATATGCGGAAGTGGAACGCCCGCTTGAGGTGCGCGTGAAATATCTCGATTACAACGGCAAGCAACAAGAAAGCGTGTTCGAAGGATTGGGTTCGCATTGCGTGCAGCACGAGATTGACCATTTGAACGGCGTTCTGTTCATCGACCATCTTTCGACGCTCAAACGCAACATGATCTTGAAACGATTCAAGAAACAGCAAGCCGCCGAACCGCTCTAATTCCCTGATTTTATTTGTTTTTTAGATGAATCTTGCGCTTTCCATAGTCTGAGCGCATGATTTGCCAACAAGAAAAGACAGGGAGTTCAGTATGAATACGCAAACAAAATCGAACGTAGAAATAAATTTGCTGACGGGTAAAAAAGTTCTTATCGCCGATTCACTACGTAACACGTTCACCATTTCCATTAAAAACTGTGTGAATGATGATCTGGAAATCAGTTTCTGGCCGACAAAAAGTCCGAGCAGCATATCCATTAGAACAAGAGATCCCCTTGATAAGATTCTGATGGATTTCAATGCTGCTGGGTTGGAACAGCCACCGGTCACATCCAGTATTCCAAGATCGATGCGGGATTTTGTCGTGGATTTGGCTCAATTTATTTTCAATCGTGGCGGCCCACGTTCTGAGCCCTTGTAAAACAAGGCTTTACCCTATAATTTCAGGGCCATGAGTAACGCTCTTCGCATCGTGTTCATGGGCACGCCCGATTTTTCGGTTCCCGCTTTGAAAAACCTGATCGGCTCGAAGCATAAGGTGATCTGCGTTTATTCACAGCCACCGCGCCCGAAAGGAAGAGGACAGCAACTACAAGAATCTGCCGTGCATCTGGCTGCCAACGCAGCAGGCATTCCGGTGCGCACGCCGCTCAATTTCAAAAAAGATTCCGACATTGCCGAATTTATGGCACTCGAGGCCGATGTTGCCATCGTCGCCGCCTATGGTTTGATTTTGCCAAAAGCGATTTTAGACGCACCCAAATTCGGCTGTATCAATATTCATGCTTCGCTTCTTCCACGCTGGCGCGGCGCGGCGCCGATTCAGCGCAGTATCCTAGAGGGCGATACGGAGACAGGCATCACCATCATGCAGATGGAAGAAGGGCTTGATACAGGCCCGATGATCAAAAAGAAATCGGTGCCGATCCGCAGCACGACAACGACGCCGAGCCTGCATGATATGTTATCCGCCATGGGATCAACGATGATCGTCGATGTGGTGGATGAGTTGGGATTGAATGGCAAGCTCGATATGGTCCCGCAAACCGATGAAGGCACCACCTATGCCAAGATGCTCAAAAAAGAAGAAGGTCGTATTGATTGGTCTAAAACGGCGCAGCAGATCGAC
>CAYYPX010000210.1:0-1955 GCA_964473655.1 uncultured Micavibrio sp.
GGAATGCGAGGAAAAGAGCGTATGTGAGGGTCTTGTTCAGCATGATCTATACATAGCCTTCCATGGCCTTTCTGAAAAGAGGAAAAGGCCGGTTTTCCTATGGTTTTGTAAGAGATTAGTGGGTGGAAACGCCGCTGCGGACGCCCGTTTTCGGATAGATGGCCGCATCCGCCTCTCCGATATCCACGTAAAGATCCATCCGCGCCCAAGCGGTTGGATCGGCAAACAGCGCGTGCAATATGGCGTTGTTCAGGGCATGGCCGCCTTTTACCCCGTGATAGGCCCCGACGATAGGACCGCCAGCGAGATAGAGGTCACCGACAGCATCCAGAATTTTGTGGCGAATGAATTCATCGGAGCAGCGAAGGCCTTCGGGGTTCATCACGCCGTTGTCATCGAGGATGATGGCGTTTTCGAGCGAGCCACCGAGCGCAAGGCCGGCGTTGCGAAGCATCTCCGCCTCTTTGAAGAAACCGAACGTGCGGCAATCAGATACATCATGACGGAAATTGCCGTTGACGAGTTTGAGCGAGAAATCTTGTGTGCCGATATCGATATGCGGGAATTGAATGCGGCCCGAAAACATTGGAACGGATGATGGCGAGAGACGAACCATTTTATCGCCATCCTGAACCACGACGTCTTTCAAAATTTTGATCCCGCGGCGCGGCTGCGATTGTTCTTTCATGCCCATGGCATCGATGGCATCGACGAATGGTTTGGAGCTTCCGTCCATGATCGGCACTTCGGCAGCATTCAATTCGACCAGCACGTTGTCGATACCGCAACCACGAAGCGCGGCCATCAGGTGTTCGATCGTGCCGACAGATGCGCCGTATTCATTGGTGATGACGGTGCAAAGACGTGTATCGGTCACGCGGTCATAAATGGCGGGGATGATATTATGCCCCTCTTCCAGATCAACGCGTTTGAAAACAACACCATGATCGGCAGGCGCGGGACGAAGAGTCATGCGCACGGTGCGTCCGGAATGCAGACCGACGCCGCTGATTTCAATGTTGTTATTTATGGTGTGTTGCATGGGTGATTTTAAAAAGTTATCCGGCCTTAAGAACAATATAAAGTCCGGCGCCAAGTGCCTCAAATCACTCATTGTTGCGCCCTGTTACACGGATCAGCGCATTACAGAGAATGAGCGAAGCGGTAACGTGATTTCCAAGGGCTTTCGTTTCTTCCAACCATGCTTCGGGCACTGGAATTCCCTGCTTTCGACAGCGGGCTAAGAGGTTGACCCTTTGGATAAAGCGCGTTTGCAGCCGGAGCGCATGGCGGGCGTAATTTTTGGCGATATCGGGTTTGCGCCCCGAGGAGCGCAGCCAAGGCTTAGTATATTGAATTTCCACGGATTTACGGGCGCGTCGGTGTTTGGTCCAACGTTTTTGATAGGAGATCTTTATTTTCCAGAGTCTGGAATCATTCAGTTGATCGGCGAATTTTTTCGCGGTGGAGAGGCGGTCTTGTTCCATTCCCTCGCCCTCCATTGCGAGCGTAGCTAAGCAATCCATCCCACGGCTTTCGTTGGAATTCTCCAAGCTGGATTGCTTCGTCGGCGATGCCTCCTCGCAATGACGAGAATTGTGCGTCTGGACGGTTTTTGCTGGGGCTTGGGACATCCATCATTATATGATTTTATTCCTATAAAATCAAAATAAATCTTTACATCACATATTGTGGCGATAGTAGCACTCATTGTCTTTAGGTATTGATTATGGTTTTCTAAAAATAATAACTTCATAGAGAGAAAAAAATGAAAAAATATTTTCCTGTTATTATTGCCTTTATAATAGGCGCAGCAAGCACCCTCTACATCAATAACGTAAGTGAAGTTGCAAAATTAAAAGAAGAATACAAAACCGCAGAAAAAAAATTAGCGGAACAACTTATAGAGGTTGAAGCCAGTTCAACAGCTGGTGTAACGCCTCTTCAATGGAAGG
>CAYYPX010000211.1:0-1945 GCA_964473655.1 uncultured Micavibrio sp.
GGTGATCCACCCGGGCTATCCACCCGTACGACGATGACTTTGATATTCTCATCTTCCGTGGCCTCGTGAATTGCGCTCGCGATATAATCTGATGTTGCCATCCCCGGCTCCGGATCAGAACCCGGAACAATTTCACCGACCACTTGCACCAATGCCACATCGGCAACACCTTTGTGATGTTTTTTGGCAACGGCGGCTGCATAATAATCCTCGGCGGCAACCAATGGCGGATCTTTCATATCCTTTTCACCGAATGTTTTTTCTTCCACTTCGTTCAGAAGATTATCCGCATAATCCAGCCTATCAATCAAACCGGCTTTTACGGCTTCGGCGCCAGTAAGAAGACCCTTATCGATTTGCGCCTGAAGAACTGGGCCCTTTAATTTTCGATCTTCACGAATATTATCGAATATTCTGGATGTAATATCGTTCAAGATCGATGTCATCATTTCGCGGTTTGGCGCGGACATGGATGAGTTAGTAAAGGATTCCATCGCCGATTTATATTCTTCGCGGTGCAGGAATTCTGGATTGGCTCCGAGCTTGTTCAACGTATCGCGCGCAAACGGCATTTCCATTGAAATACCGGTGATGGACAGCATACCAACCGGCTGCATCCAGATCTGCTCGAACGCGCTAGCAAAATAATAGGCACCTATGCCGCTTCCCAAATCAGAAAACGATGTCGTAAAAATATAAGCAAATTTTCCAGCATCTCGGAAACGTTTGATGGCCGCGCGAAGCTCTTCGATATGCGCCAGTTCAATTCCGCTTTTATCCAAAGATACAATAAGACCTGAAACCCGCTTGTCTTTCGACGCATAATCCAGTGCCGCGACCAATTCCGATACCGTACTACCCGCAGGCGCGAATGGATCAGCAAATGATCTTGCACTTACGGTTTCGCCAATAGGGTCTACGATATTCCAAACCAGAACCATTTTATCGGGAAGAGAGCGATCAGATTTTACACCGCCGACAATAGATCCGGCGATCAGTCCCATGAGTGCGGAAAACAAAATCAATGCACCCACAACCGTGCAAGTTTTTTTTATGGCCCTCCATGCAATGGATCCTAAATTCCAGCGCGCGGTGCGAATTTCTTCGGGGCGACTTTGAGATTTGTAGAAATAGGAACCGAGACGACGTTTCATGTACAAGAGCCTTTGCCTAAATAATTTTAGAGCGTTGCGGAATAAAGTTACGCGTTTAGAAAACTAAAGATTTTGGGCCTTGTGACGCAGCCAGTGATCGGCCAGCACACAAGCCATCATGGCTTCACACACAGGCGTACCACGAAGACCAACACATGGATCATGGCGGCCTTTGGTCACGATGTCGGTTTCATTACCGGATTTATCGATCGTTTGTACGGGCGTTAAAATAGAACTGGTCGGCTTGAACGCAACGCGCACGACAATATCCTGACCCGACGAAATACCGCCTAAGATTCCGCCTGCATTGTTGGATAGGAACACAGGCTTACCGTCTTTGCCTATACGAATTTCATCGGCGTTTTCTTCACCGCCGAGAAGCGCAGCATCAAATCCCGCACCTATTTCAACGGCCTTTGTTGCATTGATCGACATCATGGCCTTGGCTAGATCGGCATCAAGCTTGTCATACACAGGCGCACCAAGACCGGCAGGGATGCCACTGGCGACAATTTCTACAATCGCCCCCGCGCTCGATCCGCTTTTGCGCTTTTCATCAAGGAACTGCTCAAACACGCCAACAGATTTCGCATCCGGCGTCCAAAATGCGTTTTGATCGACCTGATCCCAATCCCAATTGTCGCGATTGATTTTATGCGGACCAACCTGCACCACCGCACCGCGAATTTTTACATCGCCCAGTGCATTCGACAAAATCTTGCGGGCAATCGCACCGGCGGCAACACGCATCGCCGTTTCGCGTGCGGATGATCGACCGCCCCCGCGATAAT
>CAYYPX010000212.1:0-1933 GCA_964473655.1 uncultured Micavibrio sp.
ACATCCTCGATCCGCGAATTTCCCGTTCTCTCCGGTATCACGAAATTCGATGTATCGCAGGCGCGCGTCTGTGCGCTTGATTTGATGGATGTCTCGCCGCAAGGGGACGACAGTGCCGATCGTCAGACATCGATCATGTATATGCTGGCGCGTCATGTTCTGGTGCGTAGCTGGTGGGTGGGCGCTGAAATGCTCGATCATATACCGGAAAAATACCGCCTCTATCACGAGATGCGTCTTCAAAACATCATGGAAACACCAAAGCGTCTTTGCTACGACGAATTCCACCGCACCTCCAGATCACGTGCAGTGAGATCGCAAGTCGTACGCGACGTCCGCGAAGGACGTAAGCGCGGCGTGCAGATTGCTCTCTCTTCTCAGCTTCTGGACGATTTCGACAACGATATGGTCGATCTTGCCACCGGCATCTGGGTTCTGGGCGCGGCCATTTCCGATCAAGCGGTCGACAATGTGCAGCAACGCTTCGGCCTATCGCAAACCGCGCGCAACATCATTCGCTATAAATTGACCGGCCCTCGCGCAGGCGGTGCGCCCGCGCTTTTGGTACTAGGTACAGTTGAAGGCCGATACGAGCAGCATTTGCTTAACACGCTAGGGCCAATCGAACTTTGGGCCCTTTCGACATCGTCGGAAGATGTGGCCATCAGGTCACGCCTTTACAACAAGCTTGGTGCGGCAAGGGCGCGGCAGATGCTCGCTGTCAATTTCCCCGGCGGTTCGGCACGCGGAGAAATCAAACGCCGCGTAATGATGCTCTCCGAAAAAGGTGAGGTTCGCTCCGCCGCCGTCAGCCAAGTCATTCAGGACATCGTCGATGAATTGATCGCGGCCAGCCACAACAAGCTTGATAAAAATCCCGACCCCGAAACGCAGCAATGAGCGACAACGACGCGGATATAAGTGAAGTCCAGAACGTAGAACCACCGCCGCAGGAAAAACCTGTGAAAGCGGGCGGTGATATGGCACTCGACGATATGCTCACACGTCAGGCAAAAAAACCATCGAGCTTACAAAAGATCAGCAAGAAACAAATCAAGATGGCAGGTGCGGGCGTGGGCGCACTTCTTATCATTTTGTTGCTGTTTTCTTGCCAGCCCAAAAATGGCCCGATGACATTTGGTATTTGTTCGGCGTTCTTGGAATTGAATACGCCCTATCCGCACACGCTTCAATATAACAGCGTCGATCTATCGCAAACGGCGGTGCGCATTTATTTCACGAATGTTGATCCGTTTGGGCAATTCAAGCAAGAAATGATCGAATGTGGATATGGCCTAGATAGCCAAGGCAATCCGAAATTGACGCAAGTATCGCGCAATCGCCGCGCCATTGATCAAGCCATTGTTGAGAAATTCAATGTATCGCTGCCGACGATCGTAGAGAGCGATCCTTATCGCGTGATGCCACCGAACTGGAAAAATCCGCTGCTCGAAAAATAATCAATCGAGCTTTCCGGTGCGGATCAGTTTTGGCAGATGTCCCGATGACCCCATCGCTTGTTTCATAAAGAACTGCCGCGCCGCCGGAATTTTCTGAACTATTTTCAAACCGATCTTGCGGGCAATGCGCACCGGCGCGACATCGTTTGAAAAAAGACGGTTGAGCGCATCGGTTGCAGCCGCCATCGTCATATTGTCGAAACGGCGCGCGCGCTGATAGGATTGCAACAATTCATCGCTGCCTACATCTTGGCCGGCTTTGTGTGCCTTGATGATCAACTCCGCTAGCTCCGCGATATCACGAAGCCCCATATTCAATCCCTGTCCCGCGATGGGGTGAATGCCGTGCGCGGCATCGGCCACAAGAGCCATGCGCTCACCGATATAGCTATGCGCGTGCGCTAACCCCAAAGGATAAGAGGCGCGTTTTCCCCACAATGAAACCTTGCCGTAAAAAGCAGGGAATCGTTCTT
>CAYYPX010000213.1:0-1923 GCA_964473655.1 uncultured Micavibrio sp.
AACGGTGCAGACCTCGTCGAATTCAAACCGCGGGCTACGCTCTTTCACGGTCGAAATATCGCCGTAACCGATAGAACAAATAAAATTCACTTCACCATCGAGGTCTGGGAAAAACTCTTCTTTCACACGCGCCTTGTTGAAACCGGACATTGGACCGCAATCCAGCCCCAATGATCTTGCCGCCAACATAAAATAGGCTGCTTGTAATGTTCCGTTGCGGAACGCGGTATCTTTTATCTTATCTTCTTTGCCTTCAAACCACGATTTCGCATTCGTGTGCGGGAATAATTTCCCCAAATGCTCATAGAATTTATAATCGAACGCGAAGAGCGCAATCACGGGTGCGTGCATCGTCTTTTCACGATTGCCGGAATCCAGCAAAGGCTTCAACCGCTCCTTGGCTTCGCTTGATTTCACAAATACCACCCGCATGGGGCATGAATTCGCCGCCGTCGGCCCCATCTTGGCCAGTTCGAAAATCTGGCGAACCAGATATTCCGGCACATCCCGATCCAGCCACCCGTTATACGTGCGGGCTTCCAGAAACAGAGTATCCAGCGCACTTTGCGGCAATGTCTTGTCGTCTTCCATAGCCCTTCTTAATACGGAAACGGGGTACCTGTCACACCAATATTCGCTGGTTTTTGGGTAAGCCCTACGCTAAATTCCGGCCATGTCCGCTTTTTCGTTGAAAACCCTAGGCCTGTGCCTGATGGCTGCTTTGTTGCTGGCTAGCACGGCCGACGCCGGACAAACAGATTTCGACAATAGATCCGCCGTGATATTCGCCTACTTCGCCGTTGGCAACGATGACAACCCTTCAGGCAGCGTCACCAAGGATCAATTCGCCCGCCAGATCGAAGAAATTGCCACCGGCGGGTATACCGTCAAACCGCTTCCCGAAATTATCGACACATTCACAAACACCAAATCGCTTCCCGATAAAACCATCGTCCTCACATTCGATGGCGCGGACAAATCCATTATCGACAACGCTCTGCCGCTGCTGGAGAAAAACAAACTGCCTTTCACGGTGTTCATCCCCGCCGATCGCATCGGCCAACCGGCGTTTCTATCTTGGGAAGACCTTCGCGATTTGAAAGAAACCGGCCTTGTCACTTTTGGATTGCACCCCTCAAGCTACGGCCGATTGGTCAATGACAAATCCGAAGACATTAAACGACAGATTAATAATTCACTCAGCGTAGTGCGCAAAGAACTGGATGTGAACGCCACTCTGCTGGCCTACCCTTATGGCGAATACAACACGGCATACAAAAAAATCGTGTCTGCGATGGGCCTCAAAGCAGCCTTCGGTCAACAATCAGGCGTTGCTTATGCCGGCGATGATCTTTATGCCTTGCCGCGTTTTACATTGACCGAACGTTACGGCGATATAGAACGGTTCATCATGACGGCCAATGCGCTGCCATTGCCTGTGACGGAACTCTCCCCCGCCGATCCTTATCTCAATACGCTGACCCCATCGATCGGCTTTACCGTTCCGGATTCCTTGGGCGCTTACTTGAAATCCCTATCCTGTTTTTCATCAACGAATGAAAAACCGAAGCTAGAAATCATCAACAACCGCGTCGAAATCCGCATGGAAAAACCGCTCAATGAAGATCGCCCGCGCATCAATTGCACGCTCCCCGTTGCGGGAATACCGGGCGAAGAACCGCGCTTTCGTTGGTTCGGCATGATGTATTCCGTGCCGCAAAATCTGTTGGCAAAAGAAGAAACGGGCGAAAAGAAATCCGCACGCGCCACAGACGACAATATCGATTATATCCCGTAAGGATTATTCCAGCGTCTGCCGGACTTCTAGAACTTCCGGCACATAATGGCGAAGCATATTTTCAACGCCGTTTTTAAGCGTCACGGTAGAACTAGGGCAACCAGAACACGCCCCACGCATTTTCA
>CAYYPX010000214.1:0-1910 GCA_964473655.1 uncultured Micavibrio sp.
ACGCCGGCGTGGTTGCCGCCGTTGTGCTGGGCGGAATTTATATCAAGGATCCTATGTTTTACGACGCCAGCACCGACACCAAAATCGGGTTTTCGCTCATGGCCCTGCACGGTCACACCCTGATCCTGCCCTACCTGAATTTGCTCTTTAATGGAACCATCTTGCTGCTGGGCTTCTTATCCCTCAAGCTGACGCCGTCCCTGATCCGTGAAGACAATCATTTCACCTGGGGCCCTATCAAGGAAGTGGCGATTCTGTTCGCCGGCATCTTTCTCACCATTATCCCTCCGATGGCGATCCTTCAGGCAAGAGGGGCGGAGCTTGGCGTTACGCAACCTTGGCAGTTTTTCTGGGCCTCGGGAGTGTTATCCAGTTTCCTTGATAATGCACCGACCTACCTGACTTTCCTTAGCGTCGCTGTTGGTCTGGGTGCCAAAACCGGCGTAGTCACCGACATGGGAACCGTACCGGAACAGATCCTGATGGCGATCTCCTGCGGCTCCGTATTCATGGGCGCCAACTCGTATATCGGGAATGCACCGAATTTCATGGTGAAATCCATTGCCGAAGAAAACGAGGTAGCAATGCCTTCCTTCTTTGGATACATGGCTTGGTCGTGCGCGATTTTGGTACCGACCTTCATTGTTGTCACCTTCATCTTCTTCCGGTAGTACTCGCGATATCAAGCAAGACCCCGGAGCTTCCTTCGCAGGAACCCCGGGGTCTTCTTTTTGCAACAGTGCCGTCAAAAGCAAAGGAACCCGGCCGTCCATGGCGAATTTAAACAAAGTAGAGTGAAGCCCTTACAGAATTAAATCAGGCTCCGATAGCAGAAAGAAGGGACCGGTATTCTTCAAGACAGACAATGGGTTTCCACCCTCATCAAACTCGCTTATGTAGCCATGTTCATCGTGAATTCTTTTTTCCCATTGCAGTTTTTACAATCTGCAATGGGGTTTTCCGCACTGCTGCTGTTTGCACTTGCCTTTTCCGAGACGCGTTCCGCCACTCGCCTCATGTCGCTTATTTTAATCGCAGTTGGCGCTTATTTCATGCTGACTTATCAAGTCCCGCCGCAAGGATGGATCAAGGCCTGCATATACAATGCGCCCCTGATCGCCTTAGTCCTCACTGTTCCACTATTAGGCAGCATTCTCTATTTCGAACCTTATCAACAACACTTTTCGACGCTGCTTTCGCGTTTTGTTTCTTCGCCTTACCGCTTTTATGTCGTAACCTCCACGATGCTCACGCTGTTGGCCGCTTTGATCAATTTGGCCAGTTTTCATTGTGTTCACCAATTATTGCGGCCCACCGCCGAAAATCGCGCACGACCAAGCCATGTATCCAAAGAAGGAAGGCATTGGCAGCTCAATACGCCAACATTTCCTGGTTCACCATTGCGCCGATCGGGATCACCTTGGCCCTGGCCGGATCAGCCTCCTTGCTCTTTGTTGGTTATCTGGAATATGGACGATTGGAAAATCCTATTTCAAAAGACGCCACGACCATTTCTTCCTCCGAAATCAGAAAATCCTCCAGGAGTTTACTTACCTTATTGCTTCAAACCGGAATGTTGATTTCTTTAATCGTGGCGCTGGAATATTTCACGCATAAGAGCGCAATGGTAATCGTACCGTTGGTTTCTTTTGCCGGTCCAATGCTGCTGGCGCTGGCGTACGGAAAGACTGAAGCATACGTAGCTCAGGCCCGGGACTTTCTCACCTGCAGACTCCCGCAAATGAACAATGAAGTCGTCTTGTTCACCGCCATCGGATTTTTCGGCTATGCCCTGGGAATTTCCGAAGTTCCATCCTATATTCCGGTCCTGATCAGCCGTTTGGGGCTGGACACGCCAGCAACGCTGGTCCCGCTTCTGGTACTCGCCATTGGCCTGCTCTCGATGGTCG
>CAYYPX010000215.1:0-1882 GCA_964473655.1 uncultured Micavibrio sp.
AAAGTTACATTCCTTGGCACCGGATCGGCCTACGGTATTCCTACCTGTGGCGGGGATTGGGGAGCCTGCGATCCAGATAATCAAAAAAACAGGCGTATGTGCCAATCGCTCCTGATTGAAAGTGGTGCGACCCGCATCCTGATCGATATGGGGCCGAGCTTTCGGGAGCAGAGCATCGCCTACGGGGTAAGGGATCTTGATGCCATTTTATTCACCCATGCTCACTATGACCATTTTGCAGGGTTGCCAGAACTGCCTAATTTTGTGAAGTGGCAGACGAAACCGATCACGCTTTACGCGCATCGTGATACATGGGCGGGAATTCAAAAATCAATCTTCTGGATGTTCGATGATGCCATTCAGATTCAGTATTATGGGGATCAGAAGCCTAGCAATGCCGATTTTGATTATTATGTACCGTTCAAGATTGGCGATATCGAAGTCCTACCTATTCTTCAAAATCATGGTGGGTTTAGCAGTGCAGGATTTAGGATCGGTGATTTTGCTTATTCAACGGATCTGAATTCCATGCCAGAGCAGAGCTGGCAAGCACTGGAGGGCGTGAAAACGTGGGTTTTAGAGTGCGATTGCGTAAAGCCTAGCAAAGATCATAACCATCTGCAGCAGGCAATAGACTGGATAAACAAGGTGCGTCCTGAGAAATGCTACCTCACGCATTTATCCATCACAATGGATCATGATACCGTCCGGCGCCGACTGCCGGAGGGTGCCTATGTTGCATGGGACGGTCTTGAGATTATCGTTTAAACGACTGCGCTTTCCAGCACCGCAACGGTTTCGTGTTCGGAGTTGATTTCGACTTCACGACCATAGGGCATGACCAACATGGGATCACAATGCCCGAAATCCATCTGGCTTATAATGGGGATATTCTTCACGCCAAATTCATCAGCAATGACAGCTCGCAGGATTTCGTCGTATTTCTGCACCTCATTGACTGGCAAGCTACCGCCCGGCCTTCCAAATAGCACACCCTTTAATTTATGCAGGATACCTTGTGCGCCATAGTTTCTTATGCCCCTTTGGAAAATAACTTCTGGCGGCTTTTCTTCGGACACTTCGAGGAACAGAATGGCATCGTCCCATATTTCCTTGTCCGGCCAGAGTTCCGTTGACTTGATCGTTTCGACCACTTCAAAGCATCCGCCGATCAATCTTCCCTTCACGGGCTTTTCCGTCTTTTGAAGGAATTGCCAGCCCAAGGGTTTGTGCGTGGGGCGTTTTATTTTTTGGTTCTTCTCGTCAGACCAGTCCAGCCGTTCGTCTGTCCATTCTTCTGCAGCTTCAAGTACGCCGATTTTATCGGTGCTGAAAAGAGTGTCCTGTACGGATTTCGTCATGTAGGGGAACAGGCCCGTATTTTCTGCAAAGCCCGACATAATGGATGGCCCATAGAACGAAGCCAGTCCAGCTTTCAGGCAGGCGAAATGGCTCACGGTGGTATCCGAATAGCCCATAAAGATTTTTGGGTTGTTCTTTATGACGTTGATATCCAGATAGGGGATAAGGCGAATGGAATCATCGCCGCCGATCGTCGAAAAAACTGCCTTGATCTCAGGATCCGAAAACGCCTGCATGAGATCGTCCGCTCTGGCTTGAGGGTTTCGGGCTACCCAATCCGCCGGCTTTGCCGTGTGGGGCATTTCTATGACCTGTACGCCGAAAGCCTCTTCCAACTGCCTTTTGCCAGCATCGTATCTGTAGCGGAACGTGCCAGGGCCGCCCCATGACAGGCTGACAGTGGCAATTTTATCGCCCCGCTTGAGGGCATTTGGCTTATGCAGTTTTTCTAATTTCATAGGCGTACATTCTTCAAAATATTTTGCGTAAGAAATGCACGTTACGGTGTATTTCGCAGCGC
>CAYYPX010000216.1:0-1871 GCA_964473655.1 uncultured Micavibrio sp.
AAAAGGCTTAATAAATAGCGGTCAGGGTCTACTTTTCGCAGATCCCGCGCCAGAAAAGGGAGCGACATACCCCATCCGTCCTTGAGAAATTGAACAAAAGCTATAGGTTAAGCGTTAGCATTTTTAAAGCCCATTCGAATAGCAGGAGATTTTATTATGGCCTTTACCCTACCAGAACTGCCCTACGCCTATGACGCGCTCGGCCCCTATATGTCCAAGGAAACCTTGGAATTCCACCATGACAAACACCACAAAGCCTATGTCGACAAGGGCAACGAATTGATCGCAGGAACAGGCCTTGAAAAGCTCAGCCTAGAAGAAGCGATGGTCGCGGCGTTCAAGGACAAATCCAAAGCCGGATTGTTCAACCAATTGGGCCAGCACTACAACCACATTCATTTCTGGAATTGGATGAAGCCAAACGGCGGCGGTACAAAAATCCCCGGCAAGCTAGAGGCTCAAATTTCCAAAGACCTAGATGGATATGAAGGCTTCAAGAAAAAATTCATCGAAGGCGGCACGACACAATTCGGCTCCGGCTGGGCATGGCTCACACTCGACAATGCCAGTGGTAAGTTGGAGATCACCAAAACACCGAATGGCGAAAACCCAGTCGTTCACGGCAAGACCGCCCTGCTCGGCGTCGATGTGTGGGAGCATTCCTATTACATAGATTACCGCAACGCTCGCCCTAAATACCTCGAGGCGTTCGTCGACAATCTGATCAACTGGGAATATGTCGCGGAGCTGTATGAAAAAGGCCCGCTGAAAATCGCCGCATAAATTAAAAAAGGCCGGATCATCCGGCCTTTTTCTTTATTTCAATTTCTTCTTTTCCTTGTTCTTCTTCGACCAGAGATTAAGACATTCAACCCCGAGCGAGAACGCAACGGCAAAGTAGAGATAGCCGCGTGGAATGTGATAATCCAGACCATCCGCAATCAACGCCATACCAACCAGCAACAAGAACGAAAGCGCGAGCATTTTCACCGTCGGGTGCGCATTGACGAAATCGGATACCGGTTTCGCCGCGAACAACATCACCCCAATGGAAATAACAACCGCCGCAATCATAACGGATTTTTCATCCGCCATACCAACAGCCGTGATAACGGAATCCAGCGAGAACACGATATCTAGAACAGCTATCTGCGCGAGCACCGCACCGAACGTAACCTGTTTCAAGCTCGTGCTTTTCTCACCCTCATCCCCTTCCACGGAATGGTGGATTTCCATCGTACCCTTGACCAACAAGAACAATCCTCCGCCGATCAGGATAATGTCACGCCATGAAATTTCATTGCCGAACACACTGAACAAAGGTGCCGTCAAATGCGCGATCCAGAAGATCAACGATAGCAGAACGATACGCATCGCCATTGCCAACATCAGACCAATCGTGCGGGCCTTTGATTGCTGGTTCGCGGGCAATTTCGCCGCGATGATCGAAATAAAGATGATGTTGTCGATACCCAGAACGATTTCCAAAACCGTCAGGGTCAACAAACTTGCCCATGCTTCGGGACTCGATAAAAGACTTATTATATGTTCCATTTTTTTCCTCTATTTATTTGATCGGCATCAGGGCGGCCGCAACACGACGACCTTCCGCCATTAGTACGTTATAGGTGCGGCACGCCGCGCCTGTATCCATTGTTTCAATCACAAGACCTTTGTCTTTAAGCGCGCTACGCAATTTCGACGGAAAAAATTCTCCGCGCGCGCCTGATCCAAGCAAGACAACATCTATATCGCTTGCGATGGATGCCAATTGATTGAAATCCTGTTCGGTGAGGCCCGTGAAATCATGCGCGATATTCCATGTATCCGTTCCTGTCGGCAAAACGATAATAGGATCGGTGTAGGATTTA
>CAYYPX010000217.1:0-1863 GCA_964473655.1 uncultured Micavibrio sp.
AAGGATTGATGAAACCATCCAGAACTACCGCTTCGGCAACCCAGCTCGATTTGAAGGATGTGTTTGATGAACGCGTGCGCCATTTGTCGCGCTATTTGTCTTACGAGGAATGCTATTACGTTTTATGGACGCGTCCATCCGCGCTGACCAAGAACGAGTTGAGCCGCGCTGCGCAAGACTCCAGAAAAAAGAAATGGGTGAATGCGGGCTTTGGACAAAACCCTCTTGCCGCCCTCGATGCGCTTCGCAACCGTCACAAAAGCTACGTGGCCTCCATCATGTCGTCGATCGACGAGCTTGGTATCAAGGGCGAGGTGATGAATGTTCATGACGCCATGCTGGCGGTGAAGAACAACCTTTATCCAACAAAATCGCATGAAAATTGGCGCGCCTCGCTTCCGGGTGATCCGATCTCGCCGCGCGCGCCGCAATCGAAATCCGATATGTCGGACATCGTCTGGCCGCCATTGAAACAACAATTGGCGCTGGCGGATTCTTACGTGCTCAATGAATCCATCGTGCGGATCGGTGATCTGGTTTGGGGCGGGGCCGATATCACATTGGCACCGATGGACCCATCGCCGTTTCCGATGCTTCTCAATCGTTTGTTCGAAGCGAAAGTGCCATACCGCATTTCCTTTATGATCGAAGGGGGCGGCGTTCAAGCGAGCCAGTTCAGAACTTTTGCGGCCACAATGCTCGGAGTCACCAATGCCGTGAACAAGCAGATCAAATTCTCGCTTGAGGGTTTGCAGCGTATGGCAAGAAAAGAGCCTGTCGTTCGCCTTCGTGTATCGCTTGCGACATGGGCACCGCGTGACAATCTTCGTCTGCTCCAAGATCGTTTATCAAACTTGATTCAATCCACCGAGAGCTGGGGTTATTGTCAGGTGTCGGAATTTTCCGGCGATCCGCTTGATTGCGTGATGGCGTCCGCTATGGGTATTCATTGTGCGGGAACGGCACCGGCCGCCATCGCGCCGATGTATGAAGTCATGAAATTAATGCCATGGCAGCGGCCATCATCACCCTTCGCCAATGGATCGATGCTCTTCAGAACGCCGGATGGAAAGGTTTGGCCGTATCAGACGGGAACGAACGTTACGACCACTTGGTTCGATCTGATCTTCGCGCAACCGGGCGCGGGTAAATCGGTGCTCTTGAATTCCACAAACATGGCGACATGTTTGACACCGGGTCTTACGCAATTGCCGTATGTTGCGATCATTGATATCGGCCCGTCTTCGGCCGGTATGATCTCGCTGATCAAGGAAGCCCTTCCCGAAGACCGTCAACACGAAGCGATGTCGTACAGGATGCAGATGACATCGCAATATGCGGTGAACCCGTTCGACACACAACTTGGTTGCCGTGTGCCGATGCTCGATGAACGCAGCTATCTGGTTGAATTGATGACACTGCTTTGTACACCGCCCGGCCAAGAACGCCCTTATGACGGTATCCAGCAATTGGCCGGACTCGTGGTCGATGAAATGTATCGCTGGCGCGATGATACGGCCGCGAATGCGGAACCACGCCCTTATCTGCCTCGCCTTGATCATGAAGTCGACGAGGCGATCGCCAAACATAATCTACATCTGCCCGCCGATCCCTATTGGTGGGATGTCGTCGATAGAATGTTCGATCTGGGTGAAACGCACATCGCAATCCTCGCACAACGTTACGCTGTGCCCACATTGGCCGATGCGATTACGGCATCACGCCGCCCACAGATCAGATCATTGCTCGAAGAAACCGGCGTGGGCCTCACAAGCGAGAACGTCATCAACGCGTTCGAGCGCATGATCACATCCTCGATCCGCGAATTTCCCGTTCTCTCCGGTATCACGAAATTCGATGTAT
>CAYYPX010000218.1:0-1843 GCA_964473655.1 uncultured Micavibrio sp.
TTTCATGCTCACCCTTGTAGACGGCAGCCGCGAGAAGGCCTGTTTCAACGCGTTTTGTGGTGCCCGGATCAAAATCACCTTCACCGGTCAGCTCGGAATAATCACCGCGGTTCATCGCGTTCTTTACATCCGCCACGGCCTGTTCCGTGATATCAGGAGTATCTTCTGCAGCGGGTGCTACCAATACTTTGCGGCCACTACCAAGTGAGGACAGCGATGTTGCATTGTCGTTTGCAGCCACGGTTGTTTGAGCAGGGCCGGACGTTGTTTTCAAGATCGGCTTCATCGCAGGCACTGGAACATTTGCTGCAACATTCTGGGCAGGTGCAACAGGCAACACTTGCGCGTTGCGTATATCCGGCGCGCGGGCAAATCCAGCATTTAAAAGGCTGGCCATATGATCGTTTCGCGTCTTCCAACTCTTGCCGCCGAACACTACGCCGATCAGGCGACGACCATCACGTTTGGCCGAAGCAATAAGATTGAAACCGGATGCGTTGACAAATCCAGTCTTGAACCCATCCATACCAGGATACGTGTTCATCAGCCGGTTATGGTTGGTCATCGTTTTGCCGCGATAGGTGAATTGTTTCGTGCCGAAATAACGATAGTAGTTCGGGTAGCGCACGAGAATGTACCGGGCCAACGTCGCCATGTCGCGGGCGGATGTGACCTGACGCGGATCATGCAGACCCGAGGCATTCCTGAAATTGGTTTTGGTCATGCCGATATCCTGCGCCCGGCGCGTCATGCGCATGGCAAAACGTGTTTCGCTTCCGGCCAGATGTTCACCGATGGCAGCCGCGATATCGTTGGCGGATTTAGTAACCACCGCGAGGATGGCATCTTCGACACGGATCGATGATCCGGCGGTCAGGCCCAGCTTGCTCGGCTGCTGGGCTGCGGCGTTTTTCGAGATGTAAATTTTATCGTTGAGGCGGACGCTGCCAGCTTCTAAAGCATCGAACAAAAGCAGCAGGGTCATAACCTTTGTGAGCGAGGCAGGGTGCAGGCTTTTATCGGCAAAACGCTGGGAGATGATCTGCCCCGTTTCGGCGTCCATGATGATGGAGGCGTATTTCTGGTTTTCTTGATTATTGGAGGTGCGACCCTTGACCTTGGCCATGGCGTCTTGCGGCAGTGCAAGAGCCAGACAAACCATGAGCGTGGCAAGGACTAACCTATACAAAATTCTATCTCCCGCAGGCTTTCCGGAAGGGGGTGGTGGCGCGTCGGCAGCCTGTCTGAATAAGTGTAACATTGTACCAGAGGATAGTTGAAAGAACCCTAATTTGAGCCGATAATGATTCCGGCGTAAACCCAGTTTCTATTTTAAACAACAATATCTTGCGTGTCCAAGAAAACCGCCCTTTATCCCGTTTTGTGCATTGCACAAAATTTAGGTTGACGAGAGCGGTTTTCAGTGATACATTAATTTTGTGCGTTGCAATAATTTTACAGAATGAGCAGCCACCCAAACACGTTTTAGGAGACCTCGAATGGCTACGAAAAAGAAAGCACAAACCACTGCGAAAAAACCAACCGCGCAAGGTTTGAACAACAACCCCGCCACCAAATGGGCGAATGATAGCTTTGCGGCTTTCACGAAGGGTTTCCCACAGTTCGAGCAATTCCAAAAATTTCCACAATTCCAACCATTTAAACTGGAGACAGATATGTTCAAAACAGCCCCGCAATTCGACAAGCTGGCCCAAGACGCCGCTGTTGCCGGTCAGGACCAAGTCGATGCCATCGTGAAATCTACGACGATTTTCGCAAAAGGCATGGAAGAAATCCTAAAAACCTGCATGGATCTGGCCCAACAAGCCGGTGAGAAATCCCA
>CAYYPX010000219.1:0-1838 GCA_964473655.1 uncultured Micavibrio sp.
GACAATTTCCGGCCATGAACCCGGCGCGTATTGCGGCATGATCTCTGTGGCTCGATCGTGCAGTGTCGTATGAAATCCGCGGGCGCATTCACAAAAAGTGCGCGCGCCGGTAACAATATCATCATACGAAACCACCCTGTTACCCATGATATCAGGGCCGGGTGTAAAATTAGCGATCAAAGGCTGCGGCAAAGCAGTTTTTGAAGACAATAGGGTATCGGAAATTTCTTCAAATAGACCTTTTCCCAAGCGCAGATGGTTTATTGTGTAGGTATGATTAATTTGTCTTTTGAGAGTGGATGTTTTTTCTTTTATCGTCTTCGACACACCGAAACCATAGTCTATTGGTAAAAGGTCGATGCCGTCTGCAGACACTTCCAGACCTTCAATTTTATCGCCCGTGGCCGTAGCGCAGCAGACTTCTGTGTACCATGTTTCGTAGCCGGACTTTGCGAGCGATTTAAGATTGGCAAACCGTTCTTTAAAATAGGACTCATGCAATCGAACACGAGGCGGCTTGATCAGGCGGCTTACTAAAGAATTTTGGAAGCATTGAAAAATGTGGGCTTCCAATGCGCGTTCTATCGCAACAACAGGTGTTGCGCCACCAGTGTGCAGGTCATGGACAATAGGTGATATTAATTTAGCGGCGTCTAGCTCGACAAGCACGTTTCAAATTTTCTTTCTACCTACGAATGTTGCACACGCCCTCGCAATAGTGGATCAGTTCCTAGGCAATGTCAGCGTGATGTAAATCCTTGGATTAGTAAGTTCTTGGTGTCAGCTATGATCACTACTTTCTTTCTTTTTTATTTTCGTCATTGGAACTAGTGTTGTCATTGATAACGGTTATCACACTTGAAAAAAGATATTTTCCAAATTCAACCTGATTTTGGAAGAGATTGGTGAATAAGATAAATTGTTTCTTTTGTAACTCAACGCCTTGATTGATAAATTGGGAGGCAAATTCACTTTGAGCCTTCTGTAATGTTTCCATTTTTTCTTGGACGGCCTCGGTATCCCAAAACTGATTGATATTTTTCATGGTATTTTCTCCTAAGTTGTTAAATTGAACGATGTGCCTATGCACGAGCTTACAAAAATTTACTCAGTTACTTGACTTGCGGAGTTCACTTTCACTTTTGAAACTTCCCTATCGACGGCATTCATTAATGTTCTTCTATCACGATACACAAGCTGCTTCCCATTTATAAAGAAAGTCGGTGCACCAGTTACCTTGTTAGATTTTCTATCCGCCGTATCCTGTTCGATTATTGTGGCGATTGCAGGGTCTTTCGCATCGATTTTCCCTCTCTCTATATCCATACCTGCTTTTGCTGCCAAATCCCATGCCACGTTTAGATCAGGAGATTTGTGGCTCCCCCATTCCTTCTGCCCTCGAAACAGCGCCAACAGAACGGGTGAAAACAAATTCTGGTGCCGGGCAGCTTCCAGAATAGATATGGCTTCATCAGATCCCTGATGGAAGGACACATAACGCAGGACACCCCTTACATCATCGGGATATTTTTCAAGAATATCGACAACAAGAGGATAGTATATCCGGCAGGTTTCACAGGCCGGATCGAAAAACTCTACGATTGTCACTGGCGCGGATTCTCTGCCCAATATGGGTGAATGCGGTCGTACGAGCGCTTCTTGAGCGATCCTGACGTTCTCATTTGCTTTACGCATAAATTCGCTTTTTTGCAGAGACGTAAGCCCCCCGAATATCAGGAGCATTATCAGACCTGCACAGACCACGATCCGCTTTCTATTCATTTTCTGTCTCGCCTCATGACAAGCACAAGATTAAAGGTGATGTATAAAAAAGCAGC
>CAYYPX010000220.1:0-1817 GCA_964473655.1 uncultured Micavibrio sp.
AGGAGGCGGTGGGGAGAGTAATCATCTCTCATTATATGAATAAATTCCTAAATCGTCAAGATCTAGTGCAAGGATGGTTGCGCCCAATCGGGCACGCGGGAAATGATACCGGCGGCGGCAAGGCGTTGCACCGTGATGGCGCCCTTACCCTTTTCGTTGAAGAGAGTGCGGTAATGATCGACCACTTCTTTTTCGATCGTGCCCTTGTCGCGACCCTTACCGGAAAAGAAGTGCGAAAGCCCCCATGTTTTTTCGGTAACATGGCCATGGATGGCGCGCAAATGTGTGTTGCTTGTGGCGTAAGTTAATGATGCCGGAAAGCGCAGCATATCGCCCTCGATATCATAGCTGCGAATATAGCCCTTTTCGAAAACGTCTTTGATGACGAGTGCATTTTTTTGCATTGTCTTCGGTGATTGATAAAATAGCGAAGGCTGCTTTAAGGCTGCTTGGATATAATCTGTTCTCTTAATTCCCATCAGCTTTGAAGTCTCTGTCACGTGGGAAAAAATAGTGTCTGGCAATTGCACGAACAAAGTCGGTTGTTTCAAGGCCGCCTCGATATATTCTTCCTTCGTAACGCTTAAAAGCCTTGCAGCACCTTTAATGTTTGCGTTGATCTCTTTAAGGGAGCGATAAAATAACGCAGGCTTTTTTATAGCCGCTTTTTCGATGTAAGTTTCTTTATCGATGCCAAAATACTTGGCAGTCTCTTCGATATTCGCATTGATGGCTTCTGCCGTATAAGAAAACAGCGATGGCTGTTTTCCAGCAGCCTTGATGTAGTCTTTCAGATTGATTCCAAGCAAGAGCGCAGCCAATGTTGCTTTGGCAATTTGCACGCGCGTCAAAGCATTGCCGTTGCGGACTTCTTTAGAATTTTTATCTAGGACGGTCTGTTCGAGCATGAGGCGTATCTACCAAGAATTGTTAGTTATGTCAATAATATATGCAGAATACCTAAAAAACCGCCCCGATGGCGGGACCAAAGGGGCGGTGAGGGAATGAATGAAGTCGTTCTGATGGAAAGTGATGGTTAATGGCCGTCATGCCAGTTGGAGTTGGCGTTCCGTTCCAGATAATTCGCCATGAACATCGCCCACGGCGTTTTGCATTGCCGCCTGCGTTCCTTGTTCGAGGCACTTCGCAGCACCTTGCTCAATTGTTCATAGGTCAGGTCCGGATTGCCAAAGGCGCGCCGGAATTCGGTTAGGGCCTGCGTGCTCGCATACTCTGCAAAATCCGCATTCGGATGTTCCATCTCGCAGCTGAGTTTATAGGCGTATCTAGTTTCTTCGAGTACCCGGTGGACTATTTTTTTACTGTCGATCAAAGAGCTCATGGCTTGTGCCTCCTTTTGGTTGGTACAATTGAGTCCTCTACTTTTCCCGTTGCCGTGGTCTTTTTTGTGCGGGCATTCATCCGTCCCGCTTTGTTTTTTATGGTCGATGCTTCGATAGCTACTCTTGAATCATCCAAACCATTTTTCCCTCGGTTCTGGACGACATTGTGGCCATTTTGGGCTCATTTAGAGTCAGCGAGCTCTTTTTTACTTATGACCGGATCTGACCTGATATTGTACTTATATAACAAAAATGCCGTGAAAGGTATTATTTTCTGTTGTGTGGCGCATTATCAGTGTTTGTTTATATATCCGCTATACCGACAAGCAGAGCTTGACGAAAGTTCCCTCAATTTGCATTGTGCGCACAGATTTTGTGCAATCATCCGTAAAGGTTTGAAATATCATGAGCCGCGCTTTTATTTTCCCCGGTCAAGGATCGCAATTCATCGGCATGGGCAAGGATCTTGCCGAT
>CAYYPX010000221.1:0-1817 GCA_964473655.1 uncultured Micavibrio sp.
AGTTCGCCTTCACACGGCGGAACCCATTTTTCTGATCTAGTTCGTATTCAATCTTGAAACGGCAAATACCGCTTAGAACAATCTCGTAACGGCCATCATGTGTTTCATTGTAGGAAATAATCCGGCCGGCACATCCGGTTTTATAAATCGTACCGTCCTCGCCTGCCTGTATCATCCCGATCAGACGGTGGCTTTTCATTGCTTCATCCACCATCGCGATATAACGCGGTTCGAAGATGTTGAGGGGCAATTGGCCGCGTGGCAAAAGCAATACGCCGGTCAGAGGAAAGATCGGTAATTCCTCCGGTAGGCCCTCAAAAGTTTGCTTTGTCGCTGTTGTCATGAGAAGTGATATAAGCCCTGAATTTTAAGAAAACAGGAGGCGCGATAATTTTTTACGCCCCTGCACGGCCAGAGGGTCCGCAAAGCCCAAAGCTTCAAAATACCTTAACAATTCCTTACGCGCCGCCTCGTCGTTCCATTTGGGATCGCGGCGGATAAGCTCGATCAGATTGTCGATCGCCTCTTCTTTTTGCCCTGCCCCGAATTGCGCCTGCGCCAGATCGAACCGCGCCTGAAAATCATCCGGCGATTCTTCGACCTTTTGAAAGAGCGATTTTAATTTACGCCCCGCCTCTTTTGCGCCCTTGGCAATATCGAGCGCGGTTTTGGCCTGCATGAAGTTTGGATTTTTAACAATCGCTTCCGGTGCCTGCTCGATGAAATGCTCGGCATGATCCAATACACCCGCGTTGATCAAAGCGCGTACCATGCCGTTATAGGCATCTATGTTGTTGGGGTCTTGCTGCAAAACCTGAATATATAACTCCTGCGCGAAACGCTCTTCGCCCATCGCCATGCATTCGGCGGCTTTTTTCAACGTTTCGGGAATATCGATCGCATCGGGCTTTGCAGATCGTGAAACCTTGATCAATTGTTCGATCAGTTTTTTGATATCCGATTGCGGACGAACCCCTGTAAAGGCCGTGACTGGCTGTCCTTGGAAAAAGGCCATCACAGTCGGCACCGATTGAATGCGAAGTGCTTGCGCTAGTTCTTGGTTCTCATCGATATTGACCTTGGCCAGCAAAACTTCACTGCGGGCCGCATTCACTTCGGCCTCTAGGATCGGCATCAATTGCTTACAAGGTCCGCACCATGGCGCCCAGAAATCGACGAGGATGGGAACCTGTTTTGATCCCTCGATCACGCGCTCTTGAAATTCCGCCGTCGTGATGTCGAAAACAACACCCAGATCTTCCACGGGCGGCTGCGGCGGTTTCGATGATCCCAATCCAAACATTATAACTCCCCTTTGTCCGGCGCGGCCGGTGATAGATCGATGATATGGGCTTCGTGGCCCGTACTTTCAATGAAGCGGATCAAATCTGCTGGTTTTACACTCACCGTCATTGTGTTCAAAAGCGGATGATAATTCACGATATCGGTTTCCATCATTGATTTATCAAGGCAGATTTTCACGTTCCTGTCTTTGTCGTTGATGATCGAGTAGGGACAGACCGATCCCGGACGCACGCCCAGATATTCCCACAAACGATCGGCCGAACCAAAAGACAAACGGTCCGATCCGATCACGCTCGGCAATTTCTTTATATCGACTTCGGTAGAGTTTTGTAGAACCACCAGAAAATTTTTCTTCTTGTTGTCACGTAGAAAAAGATTGCGACAATGCGTGCCCGGAATTTTTGAATCCACCTCATCGCTTTCGGCGACGGTAAACACCGCCTTGTGATGGTGCAGCGCGAACTCAATACCCATCGCCTTTAAATATTCCATCAAGCCTTCCGGCGAGGTCG
>CAYYPX010000222.1:0-1813 GCA_964473655.1 uncultured Micavibrio sp.
ACAATGGGATAATTGTTTTGGAACGGCTGTAAGCATCTTACATGACCAAGCCACAGATTTTCTAAATGACAATAAGGACGTCATTTTAGATTTCGGTTTTTGGACAAAAGAATCCAGAGACTACGCAAGGCAGATCGCAAAATCTTGTGGTGCCAACAGCCAACTCTTCTACTTAAATACATCTGATCAAGTTTTACTCCAGAGATTAAAAGAAAGAACTGGTCCTATAGCTGAATATAACATTGAAAATTTTGATAAAATAAAACGAACTTTTGAACCGCCGACACAAGCGGAAAACCCAATTATAATATATGAAAGCCAAATGCCCACTTTCGCGGGTATGACAGTGGGATAGATGGTCGAAAAAAAAGACAACGATTCCGACAATTTTAAAAACGCCACTGCGGCGACGCTGCGGGCGATGTCGGAAGCCAAGCATATGGGCGTGACGTTTTCGGCGAGTGAAACAGCCGAACATCCCACACAGCCGAATCCCGAAAACACGCGTCTGCCACTGCCGCCTGTTGTTCTAGACAATAAAACCCGCGATATTTTACGCGGAACATCGGACGCAAAGGCTTTGCGCCTGAAACATCATGACCGCAGCCTTCATTTAAAGAATGCGCCAAAGGATATACAATCCGCCGCGATCTTCGAAGCGTTGGAACAAGCGCGGTATGAAGCACTCGGCATGAATCAGATGAAGGGCGTTGAAAAGAATATCGGACAGGTTTTATCCGATAAGTTCCGCCGTCTTGGTTATGAGAAGATGGATAAGCGCGATGATGCGATTGCCGCAGACGCTATCCACGCACTTGCCCGTTTCGAGATGACCGGTGAGAAAATTCCAACCAATGCAAAAGCCATGGTCGATGCATGGAAACCTTGGATTGATGAAAAGCTCGGGGTTGATGCTTTCAAGAAATTAATTCCCCTTCTCGGCGATCAAAAAGAATACGCAAAAGCCACGCGCGATATTCTGGGCAAGATGAATGGCGATGAGAGCGGCGATTACGAGGCCGACAAGGATGGCAATCAGGAAGAAGCACCGGACGAGCAACAATCCAGCACCGACGAGCAGCAGGACAAAGAACAAAATCAGCAAAATCCCGGCCAGCAGAAAAAAGAAATGGCCGAGGATAGCGACATTTCGCAATCGATGGATGAGAGCGAAGTCGATGACAATGACGACCGTGAATTCGGCGAGCCGACCGAAGGCGACAATCCGGCAGAAATGAACACGCGCCGCAATGACGGGCCGGTCGATCCGCATGGTAACAAATATATGATTTTCACGACGCAGTTCGATGAAATCGTGAATGCGGAAGAATTGGCCGATGCCGGTGAATTGTCACGACTGCGTCGACAACTCGATCAACAGATGCAGCCATATCAGGGTATTGCTTCAAAGCTCGCCAACCGATTGCAGCGTAAATTGATGGCGCGACAACAACGATCTTGGTTGTTCGACCAAGAAGAAGGTTATATCGATTCCGCCAAACTCTCGCGGATGATTGCCAACCCCACCATCAACCTTACTTTCAAAAAAGAAAAGCAGACGGATTTTCGCGATACGATTGTCACGCTTCTGATCGACAATTCCGGTTCGATGCGTGGACGGCCGATTGCGATTGCCGCGATGTGCACGGATATCCTCGCCAAGACATTAGAGCGTTGCGGCGTGAAGGTCGAAATTTTAGGCTTTACCACGCGCGCGTGGAAAGGTGGAAAGAGCCGCGATTTATGGATCGAGCGTGGACGCCCGCAGCATCCGGGCCGATTGAACGATCTTCGCCATGTCGTTTACAAAAAT
>CAYYPX010000223.1:0-1805 GCA_964473655.1 uncultured Micavibrio sp.
GATTTTAGCGATGATCTGAAGAAATGGTCCGCCGATATCACCAAGGATATTCAGAATGTTTTCAATGCTCTTACGCTGTGTAGGACCCATTTCATCGAGGCCAAGGTCGATGCCGAACATGGCCATAACTTCATCGCCGCGGTTTTTCATGAATGCTTCCGGATCGGCCGCAAATTCATTCACCATACCCATCATTTTGTCGTGCTGTGTTTTTTCAATTCCGGCGATCAATTTATCGAAAGTAGGTAGGCCCATTTGTTCGGCCATAACGGAATATTTTTTCTTGGCTTCTTCATCGTTCGGATTTGCGGCCAGTGCAAGAACGACATTCAGTTCTTCGCCCGTGAATTCTTTCTTATCAGCCACGTTCTCCAGAACCGTAACGAGCATCTTTCTCATTTCCGGATCTTCCAAGGCCATTTTCATCTGGGCGGGGGAAATCTGACCAGAAGCAACAGCATTGCCCAGAGTTTGAAGAACGGTTGGATCGTTCGCAACTGCATCCTTAATGGCATCCGTCAATTCAGGATATTTGCGGAGTTCAGCAATAAGGTCTTTCGATTCTGGGCTGACGGCTTCGAACGCATCCATCAACTCATCCGGGCTCTTATGCTTGGCGAGTTCCATGATCGTGTCGCGTTTTCGCTCATCGCTGTACCAGTAACCGGCGTCGTATTTGGCTTTATATATAGCCCAATCTTCATCCGTCTTGATGAGAGAAGCCATCATGACATCGAGTTTTTCTGATTGGCTCAGCTCCGCAGTCTTTCCTTCTGCGATGGCGTGTGCCTGCTTAGCAACGTAATCTCCATCGAGTTCATCAGCATCGTTGGCGGCGGCTTGCGCGAAAGCTGTCTTTAGCTTTTCCTTCTTTTCAGGATCAGCCATGATTTTTTCGAATTCGGCTTTGGTGATTTTGTCTTCACCAACGAAAAGTTTTTCCAGCTCTTCAAGGCCGTCTTCACCTTCACGTTTCATGTAGGCGCCAAATTGTGCTTTCAATACAGAATCAGAACGCACCATATCGGAAAAAGACTTTGCTTCTGGGTTGATGGTGGAAATAGCGTCGAGGTTTGCATCGGCGTCATTCTTTTTGATGGTTTCATCAAGATCGAAACTACCCCACGAATTCTCGTAATAGGCTTTTTGCTGCTGGGACGAATTGTAATATGCGTCTTGGATATTCTGTTCGCGCAGAGCCTTTGCATGCTCTTCCCTATATGGATGGTCTATATCAGAGTAATAAGCATTACCGGTGTACATAGAGCCACCGCCTGCTTTTTGGATCAGGTAATCTTCGTATGTCTCTGGAACGCGTTTTGCCATCTTTAAACTCTTTTTTTCAACCTATGCCTTTATTCTACTGAATCACGTAAAGCGAATGCAAATTTGCGAAGGTTAGGTTGATTTCATAATATATATCAAAGGTTTACAAGTCGTTAAGATGATTTGGGCCTTTGGCGCATTTTCGTGGTTTTTTTAGATCTATGGCTTTTGGGCAAGGGGCCACCATTCCACAAAAGAAAAAGGCCGGTTAAACCGGCCTTTTTTGTTAGTTTGTGAGCATTGGCCCGTAATTAACGACAGCTTGAACTCGCTGTGACGCTTTAATGCTGGCTCCCGCAGCTCTTGCCGCTTTGAAAGTAAGGCCAGCTACACCAACAGGAGCAACAATGCCTCCGACGAAGCTAGCGGCTTGCGCCCATTGACCACTTAGATCAGGTAAACCTACTGTTTTGTCCCAAGCAACATCGACAACGTCAGCTTTGACGGCTTGGTAAGTTCCGGAAGTTGAGACCTCATCA
>CAYYPX010000224.1:0-1774 GCA_964473655.1 uncultured Micavibrio sp.
GCCGCGGGATAGATTTCAGTTGGGTGGCATGGCTCTGATCCTTTAAATAGGGAATGATCCTTTTTTCCGTTTCATCGATTTGTTCCCTTAATTCTAGACCTATGAAGGTTTCTTCTTCGTCAATAAATTTTTCCCAAACCTGCATATCTTTTAAAATTTCTTGCAGCGTATTCGCATCATAAGAATCAAAATACTTATTGACGTTCTTTAGCTCCTCCAACGCATAAATGTGAGCTAGAAAATACGATTCCTGCATTTTTGGCTCTCCGGTTTTTCCTTTGGTTAAGATGGAGCAGGCTTCCTCCCATATAATACAGGCACGCGTCAGAAAGAGTTCATCGACATCTGTGTTGACGCGAAAGAAACGTTTGTCTTCTTCATCAACTAAGTCTTCGACGTCGTAAACATATCTATCACATATAATCGCAATGCCGAGGGAATCTAAATCCGTTGGATAATCCGCTGGAAAGTAACCACGCAAATTTTCCCTGAACATCCGAAGCCTAAAATCGGTAAAGTCTATACAGCTTTCGAGGGCTTTCTCATGCTTCTTTTGTGGTGGTAGATGTGGGTCGGATTCTTTTAGAGCTCGATCAAAAATAAAACGCAGTGATCCGCTTAGAGCCTTCTCATTACTCGAAACACCAAAATGTTTTATAAGATGGTCGGCATTCAATGATGAAAGGCTTGTGACAGTTGACATTTCTATTCCCTATAATGCAGGCCGCGGTAGGGTGTTATCGATGGCAAGATAGGGCATAAAACGCACCGTTTGTGTTATGGGGGGCAATTCAAGCTCTGCGTTTACTTTTAAATCTATTTTTCTTTTTAATTCATGGATCGTTTTTTTCAAATCTATACCGATCATCGTTTCTGTGCGCAAGAAAGACTCTGAATTTTTCAATTCTGATTTTTTGATGGATTTGAGGGCGATAATGCTCTGTTTGTCAAAGTCTGTTTTTATTTCATTGCAAAGATCTACCGCATAGACATGAGCTATAAAAATTGCTTCAAGCGGAATTATTTTTTCGTCTTCATCCAGTATGCCAAAATCACAAAGATCTTGTGTGGCTTTCGAAATATTTATTGCCCGCTGGGTCAGCGCGTCATCGATCCCTTCAAAATATTTTTTCTTGGTCCCGTCTTGCAGCGTGATTTCTGCATTTATGGCCGGTGTGAATTCGTCGCATATCAATGCAATCATGAGCGCATCATGGTTTGGTTTATAATCTGTGGGGAAAAAGAAATCGGAGTATAGGTTGAAGGTTTCAAGCCGCTTCCCTATTTTTCCAACGCAAAGGTTGATGGCGTTCTGTGCGCGTTCCGCCTTATTCAAGGCAGAAGGCAGAGAGTCATACATGCATTTATAAAGAAATTTTACGGCCATAATGGCGGTTTGGTTGAGTTCAGAATCTAACCCGTAATGATCGATTACCGGTTTTGGACCATAATCCGAAAAAGCGGACGCGCTATCTGAACTCAAAGACATAGAAAACATACTTTCGCAGAAGATTACTCTTTAACGTTCGCACACCCTTTCGATGTCCGCACCGACGCCGGTCAGTTTTTCAACAATATTTTCGTATCCGCGCTCAAGGTGGTAGATACGGTTGACGATCGTCTCGCCTTCGGCCACGAGTCCAGCAAGGACAAGCGCGACAGAGGCGCGAAGATCGGTCGCCATGACTTCCGCACCTTTCAATTTTTCAACACCGCGGACGATGGCGGAATTTCCTTGGATCGTGATGTTCGCGCCCATGCGACAAAGCTCGGG
>CAYYPX010000225.1:0-1757 GCA_964473655.1 uncultured Micavibrio sp.
CCCGCGACTGTCGCGGTCGTTACCAACATTGATCCCGAACATCTGGATCACTACGGAGATTACGATTCTATCAAGGGCGCATTCCGCCAGTTCATCGAAAATATTCCGTTCTACGGTTTCGCTGTGCTTTGCACCGATCATCCGGCCGTGCAGGCGATGATCCCTGAGCTTTCTGATCGTATCGTCATCACCTATGGCTTTAACCCGCAAGCCGATGTGCAGGCCGTGAATATTCGCAGCCAAAGCAACGGCAGCATCTTTGATGTTATCTTCTCCGAAAATGTAAACGGCGAGGCGCTGACGATGAAGGATGTGTTCCTGCCAATGCTCGGTCAACACAATGTTCAGAATTCTTTATCCGCTTTGGCCATCGCACACCGCATGAAAATTCCGGCGGCGAGCATGAAAACCGCGCTCAAGAATTTCTCCGGCGTTAAACGCCGCTTCACCAAAACGGGTGAAGTCTCCGGTATCACTATCATCGATGATTACGGCCATCACCCTGTCGAAATTCAAGCGGTGCTCAAGGCTGCACGTCAAGCTGTCGGGAATAGCGGCGGGCGCGTGATCGCCGTCATGCAACCGCACCGTTACACGCGCTTGTCATCTTTGTTCGAAGAATTCTGCACGTGCTTTAATGATGCGGATTCCGTGATTGTCGCCGATGTATATACGGCCGGTGAACAACCAATCGAAGGCGCGGATAAAAACGCTCTCGCCGCCGGCCTCACCGCGCACGGACACAAAAACGTATCGCCTCTTTCTTCTCCCGATGCGCTTGCTGCGATGATTGCTACCCAAGCGCAATCCGGTGACTTTGTTATTTGTCTTGGTGCGGGTGATATCACCAAATGGGCGTATGCTCTGCCAAAGCAGCTCGAAGATATTTTTGCAAGTCAAAGAAAGCAGAGGGCCTGATGCGCTATTTGAAAAAAGCATTGCAGGACAATGAGCGACCAATCTGCCGCAGCCACCTGCACTGGATTTATATGGCCACAGGTTTTGTATGGCTTTTATTTTTGGCGGGTATCGGCTGGACCTCTGATATCGCGCTTTGGAATTATTACGGCGAAGCCATTCCTGAATATATCCTAACTGCACCATTCCAACTTTCCCTTGAGCCCGGCTTTATTGGTTGGTTCTTCACAGCTGGTGGGGCATTTATCTTTGTTGCTCAGTGGCTGAATTTTATTTCAACTGATCTCGTCGTGACGACAAGACGCGTTTTGTATAAGCGCGGCTTGATGAAGGTCAAAATCGATGGCACGGATATAGGCGATATTTTGGGTGCGCACATTGATCAAGGCTGGTTTGGCCAATTTTTTGGATACGGCAAGTTGCACTTGGATTGCCGTTTTATCGAAGACGTTTACATTCCTTACGTCAAAAACCCCTATGGCGTCATGCACGCCATCCAGAAAGTTAAAGACGCTGCGGCTGAACATAGCCATGCGCCGATACAGCCATCATCGCAAACGATTGTACAGATCACGGGTAACAGTCCTGTCTATCTGATAGACCGCGTACCGAACGACCCCACAACGCCGCTGAAGCATTTGCCCAAAAGTCTTGGCGACAATATGATCAATACATTCCGTCGTAAGGCTTGAAGGTAACTGAGATGAAGCATGATTTTGTCTTTCAGGGAAAAATTATTGGTGACGCCGAAAAAGTCGTTGGATTTATTCCCGGTCATAAAATCTTGCCTAAAGTTTCCATCCTTAAAAAAATAATTGCCAAATATCCGGACGCCGGTG
>CAYYPX010000226.1:0-1723 GCA_964473655.1 uncultured Micavibrio sp.
ATGATCGTCCATCCGCACAGAAACTGGATTCCGCGCGTGAATTCCTCGAAGCCTTTGGATTATCCTTACCGAAAGGCCAGAGCGTTAGCCCCGCGCAAATAAACCTTCTGCTGCATAAGGCAAAAGAAATGCCTTACAGCCATTTGGTGAGCGAAACATTGCTACGCTCGCAATCGCAAGCCATCTATCATCCAGAAAATATCGGCCACTTCGGTTTGGCACTACAAAAATACGCACACTTCACCTCCCCCATTCGCCGCTATGCCGATTTGCTGGTTCACCGATCATTGATAAAAGCCTACGACCTCGGCCCCGGTGGCTTGTCCGATGAGGAAGCGGTTACATTGGAAGAACGCGCCGATCATATTTCGCAAACCGAACGCACTAGCGCGGAAGCCGAGCGCGCCTCTGTCGACCGCTTTACTGCGAAGTGGATGAGTCAGCGGATCGGCCAAGAATTTTCAGGGCGCATCAATGGCGTTACGCGCTTTGGTTTGTTCGTGACGCTGGATGAGAACGGCGCAGATGGATTGATCCCTATCCGCACTCTGCCTTCCGATTATTATGTGCATGATGAAAAGCAGCACGCTCTGGTAGGGCAACGCTCCAAACGCCTTTATAGGCTGGGCGCAAAGGTTAATATCCGGATCGTCGAGGCAGACGGTTTTACCGGAAGCTCGCTATTCGAGCTGGTTGGCAAGGATGGTGCCGATTTGGCGGGGATAACATTTAAAAATTCTAATACTACGTTGCAAAACGACAGAAAACGTTCCTACGATAGAGGCAATAAAAATAAGAAGAAGCCCTTTAAAAAGCGGCGAAAATAATTCGGGTGTGCGTTCAATAAGTTAACGTTTACAGAGGGGAATACTGTGTCCAAAAATCACGAGCCGGTGAAACTGCTTAACGCTGTCAGCAAAAGACTTATCACGGATAATACGCAAGGCTTCATCAGACAGATTGGTGAAGCCTTTAATGTACAGATACAGGTCAAAAACACAGGCGACCCCCTTCACGTGCATATTAGTGGCACAAAACTTAACCGCGAAACCGCCGCTAATTTCTTGGGCTTATTTGACCATGAAGCCGCCAATTATGCCGTTGGCAAAAATCTAAAGACAAAAGATGAAGTTGGACGCCGCAATACTGAAGATTTAGCCCCACCGTTTAAACGTATGCTTGAAGACGCCGTAGAAAAATTTCATCAATTGAGAAGACAGAATTTGGGAGGCATATTCAGCAAGCAAGTCCTTTCAACCTCCCCTGCGAACGATCAAAAAGAACCTGCGCAAACAGTCACTGCTGAACAGTCAAAAGAAGTAAAAAAAGAAAAAGTTGCAAAAACGCGTTTGATCGCGCTTAAAGACCCTGTTTTCAAACCTTTGAATGAATCGCAAGCTATCGCTTACACAGCCATGAAGGATGAAAACACGGATGTCATCTTCCTAATCGGTCCCGCCGGTGGTGGTAAGTCTTATACTCCAGCAAGATTTTCCCTCGAGGAAATCAACGCAGGCCGAGCCGAAAAAATTCTAGTTTTTCGCCCGCGCACAACAACTGGTGGTAAAGATATCGGTGCGTTGCCGGGTGACATGAAATCCAAAATGGCCCCTTACATGAAGGCTTTTTTAAATAAGCTGAGCGAAATCGTCGTTCCAACGAACAGCAATCATAAAGGCGGCAAAGCAAACCAATTTGAAGGTTTGGTTGATATGCTTCCCCC
>CAYYPX010000227.1:0-377 GCA_964473655.1 uncultured Micavibrio sp.
GTTGCGTTGCGCGTCTTTGTTTATATTGAGGCTCTCCCCCACGATATAGGTGTCAGGAGCGAGCCGGAGCTCGGACCGTAGCTTGAGTTGGAAGTCGTTAGGATTATAGGCGGCTGCGGAAACTTTGAATGCTTTGCCGAAATACAAATCCAGTCCCGCACCGGCCTGACCGTCGAATACGCCGATCCGGCCCCCGATCGTCTTTCCCCGCTGCCCCAGCTGAAAGTTAACCTTGTTGGATTCGCCAATATCGGCCAATCCCATCTGGATAAAAGTCCGATCATCGGTATGCACCGTGAAGTCGGCATTGGCCCGGTACAGATTGGATCCGCCGCTATACATCAGTTCAGCCCCAGCTTCGGTTTTGATCTTCTCCA
>CAYYPX010000227.1:387-818 GCA_964473655.1 uncultured Micavibrio sp.
TGAGCAGTCGGTTGGCTTTTTCGGATACTTCCCTGGCATTTTTCAGGGTAGTTTTAAGATTGTTGGCGGTTTCAGGATCTGTCGCCACCGGTTCCAACGCTGCTGCCATCTTCTCAATCCGGGCGCTGGCGCTGCGCAGGTTGGCCAGAGTTTCACTGATATCCTGGGCAAATTTGCCGTCGTTATCGACCGAAGAAGCCATCTTGTCGACGCGACCGGCCACATCCCGCAGTCTGGCAGACATAATCGCCAGGTTACTGGCAATCGCATTGATGTTTTGTTCGTTATTGAGCGCCATTCGCGACAGCGCTGTGGTCAACTGATCGATGTTCCTGGCTGTATCCTTGAGGGACCCCTGAACGTTGGGATCACCAAATACGCCTTCCAGAGTGATCGCCAATTTATCCAGCCGGTTAAACAGACGGTCAGCC
>CAYYPX010000227.1:828-1718 GCA_964473655.1 uncultured Micavibrio sp.
CCTGCGATGGGGCGCCGCTCACAACCTCATTCGGTTCAAGAAAAGTATCCCGCTTGTCAGGTGGTGCAATGTTAACGAATTTTTCGCCCAGCAGTCCGTCTGAACCGATACCAAAGATTGACCCCACCGGAATCGAATTCCCGGCGAAAATTCTCAGAGAAGCCCGGGCCTTGCCTTGTTCGGTAACGCCAAGTTGCACCACACGCCCCACATCCACGCCGGCATAACGGACCTGGCCGCCAATCTTCAAGCCATCAACACGATCAAAGTCCACATGCAGCGGATACCCCGTCTCACCCAGCCGGATCGCACCGTAAAAAACGGCGATCCCAAACAGCAGGGCGATCCCCAGTAATGTCACGGCTCCAACTTTGGTTTCCGCGTTCATCATCATTCGTTCGCCCTCCTTCGCACCGGCACACAATTATTTTTTACTCCATAGATAAATCGCTGCACCAACGGGTTGGACGACGCCCGGAGTTCATCAGGCGTTCCGACTTCAAGTATCTTTTCATCATACATCATTGCGATGCGATCTGCAATAGCAAAAGCGCTATCCATGTCATGCGTCACCACCACGGCAGTCACGCCGAGAATCCTGCGGGTGCTCATAATCAGACGGTTGATAGTGGTGGACATCACGGGATCCAGCCCGGAAGTCGGCTCGTCGTACAGCACGATTTTGGGGATTGATGGCGATGGCTCTGGCGAGGCTGACTCTTTTTTTCATGCCGCCAGAAAGTTCACCTGGCATCACGTTTTCTTTACCCATGAGACCGACCATCCGCAACGTTCGCCTGATAACCCGTGAAATCTGTTCTTCTGGCATTTTGGTATGCTGGCGGATGCCGAAGGCGACATTGTCCCCCACCGTCATGGAATCGAACAGG
>CAYYPX010000228.1:0-1687 GCA_964473655.1 uncultured Micavibrio sp.
TCTGGAACATGATGCCATCGTCACAGATGTCGGTTCCGTCAAAACATCCGTCATGCGCGTTCTACAACCAAAACTTCCTTCGAAGGTTCATCTGGTTGGCGGTCACCCGATTGCGGGAACGGAACATTCCGGCCCAGAAAATGGATTCGCTGAATTGTTTCAAAACCGTTGGTGCATTCTAACGCCGATGCAGCACACTGAACTGCGCGCCGTTGAAAAACTCACCCATCTTTGGGAATCGTGCGGTTCAAACATTCAAATCATGGATCCAGAACATCATGATTTGGTTCTGGGTATTACATCGCATCTGCCGCACTTGATTGCCTACACCATCGTCGGAACGGCGACCGATCTGGAAGATGACATCAAAGGCGAAGTGATTAAATTCTCGGCGTCTGGTTTCCGTGATTTCACACGTATTGCCTCAAGCGATCCCGTTATGTGGCGCGATATTTTCGTGAACAACAAGGATGCCGTTCTCGAAATCTTGCAACGCTTCACCGAAGATTTAACCGCCATGCAAAAGGCAATCCGCAAAGCAGACGGGGAATTTCTTTATCAAAGGTTTAAAGAGACGCGCGATATAAGACGCGCGATCATTGAGGCGGGACAGGCTGCATATGCGTATCCCAAACAATCTCAGGCAGCTGAAGTACCTGCAGTGGCCCCGCATACAAAAACCGGTCGCGGACACTAACCGTCACATGAACCATCTTCTCGCCGGTTTTCTCATCTGTGCCGGCGAGGTTGTTCAAAAGGGTTAAGCCGATCGCTCCCGTAAACGGCTCGATGATACTTTTGTCTATTTGTGATTTCACAAAAGATTCGTAATGCAGGATTCTACTTTCAAGCGAGAAGACTGGCTGCAAATTGTCATCCAGTTCGAGGAATCCTTTGCCGCCCGCGCTTAACTCCGCCTTCTTCATATCGTAATAACGAAGATCGATCTTTCCGCCATTATCTTTCCATGTCTGTAACGATTCACGCTCGAAATTTGCCGGAATTTTATAGGGAACGGCGATACCGGCGTTCAACTCATCCAGCATCCATATTTTCGGATCGGCAATCCCATCCAACGAAATACCCTTGGGAAAAGATACATGCATGGTCAGACCGGGAATGGGGTAACCGCGCAATTTTGCTTCGGGGAACAAAAGCATTGTGTTGCCGGTCTGAATGCCACCTGTGTAATACACTTCCGGCACGAACGGAAAATTAGAAAGGGTGGGCTTCGTTCCCAAAAACCGCACGCCATTCTTTTCCGCGTCTGCATAAAGTTTGTTGATTTCCTGATCAAACCATTTCGCGCTATAGGCCCATATCGCCAGATAGGCGCAAACAAAGCCGGCAATGATCGTCAGGGATATGGCTTGGGTACGTTTTTTCATTTTGCCAATGCGCGCCGACCTTCATCGGCTAGTTCATTTGATTTTGTCTCTATTTGCTGTTCCAGCTTTTTCATCATCTCCTCGGGCGCAAGGCCGGGCGGAATTAGCGGCAAAAACTCGATGATGACCTTGCCGGATTTCTTCCAGAAACTGTTCTTCGGCCAATACAACCCGCCATTTAAGGCCACCGGAAGAATAGGTAGATCAAGAGCTGTGTATAATTTCGCAATTCCACCTTTGTACGGTTTTTCCAAAGTCGTGGCGTCTGGCGATACACGTGTGCCTTGCGGGAAAATAAC
>CAYYPX010000229.1:0-1667 GCA_964473655.1 uncultured Micavibrio sp.
AGAGGTCTGCGTCTTTTAAGGGCCTCAGAAGTGAATCCGGCATATATCGGGGGTAAAGAGAAAAGAGAGGGCGACTAATTGTATTCAAGAATGGAGAGGAAAAATTGATCGGGTGGAAAAAGGGCATCCATGTAAACTTTCGGATGCGTTCATCGAGCGGTATCCATTTATTATACGGACGCTTAAGTTGCTTACCCGCTCGTTTAAGCAAAGAAATATAACTGGAGCCCACGGTTAGGAAATATACGTCATGTCCCCTGCCTGCCAGTATTTTTGCCCAAAAATGAAACCCTGTCTTTCTATCGGAGCTGCCGTCATGTACGGAAACCAGCACAACCTTCATGCGTTATCCTCGCCATCGAAAACGGTTCCCTCCCGCCTCTAACGGGCGGGAAGCTCAAATGGTTCAGAAATACTTGGTTTACTTAGAAAACGCGGCTTACACGGCCTTGTTAAAGATAACGGCAGGCGTATCGTTAGCGTGTTGACGCAATGTTTCCGCAACCGTTTTCAGGTATTTTTTGGCGGTTCTGGCGCGCTCGACGACCAGAACGACTTGATCGACCTGACGGGCGATCACTTCGGCGTCGGTGGTGGCGAGGGCAGGTGCGCAATCCATAACGACGAAATCATATTTGGCTTTGAGTGCTGCGATGGCCTGCGACAAACGATCGCCGGCCAGAAGGTCGAGATGCCCCGTCACATTGCCGGCGGGAATGACGGCAAGGCCGGCATCGTCTTTGTGAATGCATTTGGCGGCGTCCGCCTGTCCCGTGATCAATTCCGAAAAACCGGGGCCCTGGTTGGTGCCGCTTAGCATGGCGACTGAAGGGCTGGTTGTGTTGGCGTCCACCAAGATCACCTTCACGCCGATGGAATGAAGGTAACGGGCAAAGGTAAAGGCGATCGTGCTCTTGCCTTCGCCGGATTTGGCAGCGGTGATGAGAACGGCCTGGGCACCTTTGTTGCGTGCGGCAAGAGCCAGATAGATACGTTTTATCTCTTCGGCATAAGCACCGCGACTACCCGCCTGGATTTCGGTAAGCGGATTGCGGGTTTTGGGCAAAACGCCGATCAGTTTGAGGTTTAGAATCTTCTTCACATCGTCCGGCTGTTCGATACCGCGATCGATGAGTTCAAGAAGCAATGTGGTTCCTACGGCAAAGGCGGTGGCAAAGAGGCAGATCAGGATCAGAAGCACTATTTTGCGCGTGCCCGTGGGTTGGGTAGGGGCTTCGGCAGATGTAATGATACGGATATCGGGGTTGGTGAAATTCAATTGTGTTTTCACCTGTTCATGTTGCTCCAGATATGTGGACAGCAATTTCATATTGGCTTCCTGACCTGCCTCGAAAGCCTCCATCGCAACCTCTTTGTCGCGCAGTTCATCCGTCTGGCGGTTCAATTCATCGATGCGGGCACGTAGTAATTCTTCTTGCTTGGTCACGGCCTCAAGCTCAAGTGCGATCGAGTTTTTGATGTTGCCTATTTCACGGCCCAAATCTGAATCTGCCTGGGCCACACGCTTTTGTGCCGCCTGATAATCCGGATGATTGGTGCCGAATTGTGCACTGATGGCCTTCAATTCCTGACGCGCGGCGCTGGCCTCGGCTTTGAGGTTTGTGATGAGAGCCGAATCCACGATCTCGGAAACTGCAGATCCGGAT
>CAYYPX010000230.1:0-722 GCA_964473655.1 uncultured Micavibrio sp.
GGCAGCGAGTCCGCTTGCGAACCATTATCAGATATGCAACCTATGATTAACAATTAGAAACGACGGGATTTAGGAGATAAAAAATGACACGCAATAGAATACAAAATGTAATTTCAAACAGCCTTTTAGTCGCATTTTTCGCGTTAATTGTGCTGTATCCTGATACATCCCACGCGCAGACCGCCCTTTTGATTCAGGAACGAACTTTCTGACTGCCTTGCAAAACCTTCTGACCACCACATGGGCAAGATTGATTGGCATTATCGCCGTAGCCCTCTGCGGGATTGCGTTCATGACCGGCCGTATGTCGTGGCAGGTAGCAGGTTCCGTCGCAATCGGGATTATCCTTATCTTTGGCGCACCGGCCATCGTGGATAGCGTTTCGGGCACCCTATAACGAAATGACGGAAGAGCGGATCGAGATAGATCCCCTTTTCATCGGTATGACCAGGCCCCCTTTGACGATGGGCGTGCCGATGGAATTCTTTGGGATCAATTTTATTGTCTTCGGCATAGGCATGATTTTGTTCATGTCCTTATCAGGAAAGATCATTTTCTTTGCCTGTGTCACTCTTCCGATCCACGCGATCGGTTATATCGCAACCGAAAAAGACCCGCACTGGATGCGGATCTGGCTCACAAAACTGAATAAATGTGCGCCCACAAGAAACAAGAGTTTTTGGAAAAGTAATAGTTACAAACCATAGGAACGGATTATGTTC
>CAYYPX010000230.1:743-1664 GCA_964473655.1 uncultured Micavibrio sp.
GCTACCCTTTTGCGGGGATTATCGAACAGCCGCTTTGCGCTTTATCATCACATTATCCGCCGTGAGGAAAACAGCGAACAGGAAGGGTTTTTTGAAAACGATTTCTGCCGCGCGCTTGACAATACCTATCAGGAACGGCTCGCCAGCAAGCGAATGTTTGTTAACGAGCAATACATCACGGTTGTACGCAGGCCCGCGCAAGGCACTTTCGGGCTTATGGCTGATATCAGCCGGACGCTCTTTACCCGCATTGATCGCAAAATGCAGAAAAATCAGGAAATTGAGGATATCAAAGCCCTGAATGAAGCCGCGGCGCACATCCTCACGACTTTGGCACCCTACAAACCAAGGGTTCTTGGTGTGAAAAAGACTGACAAGGGCATATTGGGAGAAAATCTGTCCTTCCTGTCTTATCTGGTGATGTTCGCCTGCCGCGTATGTCGATTGCCGATTATCTGCCCTGCAAGCGTATTTCTTTCGGTAAAGAGGCCTTCGAGGTACGCGGTAGCGCGCCTGGCGACGTCAAACTCGGTGCCGTATTATCTTTGAAGGAATATGCCGATGGAACCGGCCCGGGGATGCTGGATAGTTTGTTGCGCCTTCCCCATGAGTTCATCCTGACCCAATCTTTTGGTTTTGTTGATCGGCAGGCCTCCCTCAATTCCATGCGCGATACGAAAAGAAAAATGATCGCAGGCGAGCAAGGTGCTACCTCACTGGAAGAGGATCTGGACAACGCGATTGACGATCTTGCCTCCGGCCGATCGACCTTTGGCGAACATCACCTGACAATCACGGCCATCGGAAAGAATTCTGCAGAGCTGGATTCCGTCGTCAGCGATTGCGTTAGCGCTTTCGTCAATCTTGGGATCGTCACTGCCCGCGAAGACATTAATCTGGAACCCGCTTTTTGGCGCGGCC
>CAYYPX010000231.1:0-1655 GCA_964473655.1 uncultured Micavibrio sp.
TGAGTTCTTGAACCGCCTTGATGAGATTTTATTGTTCCGCCGTTTGGGCCGAGAGCAAATGACGGGCATTGTAGACATTCAGCTTGGATATCTGCACAAGCTTTTGGCTGGCCGCCAGATATCGCTCAACATCGATCCTACTGCGAAAAAATGGCTGGCGGATAAGGGCTATGATCCCGCCTATGGTGCGCGGCCTCTCAAGCGTGTGATCCAGACGGAATTGCAAAACAAGCTGGCCGAGCTGATTCTCGAAGGCAAGGTCGAGGATGGATCTGCGGTCTCGGTGGGCGTAAAGGATGATTCCTTAAGTTTTGCTGTGACACCACCGGGGGCAAAAGCCCGCGCGGCGGCTTAAGCAGGGTTTCCACACAAGCCACTTTACGGTAATTTAGAAGGGTCTTTGATTCTTCCCGTTCGGGGTTTTTATTATGCGCCATTCATATCGTTATTTGATTTTACCACTTACACTGATGCTCGGTGCTTGCGGAACTATTGCCGAAGGCCAGATGCAAAAAGTCACGCTGCTTACTCCGGGCGCGACCGAAGCAGAGTGTACGCTGGATAACGGCGTTCGCTACAAAGTGCGCACGGGTGAAACGATTGAAATCATGCGCACGCAACATGATCTGGTCGCTGATTGTTTTGCGATCGGCAACCGCCACAAGCAAGTTATCTTTGAACGCGGAATCAACGGTTGGACGGCTGCAAACGTTGCAAACGCAGTAGTGCCCGGTGTTGCCTATGATGCAGCATCTGGTGGATTGTATGAATATGCTGATACGTTGACGGTTGATTTCATCGGTGTGCCAACGCGTGGTTTCGAACTCCCCGATTACCACAACAAAGATGCGCCAAACCCATACAAACAATCGATCGAAGAATATTCTCCATCAACACCGCGTATAGAAGAAGACAGCACGTATTTGAAGCGTGGTGTTGAAAAACGCGGAGCGGGAGCTGGGTCTAACCCATTTGCGACAAACGGATCAATGGGCGGTGGTACTCCGGATATGATGCCGATGCCAACGGGCTCTGCCCCAACAGCCGCACCTACAGCTGCAGCACCAGCTCCGATACTCAAGGGCGGTTCAGCGGATGAATTGACGCGGTCCATGAACCCGACCGTTTTTAACAGACAGTAATTTTATCGTGAAGAAAATGCATTATTTCGTCTGCGGTATCGGCGGCAGCGGTATGTTGCCGCTCGCAGTCATCTTAAAAGGATTGGGGCACACCGTGTCCGGTTCTGATCGGTCGTTTGATCAAGGACGCACGCCTGCGAAATTCAAATGGCTCGAAGAGCAAGGAATATTGCTTCACCCGCAAGATGGATCAGGTATTTCTAAATCCATCGATTGCGTCGTGATTTCCAAAGCGGTTGAAGACACTATTCCTGATATCGCTGCCGCCAAAACTCAAAACATAAAAATCCTGCGCCGTGTTGATGTTCTGATCGAATTATTCAATGCCTCTAAAACGCGTATCGCGATTTCGGGTACCAGTGGAAAAACTACCACCACCGGCATGACAGGCTTCATTTTCCGCGAAGCGGGATTTGAGCCCACCATCATGAATGGCGGAATTTTTCGGAACTACGTGACGCAAAATCCATACTCCACAGCCTTCGTGGGTAAAGGCGATGTGTTTGTTACAGA
>CAYYPX010000232.1:0-1648 GCA_964473655.1 uncultured Micavibrio sp.
GCAAATATCTGAGCGCCGATAAGGCAATCGAACATGGCTTGCGGCTCTATAAAGAAGGCGCACGCATTCTGGACATTGGCGGTGAATCCACGCGGCCCGGCGCGGAGCCTGTGAGTGTGGAGGAGGAGCTATCGCGCGTCATTCCCGTGATCGAAGGTTTGAAGAATTGTGGAGCGGTGATTTCCATCGACACACGTCATGCCGATGTGATGAATGCCGCGATCAAAGCGGGCGCGACCTTTATAAATGACATAAGTGCGCTGGAGCATGACCCGAAATCTATACAAATTTTGTTTCAATCCGGTGCATATGTTTGTCTTATGCACATACGCGGTGAGCCGAAAACGATGCAAGAGAACCCGCATTATAAAGACGTGTTCTCGGAAGTTTATGAATATTTGAAAGACCGTGTTGATGTTTGCATAAAGGCCGGTGTGGACCGGAGCCGGATCTTCATCGACCCCGGAATAGGTTTCGGGAAGTCATTGGAACATAATCTGACATTGCTTGGTCACTTGGGTGATTTTAAAAATCTGGGTATTCCGTTGTTGCTCGGCGTGTCCAGAAAGCGGTTCATCGAAGCGATCTATCCACAGGCGGTCACTGACCAGAGATTGGCCGGATCACTGGCTTCCTGCTTGGCTGCGTATGACCAAGGAGTTCGTGTCTTCAGGGTGCATGACGTTAAAGAGACGGCGCAGGCTTTGGCCGTTTATCGGGCAATCAAAAAGTCTTGATATTCCAAGGGAAGCTTTTGTTGTTTTCGAACGGTTCAAACTGATGCAGCGAGCAGTTCGTAATCCCGTGGATTTTTTCACCATAAAGCGCGCCAAAGGCACGGAATACGCCGCCATGACAGACGATCATGACGGGCCCGTTGTGTGAGTTGACGAATTTGGTGATGGCGGTTTTGACCCGATCATGGAACGCAGCGTGGCTTTCGCCATTCGGCGGATCGATGCCATCACGTATAGATTGACGCGATTCCGACCATGGCCTTCCTTCCCAATCTCCGTAAAATTGTTCGGCAATCAGCGGGTCTTCGAAAAGGGATGCGCCGATATTTTGGTTCAAGATGCGGGCGGTTTCGCGTGCGCGTTGAAGATGGCTGTGAATGATGACGCTTGGTTTTACGTCAAGTGCGGCGACTATTTTTGCCGCTTCATGGGCTTGCTCGATTCCACGATCGGTGAGGGCGACATCGACGCTGCCGCTGACCACTTGGTCGAGGTTGGCGGTGCTTTCGCCGTGGCGGATCATGTAAAAACTTTTGGCAGGTAAAGGCATTCTTTTAACTTTCACGAGATCCTTCGATTTCGGCTCAGGATGACAGGTTCGGTAAACTGGGTTACACATATTCCATGGAACAATGGCGCGATCAAGGTTTTGTCTTGAATGTCCGGCCGCATGGCGAGGGCGGCGCGATCGTGTCGCTCTTGACCAAGGAGCATGGCCGACATGCCGGATATCTGCACGGGGCGCAATCCACAAAAAAACGGGCGATGATCGAACCGGGCAGCCGCGTTTCCATCGAATGGCGATCGCGCGTGGCAGACCAGCTCGGCACCGTGACGTTGGAACAAGAGGCGGGATTGCCGCATGGCGTTCTCGATGATCCTTTGAAACTCGGTGCGCTTTTGTCGGCGTG
>CAYYPX010000233.1:0-1610 GCA_964473655.1 uncultured Micavibrio sp.
ATCCTTGTTTGCGCTGCAGGCGGATGTTGCGAAATACCAGCTGGAAAGTTTGCTCTCCGGCGAAGCCGACATGAACGATGCGTTCCTCGAGGTCAATGCAGGAGCTGGCGGTACGGAAGCACAAGACTGGGCGCAGATTTTGCTGCGGATGTATATGCGCTGGGCCGAGCGTCGCGGATACAAGGTCTCGTTGCTTGATCGCAGCGAAGGCGAAGAGGCAGGTGTTAAATCTGCAACAATTAAGATCGAAGGCGAGAGAGCCTATGGCTGGCTCAAGACCGAGAGCGGCGTGCATCGTTTGGTGCGCATATCGCCGTTCGATTCCAATGCCCGTAGGCACACCAGCTTTTCTTCCGTGGGTGTAACGCCCGTGATCGATGACAACATTGACATCGAAATTCTGGATAAAGATTTGAAGGTCGATACATACCGCTCCAGCGGCGCGGGTGGGCAGCACGTCAACACGACCGATTCTGCCATCCGCATCACCCACATTCCGACCAATGTCATCGTGACGTGTCAGAACGGAAGATCGCAGCACCAGAACCGCGCGGACGCCATGGCGATGTTGCGCGCGCGCCTTTACGAGCTGGAACTCCGTAAACGTGAAGAGTCCGCGAATGCCGCCGCCGCATCCAAAACCGATATCGGCTGGGGCCACCAGATCCGCTCTTACGTCCTTCAGCCGTACCAGATGATCAAGGATTTGCGCACCGGCACCGAAAACACCAATTCCCAAGCCGTTCTGGACGGGGATATCGACCTGTTCCTCGAAAGCTCTCTGTCCCACCGTCTGGGTATCGCGGACAAAAAGCAGAAATAGGAAAACCGGCTTAATCCTCTTGCGTGGCACCGCGTCGCCGCCTATTGTCCATCCCATGTTTCATTTGAAATCCAGAGTATCGCAGTCCGTTTTGGCCGCCGCGTTGACGATTTGCGTTTTTGGCGCACCGGTACAGGCGCAAGAATCCGGCGCGCCTTTGTTCACGCCTGTTGGTGCATGGACCGTCGGTTCGACCGATCTTGGCAATGTCCGCGGTATTTCCAACGCGAAGATGCCTTGCGTGATTTCAACCCAATACGACAATGGCTTTTCGGTCCGCTTTTCCGGCGGCGGCAACCAGATCCTCGCCATGGCGATAGATTTCCGTCAGGACGTCTTCCGTCAGGGGCGCAAATACGACGCCATGCTGTCGATCGGCTCTTCCTATTCAAAGCAGGTAACGGCGTCTGCCTTCACGGCGAACACGCTCATTTTTAATCTGCGCCCGCTCAAGGATTTCTACAATGTTGCGCAAAAATCCGGCGAGATGGAATTGAACATTGATGGCAACGTGCTGCGCTTCTCGCTCGATAAACTTGCAGCAGCCTATCCTGCGCTGGAAAGCTGTTATGGTGGCGCGAAGACCGCGCCAGTAAAGCCTATGGTGCAGCAACCTGTGAAAACAGCCATGACGCCGTGGCCTGCGCCAGCCGTGTCATCCGAGCCTTTGCCGAAAAGCTTTAACGACATCGTGGATGAAAAGCCAGTTGCGAAAACGCCACTCCGTACTGCCGCCGCGCAGTCAAGAATTTCGCGCACCACCAATGAAAATGCTGCGGATGTTCCT
>CAYYPX010000234.1:0-1608 GCA_964473655.1 uncultured Micavibrio sp.
GGCGTGCTTTGGCTGCATAAAAGACAAATAAGAATCCACGGCCTTTGCCAGATCGGGGCCGTCTTTTTGCTTTGTACGTTGAATTCTTGGCTTACTGTCTGCATGGCATCGCAAATTCTGCCTTCCAAAAACATAAAGCGTTTTTCATTGTTATGAACGTCGGAAAGCGTGTGATCGTCGCTCCATGTTTTCATCATGGTTTCGACAAGGAGCGATTTTCCGCAAGCAAAAGCACCTTTAAGTTCAATCTGTGGGATATTCCAGCGGTCATGCAAAAATCGCGCAGGGAAGGCGTTCGCCAGAGTTTCGATTGCATCGATAAAGGCGGAGCGGCCGTAGGTGAGAATCTCCAGATGGCGATCCATCGGGATCGGTCGCTCCCGACGATTTATAAGCGGTATACTGCGATAGGTTTTTAACATGGGCGTATTTAAAAGATCGACCTAAATTATGTCAATCGATAAGCGCTATTTTCCTTGATTTCCTTAGGCTAGACCGCTATTCACTAGCCTGATCAGAGCGGCACCCCTGGAGGCCGACTGTAACTTATTGAAAACAAAGGAAGCTAAACCATGACAAAGCACTATGCACTGTCAGCGGAAAAACGGGGACGGGCAGGTAAAGGGGTCGCCCGTGCACTCCGCCGCGAAAAGAAAATCCCTGCCGTTGTTTACGGCGACGCGAAAGAAGCAGAAACCATCGCTCTTCCTATCAAGGAAATGACGATGGAATATCACAAGGGCCACGTGTTCACGAACCTGTGCGACCTTGAGGTCGACGGCAAGAAACAATTGGTTCTCGTCCGCGATGTTCAACTGCACCCTGTCAATGACACGGTTCAGCACGTTGACTTCATGCGCGTAACGCCAAAAACGACGATCACCGTTCATGTTCCTGTCCATTTCGCGAACGAAGACAAGTGCCCGGGTATCAAAGCCGGCGGTTCCTTGACCATCGTTCGTCACGATTTGGAACTGGTTTGTAAAGCCACGGAAATTCCGGAAGAAGTTGTTGTTGACTTGTCCGCTGCCGAAATCGGCGATGCGCTCAAGATCAGCGAAATCAAGCTTCCTGCAGGCACGAAGTCCGGCTATCAGCGCGATGTAACCATCGCAACGATCGCGGCTCCACGTCTGCTTCTGGAAGAAGAAGATGCGATCAACGCAGAAAAAGCTGCGGCAGATGCCGAAAAAGCCGCGGCCGAAGCTGCTGCCAATCCGGAAGCTGCAAAAGCAGAAGAAAAGAAATAATCTTTATAAGGAAGCGGGTGACCGTTCATGCTTTCCCGCTTCCTTTCTCTTTTTTCATCCAAGCCTTCATCAGACGAGAGTGCCATGTGGATTTTGGTGGGCCTCGGCAATCCGGGCAAAGAATATCAAGACAATCGACACAATATCGGCTTCATGGTCATCGACGAGATCGCCAGAGAGTTCGGTTTTTCCGCGTTCAAATCAAAGTTTGAAGGCGAAATAACCGAAGGCCGTATCGGCGAAGAAAAAGCGGTTTTGGTAAAGCCGCAGACATTCATGAATTTATCGGGCCAGTGCGTGCAAAAAGTCGCGCGGTTCTACAAGGTGACGCCGAACCGCATTGTGGCGTTTCATGATG
>CAYYPX010000235.1:0-1605 GCA_964473655.1 uncultured Micavibrio sp.
CATGAACCCGACAATCACCGATCCTATGTCCGCATTGGAACGTGATGCTGGTTTCAATGAATTCAAACGGTCTGCCGCGATGAAATGCGCGAAGAAATAAGGAATAGACGATGACGTATCTACTTAAAGGCGAAACAGGTGATTGGGAAGTTGTGATCGGTATGGAAGTCCATGCCCAGATCACCGCGAACTCAAAACTTTTTTCGGGTGCGGCGACTGATTTCGGCGCGGAGCCAAACAGCCAAGTTTCCATGGTTGATGCCGCGATGCCGGGTATGTTGCCTGTGCTAAACAAATACTGCGTTGAACAAGCTGTTCGCACAGGCCTTGGTTTGAATGCGCAGATCAACGAATATTCCGTGTTCGAGCGTAAAAACTATTTTTATCCGGATTTACCGCAAGGCTATCAAATCTCCCAATTCCTTCACCCGATCGTCGGTAAGGGTATCATCGAGATTGATCTTCCGGACGGAACAACAAAAGAAATCGGTGTCACGCGACTTCATATGGAACAGGACGCCGGTAAATCTTTGCACGATCAGCACCCGTCTAAATCTTTCGTAGATTTAAACCGTTCCGGTTGCGCGTTGATGGAAATCGTATCCGAGCCTGATCTACGCGGCCCTGAAGAATCTGCGGCGTATCTTTCCAAGCTCCGCATGATCTTACAATATCTTGGTACCTGCGATGGCAACATGGAAGAAGGCTCCATGCGTGCGGACGTTAACGTCTCCGTGCGCAAACTCGGCGATGGACTTGGAACACGCTGCGAAATCAAGAACGTGAACTCGGTCAAGGCCGTTCAGCAAGCCATCGAACATGAAGCTCGTCGTCAGATAGAAATTATTGAGGCCGGCGGTTCCATCAAACAAGAAACACGTTTGTGGGATCCTGCCAAAATGGAAACACGTTCTATGCGATCGAAGGAAGAAGCGCATGACTATCGCTACTTCCCAGACCCTGACCTTCTGCCGCTTGAACTCGATCCGAAATGGATTGCTGAGATCAAAGCGACGCTGCCGGAATTACCGGATCAAAAGAAGCACCGATTCATGAAGGATTACGGCCTGCCGGTTTACGATGCGACAGTCTTGATTGCCGAGCGATCCCGCGCGGATTATTACGAAAGCGCGGCGAATGATCGCGACCACAAGCTGGTCTCCAACTGGGTCTTGAATGAACTCCTCGCCCTTTTGAACAAGGATGGCAAAGACATCACCGAAAGTCCGATCAAGGCAAAACAGCTCGGCGGTCTAGTCGCGCTGATCTCCGACAACACCATCTCCGGCAAAATTGCCAAGGATGTTTTCGCGCAGATGTATGAAAGCGGTGAAGACGCCGTCAAGATCGTGGAATCCAAAGGCCTTAAGCAAGTCACCGACACGGGCGAAATTGAAAAAGTCATCGATGCCATCATCGCAGCCAATCCAGACAATGTCGCCGCCTATAAGAGTGGCAAGGATAAGCTGTTCGGTTTCTTTGTCGGCCAAGTGATGAAGGAAATGGGCGGCAAGGCCAACCCTGCCATGCTGAACGACCTACTAAAGAAGAAGCTCAGCTAGATCAGTTTGGCCGCTCAATTGTGGCGGGATCTGGGCATGGTTA
>CAYYPX010000236.1:0-1589 GCA_964473655.1 uncultured Micavibrio sp.
GCGATATCAAGACGCGTGTGCGAGGGCGATATGTATGTCCGCGTCGGCAAGTGGTTGAATGGCAATATGCCGCTTGGTTGGACGCTAACCGGTAAGACCGTGGGCATCGTCGGCATGGGTCGCATCGGGCAGTCAATTGCGTCACGATGCGCCGCCTTTAACATGAAGATCGTCTATCAGGGGCCGCGGAAAAAAAGTGACGTTCCTTATGCTTATGAACCTGATCTTAAGAAACTCGCTGAAATTTCGGATTACCTTATATTGTCTTGTCCCGGCGGTTCATCCACACGCCATATCGTGAATGCGGATATTTTGAATGCGCTTGGCCCCAACGGATTTTTGATCAATGTCGCCCGCGGTAGCGTGACCGACGAAGAGGCTCTGGTAAAAGCATTGATGGACAAATCCATCGCCGGTGCCGGTATCGATGTTTATCAAAACGAGCCTCACGTACCCGAAGAATTGGTTAAATTGGATAATGTCGTTCTTTTGCCTCATGTCGGCTCTGCGACCGTGGAAACACGTGCAAAGATGGGCGAGATTGTAGTAAAGAATTTGCTTGCGCATTTTAATGGCGATCCGCTATTAACGCCTGTCTCTTGAAAGGTCTGTTTATGAAAAAAATCTGGCTATGTATCGCTCTGCTTTTGGTTGCTCCACAGGCTCAAGCGCAAATGAAAGTGGAAGTAGGGGTTCCTGCCGCCAAGGGACGCCAATGCTACACACCGGCCGAAGCCGAAGCCGAGCAGGGTATCCGCATCCATAGCGAATTGATGGTGATTGCCCTGAACTGCCAGCACATGACTCCACGGGGCTGGACGAACTTTTATCAACAATATCAACAAATAACGGCACGTAATTCATCCTTGATCGCAGGATATGAAGAAACGCTTATCAATTATTTCGGTTTGGCCGGGCGTTCGAACCCTGAGCGCGCTTTTCATGATCTTCGCACTGATCTGGCCAATAAGGTTGCAACCGATGCCGCCCGTATGCGTCCCGACATTTTCTGCGCGAACTATGCACCGCGGATTCCCAAGGCCGACAAGATGAGCACAGCCGAACTTAAGAGCTGGGCTTCCCATATCGAAGCCAGCCATCCGGTTTCGAAGCCAATGTGCGGCCCGGGTGAAGTGGAACGCTTCGCCCAAACGCAGCTGCCTGAGTAACCAATCTTAACCCTTTCCTGTGGAAAACTATGCCGCTCGCCTTGCGAGTGGAATCTCAGCGTGTCTTTATAAGACATTCAAACATCACTGTTTTCATACACTCTCCTAGGAAAGGTCTGGCATGTCCGACACGCTCGCCGCTAAGAAGTCTTCTATTTCCGTATCTTCATCTGCCAAAACGGTCGAAGACGCCCGCGAAAAACTGGAGAAAGTCCAAGAGGAGATCGCCGCCAATGTCGCCAACGATAAAAAGGATAGCGGGACCATTTCCATCCGCTCCGGCTCAGCCTTGAAAACATTACGCATGACGGCAGCACCGCAATTCGCATCGGAAGCCAAAGCCGATGATGTTCAAACTTCGACCGAGGAAGAATCCGCATTCCCATCCGCCAAACGCCGCTACATCAGCGCGAGCGATAT
>CAYYPX010000237.1:0-1223 GCA_964473655.1 uncultured Micavibrio sp.
GATTGTGGTCCGAAGGGATGGCTCATGATCAGAACCCCATCGGCTTGCCGGTAAGCATCAGGTGCAGCCACGATCCCCAGATCGGCATACCCACCCAGAACGCCATTGCGATGACGATGCAAATGAGTTTGATCAGAAACCACGTACGACGTATGGCGGTACTAATCATGCTGCCTCCTCAAGGTATTTCTGCGTTTCTAAGATTGCAGCCTTGAACTTGTCGAAAGCTGCGGCCAGTTGTGCCTGTTCACCGACCACGCTGTTATCGATTTCGACATAAGGCTCTGCCAGAGCCTGTATGCGTTTCTCGATCTCAGCGATGGCCTTGTTCGTGCGGGCCGAGAGCCGCGCCGGGGTGATACCTCCGGCGCAAGAAATCTCTGCTCTTGTTGGGGCAAGCGATCTCATGCTGCCACCTCGTATGTATCGGGGTTTAAAGGCCCAGTTAAAAGGAGATGCGGTTTGTCGAGGTAGATCTCGACCCAGTAGCCCCGCTCCAGATATCGAGCAGCTTGAATAGCTGCCTCCTGCGCGTTTGCTTTGATCTCATAAGTCACGATATTGCCGCGCTCGTATCCTGATCTAGTGTTCGGATCGTCGGCGTGGGCGCAGACCATAAATTTCAGGTCTTCAAAATCGGCCCTTAAAATGGCGGCTTTAATTTTTTCTGGCGTTAGCATTTCGTCCCCCACAGACATTGGCTGTTAAAAATGTTTATGCTTGATGAGCTGGAAAATTGGCTTTGCGCCCGGCAAAGAAGGAAATAAGTTCTCGGCGGCGATGGAGTGGTGCATTATCCATCAGCCCCAGATCGCCCATACGCACACGCGCACGCCCTATAGCGGATCGGCTTTTGTTTGGGATTGCCGCCGCAATCTGGTCAATAGTCATACCGGACAGCGTCAGTTCACGGATTTCTTTCCAGTATGGATTCAGGGACAAAAATTCATCGACCAGTTGATCCACGCATGGAACGCGCTGTGTCAGGTGCCTTTCCGCTTCATTAAAAGCCTCAATAAACGCTTCCTTCCACCGCGCAGCTTCCGCGCCGGTGAAGCCCATGATCAGAAACATCGCTCCGTCACGGGTGAGTTCGTACAGGGGCTGCTCTTTTCCTTGCACGTCGATATATTCAACAGGTGCTAAGTTGCGACGACTGAAACTCTCGGAACATTCGAGGTTGCGGATAGCTTTGAGTACGCCCTTGTGTTCCTTCCCGAAAC
>CAYYPX010000237.1:1233-1583 GCA_964473655.1 uncultured Micavibrio sp.
TCAGCGACGATCAGGGAATTCGTCCATGCGGCGTGATCGTGAATTTTGACAAGGTCGGCAATCTGAAGGTCCATAGCGATATTCCTGCAAATTATGGAATTATTTTTGACGGTGACGAGTGGACGGTTTTCGGGTACGGTCTTTGGAAATGGAAGATGGCCGGATGCGCTGGCCCTGCTTGTCGAACCAAGCGGGCCAGATTTCGTGGAGGGGTTTACCAATAAACTCTGAGATGACTTTATTCGCTCGTGGGCATGGCTTTCGCAGGGCCTGACGGATTGCGGACTCGCTGAGACCGTTTCCTTCAGACAGAGCGCACAGCGTTGTGCCCTTCTTGCGAATAGCGGCCT
>CAYYPX010000238.1:0-1539 GCA_964473655.1 uncultured Micavibrio sp.
CGAGAATTCGAGCGGAAATACGGCAAAGTCTTTGGCCGCGATTGCGTCTTCCCACGGCGTTAAGTTTAAACTGGTCAGCGCACTTAAAAAGGTGAGAGAGCAAAAGGAAGTTTTGCAAATTCTTGGTGCGGATATAGAAGAAATCGTCAACGCCAGCAATTGCTTTGATCCGTCCGATCCTAACGATCCGCAATATTTGATTGAAAAAACAGTTCGGGATAACCCGGGGAAAGCATATTTCCCAAGCCAGTTTACGAACGAGAAAAACCCGCAATTCCATGAGGAAACAACCGCCCAAGAAATTCTCGATGATTTGGGAGCCATTGACTATTTTTTTGGAGGCCTTGGCACGACAGGTTCCAGTCTTGGCATAGCCAATAGGTTTCGCCGCGAGAATAAAGACTTCAAAGCCATTGGCGTGACCGCGCAGACCGGCCATTTTATTCCCGGAATTCGGAACATGGCTCAAATGATGGAAAGCTCGATGTTTCAAAAAGATTACTATGACCGGATATATCCGTTGACGGAAGAGGAGGCGCTCCAAGGTATGCTGACTCTTTCGCGTGATTGCGCGATTTTATGCGGTCCATCATCCGGCGCGAATTACACGACGGCAATACGCCTTTTAAAAGAAATAGACGAAAATCTAACGGAAAAGAAGAATGCGGTCTTTATCGTTTGCGACCGTTTAGAATGGTATATTTCCTACGTACAAGAACGTATGCCTGAATTGTTCGGTCATAGAGAACTGGAATCACCTCTGCACAAATTTGATAGCGAGGCTATTCATATCGTTCCAACTGTAAACGCCAATGAAATTGAATCATGGCGAGCGCAGAATGTGGGCGCATTGATTGTTGATACGCGTTCACCGCAATCTTTTGATCTGTTCCATATACCCTACAGCATCAATATGCCGCAGGAGATATTTGAAAAATGGGTTGCCTCCGATAATCCGGTTTCAAAAGAAACTCCTGTTTTACTTATCTGCGCGATAGGAGAAAGGTCGCGTCATTTTGCCGCTTATTTATCCCAACGCGGCTATAAAGCCTTCAATCTTGAGAGCGGGATCATGAGCTGGATGGATATTGCAAACGCTGCTTAAAGCAATAAGCAGCCTTTCTAATCGCAGTATTTTGCCTCTTTTCGTGCCCTATAAATACTATTAGGCCCAATCTATAAAAAGCTAGACATTTAATGTTATGGAATATATAAAAAGTCCAGCAATCCTAACTAGAGAGTATTTATGAGCCAGCCATTCGATATAAGCACCGTCTTCAACGATATCCTGAAATTCAAGAACAAGTATCGCGGCGAAGTTATCGTTATCAAGTTCGGCGGTGCTCTGGCTGAAGACGATAATGTCATCCGTTCGATTAGCAGGCAGGCAGCTTTTCTTTCTCACAATATAGAAGCACACGTTATTGTCGTACATGGTGGTGGAAATCAAATCGATGAAAAATTGAAAAAAGAGGGAATCGAAGAAAGAAAAGATCCAAAAAATGGATTGCGCTTGACCGATAAGCCCACGCTTGAAGT